>NZ_CADEPJ010000097.1 GCF_902829245.1 Comamonas jiangduensis | reverse complement strand
ACCCCCCCCAAAGCCAGCCCTACCATGTTGCGGCGCAACTGCGCCGCGTTGGAAGCGTCGCGGATCAGGTCCAGCACATCGTGCAGGTAGTTGTCAAACTCCGCCACCACGTCCAAGGGCTGCAAGCGCTTGGCTTCGTGCGAGAGTTTTTCGACCCAGCCAGCCATCATGTACATGAGGGCCACATCCTTGTCGATCACCGTCTTCATGCCCGGGCGCAGCACCTTGACGGCCACTTCGCGCTCCGAGCCATCGCGATCACGCACAGTGGCAAAGTGCACCTGGGCAATCGACGCACTAGCCACCGGCGTGCGCTCGAACTGCACAAAGATCTGGTCAATCGGCTTGCGGAAGCTGCGCTCAATCGTGGCGACGGCGATGTGCGAATCAAACGGCGGCACACGGTCTTGCAGCTTGGCCAACTCTTGCGCCACATCGGGGGGCATCAAGTCGCTGCGCGTAGACAGCACCTGGCCAAACTTCACAAAGATGGGTCCCAACTGCTCCAGCGCCTCACGCAGGCGAACGCCACGCGGCGCTTCCAGCTTGCGGCCAATTGTCAGCACCCGGCGCAAACGGTTCAGCCACGGGTGTTGAAAGCTGGAAAGCACCAACTCATCAAGCCCGTAGCGCAGCACCACCCAGATGATGGTGAAGCCTCGGAAAAAGCGACTCATTGCTGCGCGCTGCCCGCGGGCATGCGGCCACCCACAAACTGGCGGATCGCGCCCGCCACAGTACGTCCCAGCGTGGCCAGCGTGTGGGCCGGCACATCCCCCATGATGCGGGCCATGTCTTCTTCGACATCCCACTCCACGTTGTCCACCAGCCAGTTGATCTCGGCAGCCAGTTGCACATCACCTTCAATGCGCAAATTGGGCTTGCCGCCGGTCAAAGCGGCTTGCGCCAAAGCCAAAGGATTGGTGTCGGTGATTTCCAACTGCAGATCGGGGGTCGCACCCTCCGGCGCCAGATTCAGCAGACCCGCAGGCGTTACCACCAAGGCCATATTGAAATTGCGCCATTGGACGCGGGCCACGCGCCCCTTTTGGCGCACCAGGCGCTCCATGGCTTCGCGTTCCTGCATCAACACATGGTTGAGAAACAGTACCGCGCGCTGCTGGGTTTCGTGGACGAGCCAGCTTGGTGGTTGCACGACTTCGACCGCGCGCTCCACTAAACCGTTCAGGAATGAAAAAGGGGACTGTGTTGCCATAGTCCCCTGATTATTCCTGAAGTGGAAAGTTTTTTAACCTAAGGCTTGTAAACCCGCAACCAACCAGCCGCTGGAGTTGTCTTTGGGCTTGGCCATATTCCACACTTCACGGAAGGGGCTGGGGCCTGCCGAGGGTTCTTCGCGGATCAGACCCGAGAATTCCACACTGGCCATGTAGGAATCTCCCAAATCCTCAATACCCAGCAAATGGCCGTCAATCATGACCACATCGGTCTGGTTGGGTGCGCCAGCGCTTTGGGCTTCACGCTCTTCGAGTTGCTGCTTGATTTCAGCCAGCATGTCGTCGGTCATCATCGCGCGCAAGGTGGCGATATCGCCCTTGTCCCAGGCTGCTTGCAGCGTCACAAAATTGCGCTTGGCAGCATCCAGAAAACCCTGGGCATCAAAGTCTGCAGGCACCTCCCACTGGGCTGCCGTAGCACCGATGCCCGAGCCGATCATGGAGCCAGTGCCGCCTGGGATTTGCTCCCAAGGGCGGGCCGAGGCGTCATTGCCCACGTTGTGCGACTTGTACTGCGGAGGGGTGGCGACTTCCGCAGGCGGCACAGGCGCGCCTGCACCCTGGAAAGCGAAAGGCGAAGCGGCAGGACGTGCAGCCGCTGGCTTTTTGTTCGCACGGGCGCGCATGATGGCACCGATTACCACCATCACCACCAGCGCCAGCAAGCCAAACAGCAGCATGTTGGCAAAGGCTTCACCCAAACCCAGCGAATTGGCCAGCCACGCCAACCCCAAACCCGCCGCCAGACCGCCGAGCATCGCGCCCCAAGGCTTCTTGGCGGGGGCTGCAGCAGCAGGCGTCGCAGGCTTGGCCGACGCGTTGTTTTGCTGCGCATTTTGCTGCTGCGCAGGGCGTGCAGGCGGTGCAGCGGGGGGTGTGGCTTGGCGCTGTGTCACATTGCTGGACTGCTTGCCAAACGAGCCGCCTCCACCCATGCGTTTGGCTTCTGCCAAGGGATGCATGACGACCAATGCTGCCGCCAAAGTCACTGCCCACACCTTTTTCATCGCTGTATCTCCGTTGAATTTCAAAAACTGTTACTTAACCAAACCCGGCAAAGAAGCTATGCATGGGGGTCTCCTCCCTGTTTAGCACTTGATACCTACGTGCAGCGCGACGATGCCGGCTGACATGTTGTGATAGTCCACGTGACCGAAGCCCGCCTGCTGCATCAGGGCCTTGAGTTCCTCCTGGCCCGGGTGCATGCGGATGGATTCCGCCAGATAGCGGTAGCTGTCGGGGTCGCCCGCCACCATCGAACCCATCTTGGGCAGGATGTTGAAGGAATACCAGTCGTAAGCTTTTTCCAGCGGCTTGGCCACCTTGGAGAACTCCAGCACCAGCAGCTTGCCGCCGGGCTTGAGCACACGATTCATTTCTTTGAGCGCCACTTCCTTGTGCGTCATGTTGCGCAAACCAAACGCCACGCTGACCAGATTGAAGTGGCCATCGGGGAAAGGCAGCTTCTCCGCATCGCACACCAAGGTGGGCAGCAATATGCCCTTGTCGGTCAGGCGATCACGACCCACGCGCAGCATGGCCTCGTTGATGTCGGTGTGCACCACGGTGCCCGTGGCGCCCACTTTTTTGGAAAACGCCATGGACAAATCGCCCGTACCCCCGGCAATGTCCAGCACCTTGTCGCCTTCTTTGAGGTTGGCCACCATGACGGTGTAGGCCTTCCAGGCGCGGTGCAGGCCGCCGGACATCAGGTCGTTCATGACGTCGTACTTGGACGCCACCGAGTCAAACACGCCCCGCACGCGGCTGGCCTTGTCTTTTTCGTCGACCGTCTGGAATCCAAAGTGTGTGCTGCTCATAAGCTTTAAATGTAAGCAGGACGCTGCGCTGAGACCAGCGACAACCCCGTATCACCACGGGGCATACAGTGCCTGAATCAAAATTCTGTACCGGGTAAACCGCTTTGAAAGCCTGCCTATCCAGCTACGGTAAATATAGCATCGCAGCCTGCCAAGGTTGAAAACCCGAGGATTTCACCTGTGACTGTGGTGCATCAAACCATACGCACAAGCTGAGAAAAAAATCGCCCAACCTGCGCAGGAGATTGATGCGCGCCTGCGCCACACGAGGTGGCTGGCGTTAGCTGCTGCACCCGCAAGAGCCGCTGCCGCACCCCCCCCCGCTGGCAGGCGCTGCTGCGCTGCCCGAGCCACAACCGCCGCCAGTGCCGCAGCTGCCACCTGCTTTTTCGGGCATGGGAGTGTCGCGGTCGACACCTGCTGCTTCCAGACGCGCCAAATAGGCGGCCCACAGCTGGTCTTGCTGCTCGCCCAGTTCGTACAGGTAGTTCCAGGTAAACAGGCCGCTTTCATGGCCATCGCTGAAAAACGGCTTGATGGCGTAGTTGCCCACCTGCTCGATGTTGGCGATGGTCACGTCGCGCTTGCCGGTTTGCAGCACTTCCTGCCCGGGGCCGTGGCCTTGTACTTCTGCCGAAGGCGAGTACACGCGCATCAACTCAAAAGGCAGGCGAAAGTTTTTGCCATCGGAATAGCCAACCTCCAGCACCCGCGAAGCGGCATGCACAGTCAGCGATTGGGGAAGAGGCATATCTGCCATGGTGCTACCTATCTAAACGATAGCTGCCAGCGCTTGTAAATAGCCAACTTCAGCATCAAAACTATCTGAAACGCTTATTTAATCAGCGCAAGCCGCTCATATTTGTTAAGCCCAGCCTGCCAATGCCTGCGCAATGGCTGCATCGCAGGCCGCGAGTTCGTGCTGCAATTGTGCTTCGCGCGCTAAATCACGCGCACGCAAGGGGCTTGCCCAGACCGATGCGGGAAAGTGGCTGTCCCAGTCATAGCGCGCAATCACGTGCCAGTGCAGGTGCGCCACCATATTGCCCAGCGCCGCCAGATTGATCTTGGTGGGTGCCAAACGCTCGCGCAGCACGCGCTCTACCGCGGCCACCACGGCCATGCAGGTGTTGCGATCAGCCTCGGACAGGTCCGACAGCTCTGCCACATGCGCCGTCCAGATGACGCGGTAGAAGGCCGGGAAGCCCTCTTCCTGCGCACGGATGACGCGCAACTGCGCGCCCTGCCAGACGGGCAGGCCGCCGGCCTCGCGACACAGCACGCAGCCTGCTGCAGCGTTATCGGCGGCCATTAGAGCAGCACCCGCTCAATACCGCCGGCGTTGGCGCGCTGCACATACTCGGGCATCCAGTTGTCGCCCAAGATTTGCTTGGCCATTTCCACCACGATGTAGTCCGCTTCCAGCAGGCCGTTTTGCAGGTCGTTGCCGTAACGGCTCAGGCCTTGCAGGCAGCTGGGGCAGCTGGTCAGGATCTTGACGTTGCCCTTGGCGAGGACCGAACCATTGGCGCGCAATTCAGCCTCGCCCTGGCGCAGCTCGTCTTCCTTGCGGAAGCGGATTTGCGTCGAAATGTCGGGGCGTGTGACACCCAGCGTGCCGGATTCACCGCAGCAGCGGTCGCTCTTGATCGTGGCATCGCCCACCAAGGCCTTCACGGTCTTCATGGGGTCTTGCAGCTTCATGGGGCTGTGACAGGGGTCGTGGTAGAGGTAACCGCCTTGCGCGCCATCGGCCGCACCGGGCAAGGTAATGCCCTTTTCCAGCAGGTACTCGTGGATGTCGATGATGCGGCAACCGGGGAAGATCTTGTCGAACTGGTAGCCCTGCAGCTGGTCATAACAGGTACCGCAGCTCACCACTACGGTCTTGATGTCCAGGTAGTTCAACGTGGTCGCCACGCGGTGGAACAGCACCCGGTTGTCCGTGATCATCTTGTCGGCCACGTCGTACTGGCCCGAGCCACGCTGGGGGTAGCCGCAGCACAGATAGCCGGGCGGCAGCACGGTTTGCACACCAGCGTGCCACAGCATGGCCTGCGTGGCCAAGCCTACCTGGCTGTACAGACGCTCCGAGCCACAGCCGGGGAAGTAGAACACCGCCTCGGTATCTGCCGTGGTGGCTTGCGGGTTGCGAATGATGGGAACGTAGTCCTTGTTCTCAATATCCAGCAAAGCGCGCGCAGTCTTGGTTGGCAGGCCGCCGGGCAGCTTTTTGTTCACAAAGTGAATCACCTGCTCCTTGATGGGCGGCTTGCCGACCAAGACTGCGCGCGCTTTGCTGGATCCCCACGATGTCACCGACCAGCACCATTTTGGGCAGACCACCATTGCCTTTTTTGGATTTGGTGGCGTAGCCCACGGCCTTCAGATAGCGGTCATCCAGATGCTCCAGACCGGCCAGCAACACGCCCGAGCGCTTTTGCTCCTCGAACATGTAGTCCTTGATTTCCACGATCGAAGGCACCGCATCCTTGGCATGACCAAAGAACTCCAGACACACCGTGCGGGTGTGCTCGGGCATGCGGTGCACAATCCAGCGCGCGCTGGTGATCAGGCCGTCCGTGCCTTCTTTTTGCACACCGGGCAGGCCCGACAGGAATTTATCGGTCACGTCCTTGCCCAGGCCTTCCTTGCGGAATTTTTGGCCTGGAATATCCAGCCGCTCCGTGCGCAACGGCGTTTTGCCATCGGCTGCGAAATAACGCAGCTCAAAGCTGGCCATTTCCGCGTCATGGATCTTGCCGGGGTTGTGGCCAATGCGCCCCCCCCCCAGCCACTCCGCATCGGGGGTCACCATGCGCCAGCTGGCCAGGTTATCCAAGGCGGTGCCCCAAAGCACGGCTTTTTTGCCACCCGCATTCATGGCGATATTGCCGCCGATGCAGGACGCCTCGATCGAGGTGGGGTCCACCGCGAACACGAAGCCCGCGCGCTCGGCCGCATCGGCCACGCGCTGGTCACCACACCGGCTTCGGTCCACACCGTGGGCACGGGTGGTCCACGCCGGCAGCGTGACTTGTTCCACTTCGGTAATGGCTTGCAGTTTTCGGTGTTGATGACCACCGAGCGCCATGTCAGCGGAATGGCGCCGCCGGTATAGCCCGTGCCGCCTCCACGAGGAATGATGGTCAGCTCCAGCTCAATACAGCCCTTGACCAGCCGCGCCATCTCGGCTTCGGTGTCGGGCGTCAGCACCACAAAGGGGTATTCCACGCGCCAGTCGGTGGCATCGGTCACGTGGCTGACACGCGAGAGGCCATCAAACTTGATGTTGTCTTTGTGGGTGAGCTTGCCCAGCGTCTTGCGCACACGCTGGCGCAAATCTGCTGCTTCCACAAACATGCGGTCGAACTCGCGCACCGCGCGGTTGGCCGCCTCAATCAGCTCGCCCACCAGTGCATCGCGGTGTGCATCGTCCTGTGGCAGGCGGCGCTTTTGCACTTCGGCCATGCGGTGCTGCAAGGCCTCCACCAGCAACTTGCGACGATCCGGGTTGTGCAGAAGGTCGTCTTGCAGGTAGGGGTTGCGCTGCACCACCCACATATCGCCCAACACTTCGTAGAGCATGCGGGCAGATCGCCCGGTCTGACGCTCTTGTCGCAATTGGTTGAGCACACTCCATGCTGAGGTGCCCAGTAAACGGATCACGATTTCCTTGTCGGAAAACGGGGTGTAGTTATAGGGGATCTCACGGAGACGGGCGGGTTCGGCAGCGCGGTTCACCAGCGCTGCCTGCGCAATCGGTGCATTCATGGATTTAGACCGGGTTGGGCGCTGTGGGCGCACCTTAAGTCATGGGGAGGTCAATTTTATGCCAGCCCCCAAACTCTGCTGACACACCCCCAAGAGACCTGACGCCAGCATTGCCAAAAACTTCTCGCTATGGTTTTGTTCTCTTTTCGCCACTACGCAAAAACCACAATTGCGCGCAAAAAGCATCAAAAAAGAAAAAAATTCGCGTCAATCCTAAGCTTCAAATTTTTCTTGGCTTCTAGAATGGCGCCACTGTTGCTATGGGCCTGCCAGTGTGCTTTGGCATGCACGGACATATCGCAGTGCGCCAGTCATAACCCTCCACACAGGGAAATGACTGTCATAAAAGTGTCGCATTTGTTCATACGATGAAGGCACTAGTTTTCTACACGTAGAGGAGTTTTCCATGCAATACAAGCAAATCGCCCTGTCTGCGGTGATCGCCGCAACCACGATGGGTGCGGCCAACGCGGCCACTGAGATCCAGTGGTGGCACTCGATGACCGCCGTGAACAACGAGTGGGTCAACGATCTGGCCAAGCAATTCAACGAAAGCCAAAGCGAATACAAAGTCGTACCCACCTTCAAGGGCGTGTATGACGAGTCCATGACTGCTGCGATTGCTGCGTTCCGCTCGGGCAATGCTCCTCACATCCTGCAAGTGTTTGAAGTGGGCACCGCCACCATGATGGCTTCCAAGGGCGCCACCGTGCCCGTGGGCAAGATCATGGCCGATGCGGGCGCCAAGTTCGATCCCGCGGCCTACATCCCCGCTGTGGCTGGCTACTACACTGCCCCCAACGGCCAGATGCTGAGCTTCCCCTTCAACAGCTCCACCACCATCTTCTATTACAACAAGGACGCCTTCAAAAAGGCTGGCTTGCCAGACACCGCGCCCAAGACCTGGCCTGAAGTGTTCGCTGCTGCCAAGAAGCTCAAGGAATCGGGACACAGCTGCCCCATGACCCTGGCTTGGCAAGGCTGGACCCAGCTGGAGTC
>NZ_CADEPJ010000096.1 GCF_902829245.1 Comamonas jiangduensis | reverse complement strand
ACCTGGCACAACGTGGAGTTTGCAACCCACCAAAACGGTCTGGGCAAGGATGGCTACAAGGCCCGCCTGAAGATCAACTCGCCTTTGCACGTCAAGCACATCGACAACCTGTCTGCCGCAGCCAAGGCGGGTGAGTTTGTCTACAAGGGCCGCGCTTCGACAGCCCAGGCCTCGTTCACTGCGGGTGAGTGCGCGATGATCCAGACCTCGTCCGGCTTCTACGGCGATGTCTCCAAGAACGCCAAGTTCGCCTACGGTCTGGCCCCTCTGCCTTACTACGACGACGTCAAGGGTGCTCCTCAGAACACCGTGATCGGCGGCGCTTCGCTGTGGGTAATGGCTGGCAAGAAGGCCCCTGAGTACAAGGGCGTGGCCAAGTTCTTCGAATTCCTGTCGCAGCCCGAAATCCAAGCCGCTTCGCACCAGCGCACCGGCTACCTGCCTGTGACCATGGAAGCCTTCAAGCTGACCGAAAAATCGGGCTTCTATGCCAAGAACCCTGGCACTGACGTGGCAGTGAACCAGATGATCCGCAAGGTGACTGACAACTCGCGCGGTATCCGTCTGGGCAACTACGTGCAGATTCGCACCATCGAGGACGAAGAACTCGAACAAGTGTGGTCGGGCAAGCAGTCCGGCAAGCAAGCACTGGACAACATCGTCAAGCGTGGCGATGAACTGCTGGCACGCTTTGAGCGTGCTAACGGCGGCAAGTAAGCCGCGAGATCAGAAGGGCTAATACCCTTCTGAGTTACACGGTAGCCGCTGCAAATTTGCCGCAGCGGCTGCCAGCTAGGCACAATACGCGCATATTCGATTACACCTAGTGTTTCGCCTTGATTCGTTTTGACGCGAATTAAGCAAACACCACTCGATGCATCTCACTTTCCTCCGCAGCCTTTAGCGCTCCGGCGGTTTTTTATTTTGTGACCCATCATGGAAAAACGCGTACTTTTCCGATCGCAATGGCTGCCCTGGGCGCTCATCATGCCCCAGCTGCTGATCATTGCTGTTTTCTTCTTCTGGCCTGCCGGCCAAGCCGTCTTGCAGTCCTTCCAGATGGAAGATGCCTTCGGTCTTTCTACCGAATGGGTCGGGCTCGATAATTTCCGCAACCTGCTCCAAGATGGGACGTACCTAGAGTCCTTCAAGCGCACCGCGCTGTTCTCGGTGCTGGTGGCAGGCATTGGTATTGCGGTTTCCTTGGTGCTGGCTATTTTTGCGGATCGCATCATCCGCTTCGCCATGGTCTACAAGACCTTGTTGATCGTGCCCTACGCCGTAGCGCCCGTGATTGCAGGCGTGCTGTGGGTCTTCATGTTTTCGCCCTCCATCGGTGTGGTGACTTATTACATGGGCAAGCTGGGCTACGAGTGGAACCACTTGATGAATGACAACCAGGCCATGGCGCTGGTGGTGATTGCGTCGGTGTGGAAGCAAATTTCCTATAACTTCCTGTTTTTCCTGGCGGGTCTGCAATCCATTCCCAAGGCGCTGATTGAGGCCGCCTCGATTGATGGTGCAGGCCCCCGGCGCCGTTTCTGGAACATCCCGTTGCCCCCGCTGTCGCCCCCCCCCCTCTTCTTGCTGGGGATCAACATCGTCTACGCGTTCTTTGACACCTTCGGCATCATTGACGCAGCCACCCAGGGCGGCCCTGGCCAGTCGACCTCGATCCTGGTGTACAAGGTCTACCAAGACGGCTTCAAGGCGCTGGACCTCGGCGGCTCGGCGGCCCAGTCCGTGATCCTGATGTGTATCGTGGTTGTACTGACCGTGATCCAGTTCCGCTATGTTGAAAAGAAAGTGCAGTACTGATCATGGTTGACCGCAACCCCTGGCTGAACATCCTGTCGCACGCCGTGCTGATTCTCGGCGTAGCGATTGTTGCCTTCCCCTGTATCTGGCGCTGGTCGCTTCGACCCACACCGCCTCTGACATTGTGCAATCCCCCATGCCGCTGCTGCCTGGCGTGCATATGTGGGAAAACTACAAAGAAGCACTGCTGGGCTCCGGCAAGCTGGGCTCCAACACCAACGTCGTGCACATGATGTGGGTGAGCTTTGTGGTGGCCATGATCATCACCGTCGGCAAAATCGCCATTTCTTTGCTGTCGGCGTTTGCCATCGTCTACTTCCGCTTCCCCTTCAAGATGCTGTGTTTCTGGGCCATCTTCTTGACGCTGATGCTGCCCGTAGAAGTGCGCATCTTGCCGACCTACAAAGTGGTGGCCGATCTGGGCTTGCTCAACAGCTATGCCGGTTTGTCGCTGCCGCTGATTGCTTCGGCCACCGCCACTTTCTTGTTCCGTCAGTTCTTCTTAACCGTACCTGATGAGCTGGTGGAAGCAGCCCGCATTGACGGCGCAGGCGCCATGCGCTTTTTCAAGGACATCTTGGTGCCCCTGTCCAAGACCTCGATTGCTGCGCTGTTTGTGATCCAGTTCATCTATGGCTGGAACCAGTACCTGTGGCCGCTCTTGATGACCACCTCGGAAGACATGTACCCCGTGGTGATCGGTATCAAGCGCATGTTGGCCGGTGGTGAAGCTGCTGTGGACTGGAACATTGTGATGGCCACCGCCATCTTGGCGATGTTGCCCCCCACCTTGGTGGTGATCCTGATGCAAAAGTGGTTTGTCAAAGGCTTGGTGGATACCGAGAAGTAAGTCTCGCCCCATTGCCCCCATCCACCTTCTTTTGACCCATTGAACGAATACTTGGAAGACCTGTCATGGCATCCATCTCTTTAAAGAACATCATCAAGCGTTACGGCACCGGCAAGACGGCTGTGCCCGTGATTCACGGCATCAACGTCGAAATCAAGGACGGCGAATTCGTCGTGCTGGTAGGCCCCTCGGGCTGCGGCAAGTCCACCCTGCTGCGCATGATTGCAGGCCTGGAAGAAATCACCGATGGTGACCTGATCATTGCCGACAAAAAGGTCAATGACTTGGAGCCCGCCAAGCGCAACATTGCCATGGTGTTCCAGAACTACGCGCTGTACCCGCACATGACCAACTACGAGAACATGGCCTATGGCCTGAAGCTCGCCAAAGTGCCCGAAGCGGAAATCAAGCAGCGCGTCGACAAGGCCGCCAAGATTTTGGAGCTGAGCCACCTGCTGGACCGCAAGCCCCGCCAGCTGTCGGGCGGCCAGCGCCAGCGCGTGGCCATGGGCCGTGCCATCGTGCGCCAGCCCCAGGTGTTTTTGTTTGACGAACCGCTGTCGAACCTGGACGCCAAGCTGCGCGGTCAAACCCGTCTGGAAATCCAGAAGCTGCACGCCGAGCTGGGTATTACCTCGCTGTTCGTGACCCACGACCAGATCGAAGCCATGACCCTGGCCCAGCGCATGGTCGTGATGAACGGCGGCAACGTGGAGCAATTTGGCACGCCCGAAGAGGTCTACCACACCCCCGCGTCGACCTTTGTGGCCAGCTTCATCGGCTCGCCCCCCATGAACCTGCTGAAAAACGCACCCAACGGCAAGCCCGGTTTGATTTTGGGTATCCGCCCTGAGCACATCGATCTGGTCGAAGCCGGTGGCGTGGAGTTCAAGGTGGAAACCGTGGAACTGCTGGGTGCAGAGCGCCTGCTGTACGGCAAGGTGGGCGGTGAGAGCGTGACCGTGCGCGTGGAAGAAGGCAAGCCCTATCCCAAGCCTGGCGAGACGGCCCGCATCAGCGCACGCGAAGATCGTTTGCACTGGTTCAACGCTGAAACTGGCAAGCGCGTATAAATCTCAAACACCCCCTGAGCGGCTTTGCCGCTTCCCCCTCTCTCGCTACGCGGGAGGGACGACACCCTCGGTGCGGGGCGGCCCTTCCTCGGTGTCTCCTGCTTGGATCGTGGTGACTTTAATGCCCACTTCCAAACTCGCAGCAATGTGTGAAGCCGCAAAATTTTGTTGGACTAACCATGACTACTGCTTTGCATCCTTGGCCTTATCCCCGCTGGGTCGCCCACCGCGGCGCGGGCAAGCTGGCCCCCGAAAACACCATGAGTGCCTTCCGCTTGGGCGCGCTGCACGGTTACCGCTTTTTTGAATGCGATGCCAAGCTCAGCAAAGACGGCGTGCTGTTTTTGATGCACGACGCCACGCTGGATCGCACCACAAACGCCAGCGGCGTGGGCGGCGCATTAACCATGGGCGAAATCGCCCAGCTCGATGCTGGTAGCTGGCACTCGCGCGCGTATGCATGCGAAGCCCTGCCCACGCTGGAAGCGCTGGCACGCTGGTGCTTGGCCACCCACCTGGATTTGAATGTAGAGATCAAGCCCACACCCGGCCAGGAACTGGAAACGGGCCGCGCCTGTGGTGCGCTGATGAACCGCATCTGGCCCCAGGACATCACCCAGCCGCTGTTCACCTCGTTCAAGCCCGAAGCCCTGCAAGGCGCGCGCGAAGTGGCACCGCACATTCCACGTGGCCTGTTGGTGGACAAGTTCGCCGATGGCACGGGCGATGCGGACCTGAAGATTGCGACCGACTTGGGCTGCCACGCCATGGTGCTCAACCATGCGCTGTGGGACGAAGCACTGGTGGCCAAGGTGCACGGCGCGGGCCTGCGCTGCAGCAGCTACACCGTCAACGATGCATGGGCCGCGCAACGCCTGATTGACCTGGGCACCGATGGCATCATCACCGACCGTGTGGACCTGTTCAGCCCCGCACAGACGGGCCAGCACATCTAAAAAAGTAGCTGCTAGCGCTCATCAATAAAGACTCTCAGATATAAAAGCATCTGAAACCATTGCTAGACCAGCGCCAGCAGCTATCAAAACAAAAAGGCCTTTCTGCACGGGAAGGCCTTTTTTGATGGGACTGCGATGGTGTTAAACCAGCGCTACGCTGCTCAGTCCATCTTGGTGCCAGAACGCTTGACCGCATCGGCCCAGCGCGGCATTTCGCCTTCCAGGAAGGTCTTGAACTGGGCCGCGCCCATGAAGTCAGGGTTGGCGCCTTGGCTGACCATGCGCTCGCGCAACTCAGGATTTTCCATCACCTTCTGGAAGGCCTGGCTGAGGCGATCGACCACCGGCTGGGGGGTGCCCGCCGGGGCCAGAAAGCCATAAAAGCCCACCACTTCAAACCCCTTCAGACCGGCTTCAATGGCCGTCGGAATTTCAGGCAAGGCAGGGTTGCGCTCCTTGCTGGTCACCGCCAGCGCCCGCACCTTGCCTTGCTTGTGATACGCGGCGGCCTGCGGAATGCTCTCCGCCATGAACTGCACCTGGCCGCCCATCAAATCGGTGAACGCGGGCGCGCTGCCCTTGTAGGGGATGTGCACCATCTCAATGCCTGCCGCAGTCTTCAGCATCTCAGGCACCAAATGGCTGATGCCGCCGTTGCCCGCTGAGCCAAAGTTCACCTTGCCAGGGTGGGCCTTGGCGTGGGTTGATCACCATCACCCCGGTGTTGGCAATCATCAGCGTGTGCCCGTCTGCGGGCGCATTTTTGACATCTTGCGCCCCCAGCGTGCCGCCGGCACCGGGTTTGTAGTCCATCACGATGGTCTGGCCCAGCTCTGCTTGCAGCTTGTCTGCCAGCAAACGCGCATGCTGGTCCAGCGGGCCACCAGCAGGAAAGCCCATCACGATGCGAATGGGTTTGGAGGGAAAGTTCTGGGCCTGTGCCCCCAAGGCCAACAGCAGCCCTGCAGCCAGTGCCACGCCTGCGCGCGCGATGTGTTTCATGGTGTCTCTCTCGTTATGCTGAGCCAGGAAGAGCACGCTGGTCTTTCCCCAGAATGCTGCACGGCAGCTGCCGTGTCGGCGGATTCTAGGAAAGGCACCGTTGCACCGCGCTGGGACTTGCCCGCTTTCATGACACTTTTGTGACAAATTAATGACAGGCGCGCCACACACCCATAAAAAAACCGCAACCACCAATGCGGCAGTTGCGGTGTGGGTGTAGAGGTGCAGCAACTCAGCCCATGCGCTCCAAGCCACTGGCTGTGCACACAAACTCTGCCACTTCGGCCATCACGCCGTGCAAGTCTTGCTGCAGCGGCGCAAAACCTGCGCTGGGCAAGCGTGTGGCTTCGTCCAGATAGATGCGACGGTTGATCTCAATTTGCAGGCTGTGGCGGCCATATGCGGGCTGGCCAATGCGGCCAATCAGCGCCACCCCTTTGTAAGGCTCGTTATAGGCCACGCTATAGCCACGGGCCTGCAAGGCATCACCGATGAGATGGATGAACGCAGGGTCGCAGGTGCTGCCATCCCGATCCCCCAGCACAAAGTCGGCCAGGTGTTTTTCGGGCGACCCCAGGCGCTGGTACACATCACTGGGCATGGAGTGCAGGTTGAGGTGCCACACGCAGCCAAAGCGGTCCACGCTCCAGCGAATGGCTTGCGCCAGCGCCGCGTGGTAAGGCTTCCAGTAGTGCGCAATGCGCTGCTGAACCTCGGCCACGCTGAGTTTGCGGTCATACACCGGCGTGGCTTGCCCCGCTTGGTTGACTTGCTCCCACACCAGTCCCAGACCTTGCAGCGTCTTGGGCCCGGGGTGCAAAGGCACGGGCCATGCACCGTCCAGCATCGCGGGGTTGATGTCATCTTCTTCGCGGTTGGGGTCAATGTAGGTGCGGGGGAAGGTGGCCTCAATCAGCGTTGCGCCATGCTCGGGCCAGGCCTGCCACAGCTGATCGACCAAGCTGTCTTCCCCCCGGCGCAGCAGCGCCAGGGGCAAGGCATAGCCAAAGTCTGCGGGGTACGCAGTACCGCTGTGCGGCGAGTCGCACACCAGCGGCAGCACCGCGCCCTGCGGCGGATGCACCAATACGGGGGCATCCGGGCGGGGCTTCAGAAAATCAAGCGTGTCTTGCATCAATCAATTTTGATGTTGGCGCGCTTGGCCACTGCGGTGTAGCGGGCAATCGCAGCGTCGATTTGCTTGGAGAACTCTTCGGGCGTGTTGGCCATGCCTTCGCCAGCAATGTCTTTTTGCTTTTGCTGGTAGCCGGGGTCTTGCATGGCCTTGGTGCGGCCGCATTCAGCTTGTCGATGATGGCCTTGGGCGTGCCAGCAGCGCAACCAGCCCGAACCAGCCGCCATCACCCATCTGGGGGTAGCCCAGCTCGGTGTAGGTGGGCACGTCGGGCAGCAGCTCGGTACGCTTGAGCGCCAGCACCGCCAGTGGACGCAGTTTGCCCGCCTTGATGTTGGTCAGCGACGAGGACAGGTTGTCCGTCATGGCATTGACCTGACCACCCAAGGCATCGTTCAACGCCTGGCCTGCCCCCTTGTAGGGGATGTGCAGCAGATCAATGCCCGCCAAATTCATGAAATTTTCGATATTGGCGTGGCCCAGCGAGCCCGTGCCGGGCGATGCAAAGCTGTACTTGCCGGGTTCCTTCTTGGCCAATGCAATGAACTCTTGCATGGTCTTGGCAGGCACGCTGGGGTGCACCACAAACACGCTGGGCACCGCCATCACATTGGTGATGGGAGCAAAGTCTTTTTTCGCGTCGTAAGGCAGCTTGCTCACGATGGCCGGATTGGCGCCATGGGTCGACACCGTCGCCATGCCGATGGTGTAACCGTCGGGGGCCGACTTGGCGATTTCTGCCGCACCAATAGCGCCACCCGCGCCGCCCTTGTTCTCGATCACCACTGCCTGCCCCAGGATCGGGCCCATCTTGTCGGCCAGCAGGCGCGCCACGATGTCGGTCGAGCCACCTGCACCAAACGGCACGATCAACTTGATGGGACGGCTGGGGTAGTTGTCAGCAGCCCAGGCAGCAGGCGCCACGGCAGCCAATGCCGCAGCAGCGGCCACGGTCGAGAGCAGGGTACGACGCAGATTCATAGGGTTTCTCCTCGGTGGGTGCGATGGTATGAGTAATGAGCACCCGCAAGACGCTTTGGTGCTGCACCGCCCACAAGACCTGCTGCGCCGCCCGCTGCTGGCCCACACCAACTACCCCGACAACTGGGCGCGCTGGTTTGAAAAAATGGGCTGCGATGGCCCCTACCCTGCACCGGCAGCCGACTTTGAACTGGTAGGCATGCTGGTGCAAGCCGTCATTGCCGGCATGGGGATTGCCGTGGTGCAACGCTGCCTGATTGAAGATGATTTGGCCGCCGGGCGTATTGCCATTCCCGTACACCGGCCGTTTCAGATTGAGCGCGGCTACTTTCTGTGCCAGCCGGCCTCTCGCCCGGCGTCGCATGCCTTGCAAGATTTCAGGACGTGGTTGCTGGCGCAGGCCTTGGCAGACCAGCAACGCACAGCACTTGGCCTGTCAGTTGCTCCAGCCGCCTGACATCAGCCACTGGCAGCTGCCCATGGCCAGCACCAGCACGCCATACGTGCCCATGCGCCCGTCTTGCCCCAGCAGCACCACACCCAGTGCCAGCACCAAAATGCCCAGCAGCGCATTCACACTGGCCATGTGATACCAGGGCAGCACATGCCCACGCTGGCGCCCCACCAAGCGCGCGCCTGCAGCCAGCACCAGTGCGAGGAAAACCGCCGGCGCCACAAAGCTGGAGAGGTGAATCAGGAAGTCAAGTGCAGACATAGAAATGACACAGATCAAGTCTTTGATCGGTAGGACGCGCAAATGCTGCACAAATTTTATAATCCAAGGCATGGCAGTCTGGGCACTCGGTATCAATCACAACACGGCACCGTTAGATTTACGGGGCCGTTTTGCGTTTGCGATTGACCAAATCGCACCCACGCTGCATGGGCTGCGCGAAGCACTGTCCAGCGCCACGCGCCACCCTGAGGTGGAAACCGCCATTCTCTCCACCTGCAACCGCACCGAAATTTACTGCGCCGCAGGTGCGCCCGCATTGGAGCACACCCTGGGCTGGCTGGCCCATTCCGGTGGCGTCAGCACCGATGTGCTGCGCTCGCACTCTTACTTGCTGGAAGAAGGCTCGGTCGCACGCCACGCCTTCCGCGTGGCCTCGGGCCTGGACTCCATGGTGCTGGGCGAAACCCAGATTCTGGGCCAGATGAAAAACGCCGTGCGCGCGGCCGAAGAAGCTGGCGCACTAGGCTCGACGCTCAACCAGCTCTTTCAGCGCAGCTTTGCCGTGGCCAAAGAGGTGCGCAGCTCCACCGAGATTGGCGAGCACAGCATCAGCATGGCCGCCGCTGCCGTGCGCCTGGCGGGCCAGTTGTTTGAAGACCTGAGCCAAATTCGCATTCTGTTTGTGGGCGCTGGCGAGATGATTGAACTCGCCACCGCGCACTTTGCGGCCAAAAACCCCGCCCACATCACCATTGCCAACCGCACCATGGAGCGCGGTGAAAAGCTGGCGGCGCGCATCGGCGCCAGCGTGATGCCGCTGGCCGAGATTCCCGAGCACCTGCACGAGTACGACGCCATCATCAGCTGCACGGCCTCCACCTTGCCCATCATTGGCCTGGGGGCGATTGAGCGCGCGCTCAAAAAACGCAAGCACCGTCCCATGTTCATGGTCGACCTGGCCGTGCCGCGTGACATTGAGCCCGAGGTCAAAGACCTGCGCGACGTGTACCTGTACACCGTGGACGATCTGGCCAGCGTGGTGCGCACCGCCCAGGCCCAGCGCCAGGCCACCGTGGCCGAGGCCGAAGTCATCATCGACGCAGGGGTGAGCAACTTCATGCAGTGGATGCACCAGCGCGCCCAGGGTGGCGTGGTGCCGTTCATCCAGCAGCTCAATGCCCAGACCGATGCTTGGCGCGAAGCCGAAATTGCCCGCGCCAAAAAGCTACTGGCCAAGGGCGAAGATGTGGATGCCGTGCTCGACGCCCTGTCGCGCGGCCTGACGCAAAAAATGATGCACGGCACCTTGGCGGCCCTGCACAAGGGCAGCGAGCAAGAGCGCGCCCAGACCCTGGACACCGTCTCCAAACTGTTTCTGCGCCCCGGCAAACGTTAGCTACGTTCTCTGCGCGGCTTTGCATTCAAAGCCAAAAATGCCTTTAGCGCTTATCTAGCAAGCGCTTACAGCTACCCTTGCGTAGCACCTTCTTTCTTCTGACCACCACCATGAAACCCTTTCTGCGCACCCAGCTGGAGCGCTACGCCCAGCGCCTTGAAGAACTGGACTTTTTGCTCTCGCGCGAAGACATCATGGGCGACATGCAAAAGTACCGCACCATCTCGCGCGAACACGCGGAGGTGACCGCCGTGGCGGGCCGCTACCAGCGTTACCTGCAAACCGAGGCCGACATGGCCACCGCCCGGGAGATGCTGGACGACCCCGACATGGCCGAGATGGCGCAAGAAGAAATTGCCCAGGGTGAGGCCGCGCTGCTGCAGCTGGAAGACGAGCTGCAGCGCCTGCTGCTGCCCAAAGACCCGGACGACGCACGCCCCGCCTATGTCGAAATCCGCGCTGGCACGGGCGGTGACGAATCCGCCCTGTTTGCGGGTGACGTAGCCCGCATGTACACCCGCTACGCCGCCAATGTGGGCTGGAAGGTGGAGATCATGAGCGCCAACGAAAACGAAATTGGCGGCTACAAGGAAATCGTGCTGCGCATTGAGGGGGACAACGTCTACGGCGCACTCAAGTTTGAGTCGGGCGGCCACCGCGTGCAGCGCGTGCCTGCCACCGAAACCCAGGGCCGCATCCACACCAGCGCCTGTACCGTGGCCGTGATGCCCGAGCCCGATGAAACCGCCGCCATCACGCTCAACCCCGCAGACCTGCGCATTGACACCTTCCGCGCCAGCGGTGCGGGTGGCCAGCACATCAACAAGACCGACTCGGCCGTGCGCGTGGTGCACATTCCCACGGGCATCGTCGCCGAATGCCAGGACGGCCGCAGCCAGCACAGCAACAAGGCCAAGGCCCTGCAGGTGCTGCAAGCGCGCATCCAGGAAAAAGAACGCAAGGAGCGCGAAGCCAAGGAAGCCGCACTGCGCAAGGGCTTGATTGGCTCGGGCGACCGCAGCGACCGCATTCGCACCTACAACTTCCCGCAAGGGCGCCTGACCGACCACCGCATCAACCTGACGCTGTACAAGCTGCTCAACATCATGGAAGGTGATTTGGGCGATGTGATTGAAGCGCTCAAACAGGCCCGTGAAGCGGAGTTACTGGCTGAGCTGGAAGTGAACACCTAAGTACACCCCAGTCAACGCCCAATAGATTTATCAGCCAAATTGCCCTCTAACGCTTATTCCACCTGCGCCAGCAGCTATAC
>NZ_CADEPJ010000095.1 GCF_902829245.1 Comamonas jiangduensis | reverse complement strand
GAATCTGCCGCGGCAGCCAATACAGTGAAATAATCGACAGGATTGCCGGGTTGCGCAAACCCTGGCTCCCCTGCAAGGAGATCCCCATGAGCGACGTACAACAACGCATTGACCAACTGGTCAAAAACAACGACATCCTGCTGTTCATGAAGGGCAGCGCCAGCTTCCCCATGTGCGGCTTCTCGGGCCGTGCCATTCAAATTTTGAAGGCCTGCGGCGTCGAGCCCAAGGCCATTGCCACCGTGAACGTACTGGAAGACCAGGAAATTCGCCAAGGCATCAAGGACTACAGCAACTGGCCCACCATTCCCCAGCTGTACATCAAGGGCGAATTCATCGGCGGCTCGGACATCATGATGGAGATGTACGAATCGGGCGAGTTGCAACAAGTGATCAACGGCCAGGCCTGATCCGCGCCAGATGCACACTTTGGGACCACTGCCAACCCCAATGACCAGTTCGACTGGCATGGCCCCTGCTTTATCCAAAACCGCCCACAGGGGCGGTTTTTTCGTTCTCGGCCGCAGGGCAGCGGTACGAGGCAATCCTGATGCCTGCATGCGAAGGAGGCATGCACAATGGTGACATTCGGCCGTCACCTGCCATCCCACTGACTTATGACGCTCACCCAAAGCCTGCTCATCATTGCGCTGCTGATTGCTGCCAGCGCCTTCGTAGCCGTGGCCGAGATTTCCTTGGCCGCTTCCCGCCGTCTGCGTCTGCGACAGATGGCCGACGAAGGCGACCCCCGTGCAGAAAAAGCCATCCAGCTGCAAGAGCAACCCGGCGACTACTTCACCGTGGTGCAAGTGGGCCAAAACGCCATCGCCATTTTGGGCGGTATCGTGGGTGAAAGCGCTTTAAGTACCACGCTGGCAGGTATCTTGACCTGGTGGATGCCAGAGAGCTCGGCCCAGCACCTGGGCTCGGTGCTGTCCTTCTTTGTCATCACCTCACTGTTCATCTTGTTTGCGGACTTGCTGCCGCGCCGCCTGAGCATGATCGAGCCCGAGGCGCTGCTGCTGCGCGTGCTGGGCCCGATGCAGCTGTGCATCACCTTCTTCAAGCCGGTGGTGTGGTTCTATGGCCGCCTGACCGACGCCCTGATCCGCTTGCTGGGCCTGCCCGACAAGCGCGATGAGCAAATCACCTCGGACGATATCTTGGCCATGACCGAGGCCGGCGCCCGTGCGGGTGTGCTGGCCGAGCGCGAGCAACAGGCGATTGCCAACATTTTCGAGCTAGACACGCGCACGGTGGCTTCAGCCATGACGCAGCGCGACAGCGTTGCCTACTTTCTGCGTGACGACCCGGACCAGGTGATCCGGGCGCGCATTGCCGAGGAGCCTTTTTCCACCTACCCCGTGTGCGATGGCGACATCGACCACATCGTGGGCTATGTGGACGCCAAAGACCTGTTCCAGCGCGTGCTCAACAACCAGCCCATTTCGCTGCAAGACGACAGCCTGATCCGCAAAATCTTGATGGTGCCGGACAAGCTGACGCTGGCCGAAGTGCTCGACCAGTTCCAGCAAGCCCACGAAGACTTTGCCGCCATCCTGAACGAATACAGCCTGGTGGTCGGCGTGGTGACGCTGAACGACGTGATGAGTACGGTGATGGGCGATCTGGTATCGCCCGACGATGAGGAGCAAATCATTCAGCGCGATGAAAACTCGTGGCTGATCGACGGCATCACCCCCATCGACGACGTGATGCGCTCTCTGGACTTGGCCGCCCTGCCCAACGAAGAGGAATACGAAACGCTGGCAGGCTTTTTGATGGTGATGCTGCGCCGCGTGCCACGGCGCACCGACCGCGTGGATTGGGGCGGCTATCGCTTTGAAGTGATGGACGTGGACAGCTACCGCATCGACCAGGTGCTGGTCACGCGCATGCAAGAAGGGGAAGCCGTGGTGCCGCACCAGCAGCCACACCCAGCCTCCACCTTGTCGGCAGTGGCCGCCGTTGCGGCGACTGGGCCTGCGGCCCATGCGGCATCTGCGCCGGCCCCAGAGGCACAGGGAATGGCGGCATCGGCAGAGCCAGCAGCGCAGCCCAACCAAGCGGCAACAGCCACTCCCCCCTCTGCCGAGACACCCAGCGTGCCTTGATGAGCTCTTAAAAACAGAGCTGCTTGCGTAAATGAACAAAGGGATTCAGAGCATAAAAGCTCTGAATCCCTTTTTTTTTAAGCGCTAACCGCTCACATTATGAATAGCGCTGCCCACCCAGCCCGGCAGCGCGATCGGCTGGCACCTCAGACTTGGCGCGGTGCATTCGCATCAAACATCCACTGCTTTTGCGCACCCAGCACCAGGCTGGGGTATTTGTCTTTGCCGCGGCTGCCGTTGTAGCGCCCCAGCGCCATGAACAGATCCCCCCGCTCACGCTCCAGATAGTGGCGCAAGATCACGCAGCCAAAGCGCAGATTGGTCTGCATGTGAAACAACTTGCCCGCATCACCATCGCCAATCACGCGCGTCCAAAACGGCATGATTTGCATATAGCCACGCGCCCCCGCCACCGACACCGCAAACTTGCGAAAACCGCTTTCCACCTGAATCAGCCCCAGCACCAGCGATACCTCCAGCCCCGCACGCTTGGCTTCGTACCACACGGTCTGCAGAAAATCACGGCGCACCTCCCAATCGGGAATGCGGCGATACAGCCTGTCGCTCATGGTGGTGAGCCAGCGCAGATACGCGATGCGTGCGTCCGTAGAGACGAACACCGGCTCAGGCGGCGCCAAATCCCCCACGGCCGCACTCAAGGCACTGCGCACGGAATCGGCCAGCGGCTCTTCCAGCTGCGCCCCCGCCCATGCAGGCGCAGCCACGCTGGCCGCGCAGGCAGACAGCGCCCCAGCCACTGGCGGCGCGTACAGATTCGGTGTGGGACTTCCCTCATGGCGTGTGATGCGGTCGTTGTTATGGGCTTGGCAGCACGCAGTGTGGCGCAGTTCTTGGCTGCCATCAATGCAAAAAGGCAGCCAAGGCTGCTTTTGTGTGGCGCTGCGGCTAATTACAAGCCCAGCTTGGCCTTGAGGTGGGCCAGCACATCGCTAGGCGCAATCTTGGTGGCCTCGGTATCCCGGCGGGCTTGGTACTCCACCACGCCTTCCTTCAAGCCGCGGTCACCCAGCACCACGCGGTGGGGCACGCCAATCAGTTCCCAATCGGCCAGCATGGCACCAGGGCGCTCATCGCGGTCGTCCAGAATCACGTCCACGCCCAGTGCCAGCAGTTCGGCGTACAGCTTTTCCGCTTCGGCCTTCACGGCTTCGCTGCGGCCCATGCCGATGGGGCAAATCACCACAGTGAACGGCGCAATGGCATCGGGCCAGATCATGCCGCGCTCGTCGTGGTTTTGCTCGACGGCCGCTGCAGGCAGGCGGGTCACGCCAATGCCGTAGCATCCCATTTCAAAGTGCTGCGGCTTGCCGTTGTCGCCCAAGAAGGTGGCATTCATGGCCTGGGAGTACTTGGTGCCCAGATAGAAGACGTGGCCAATTTCAATGCCGCGCTCAATGGCCAGCTCGCCCGCGCCGTCGGGGGACTTGTCACCCGCCACCACATTGCGCAAGTCGGCCACCACGGTGGAAATAGGCATGGCCCGCTTGTCGATCACAAGGGGCCATGCATAATGAACGCAATATATAAATTGGGGTTCGATTATGCTTGACCGGGACGGATTTCGCCCGAACGTCGGCATCATCCTGCTCAACCAGAAGAACCAGGTGTTCTGGGGCAAACGCATTCGCACCCACAGCTGGCAGTTTCCGCAAGGCGGTATTGATCGGGGTGAAACCCCCGAGCAAGCCATGTTCCGGGAATTGCATGAAGAAGTGGGTCTCATGCCCAACCACGTTCGCGTGGTCGCAAGAACAAGGGACTGGTTGCGCTACGAGGTGCCAGATCGTTACATACGCCGTGATGCGCGTGGTCATTACAAGGGGCAAAAGCAGATCTGGTTTTTACTCCAGCTGCTCGGCCAAGACTGGGACTTGAACCTGCGCGCCACCGACCACCCAGAGTTCGACGCTTGGCGCTGGAACGATTACTGGGTGCCACTGGATGTGGTGGTAGAGTTCAAACGGGGTGTCTATGAAATGGCACTCACTGAGTTGGCTCGCTACATACCCCGCTCCGAGCAACAGCGCAACCGCTATCTGCGCAGTGGCATGCGGCCACGCGATGGGCAAGATCCCTCACAACCTGCGCCACGCACGGCACAGCCCCTGCGCAGTCATGGTCTGCTTCAAAACCCTGGGATGGAACTTCCGCCCGGTGCCAGTTTTGACCCAGACCCGCAAAACGAAGCTAATAACCGGTAAATCAAAAAATCCCGCTTGCCTTGCTGCACAGCGGGATTTTTTATGGCTGCCAAACGGATTGGCGCACGCGCAGCACCTTCAGTGCTGCACCACCATATTGTCACGGTGCACCATCTCAGGCTCGCCACAGTAGCCCAGCAACTGCTCCACTTCAGAAGATGCATGCTTGCATAGCAAACGGGCTTCGGCGCTGGAATAGTTGGCCAAACCGCGCGCAATCTCCTTGCCCTCCGCGTCGCGCACAGCAATCACATCGCCGCGCGAAAAGTCACCGTCCACCGCCACCATGCCCACGGGCAGCAAGCTCTTACCTTCCTCGCGCAGTTTGAGCACCGCACCGGCATCGATGGTGACCGAACCACGCATTTGCAGGTGATCGCGAATCCATTGTTTACGCGCTGGTTTTGTGCGTGGGCGCCACCAGCAAAGTACCAATCGATTCGCCCTGGGTCAGGCGCAGCAGTACATCGGGCTCACGTCCCCAGGCAATCACGGTGGAGGTGCCCGAGCCTGCCGCACGCTTGGCCGCCAAAATCTTGGTCAGCATGCCACCCGTGCCCACGCTGGAGCCTGCACCGCCGGCCATCGCTTCCAGCTGCGGATCGCCCGCCTGCGCTTCGTGCACAAATTGCGCATCAGGGTTGCGCCGCGGGTCTGCGGTGTACAGGCCTTTTTGGTCGGTCAAGATCACATAGGCATCTGCGTCCACCAAGTTAGCAACCAGCGCGCCCAAGGTATCGTTGTCGCCGAACTTGATTTCGTCGTTGACCACGGTGTCGTTCTCGTTGATCACCGGCACTACGCCCAGCTTGAGCAGCGTCAGCAAGGTAGAGCGCGCATTCAGATAGCGCTCGCGATCGGCCAAGTCCGCGTGGGTGAGCAGCACCTGCGCACTGCCCACGTGGTGGTTGCGCAGCTTGGTTTCATACATCTGCACCAAGCCCATCTGCCCTACGGCAGCGGCTGCTTGCAGCTCATGAATTTCTTTGGGGCGGGTGGCCCAACCCAAACGCTTCATGCCTTCTGCCACGGCGCCGCTGGAGACCATGATCACCTCGCGGCGAACACCGTCATCACCATGCACGAGGGCTGCCAACTGGCGCGACCACTCTTCAATCGCAGCTTCATCGAGGCCACGCCCCTCATTGGTCACCAAACTGGAGCCGACCTTGACCACGATGCGGCGTGCATCTTGCAAAACATGGGAAGACATGATTTAAAGCTTTTTAGGCCTCTAACGCTTATGCAGCAAGCGCTACAAGCTCTCATTTCAGGAATTGAATTCCCCTTCCAGAAAGCGCAACAATCCGCTGGAGCGGCGGGTGGGGCTGGCAATGGCCGCCGCCAGCAGGCCGGGGCGCTCTGCCATCAGCGTGAAGTGCTGGCGTGCGCGTGTGATGCCGGTGTACACCAGCTCACGCCCCAGCACACCACCCGCTTGCGCAGACAGCACCAGCGCCGTG
>NZ_CADEPJ010000094.1 GCF_902829245.1 Comamonas jiangduensis | reverse complement strand
ACAATGTGCAGCAGCAAGCGTGTGCGCTGCAAGTGGCGCAGGAACTGGTGACCCAGGCCCGCACCGTCGGATGCGCCCTCGATCAGCCCTGGAATGTCGGCAATCACAAAGCTTTGCTCTGGGCCCACACGCACCACGCCCAGATTGGGGTGCAAGGTCGTGAAGGGATAGTCCGCAATCTTGGGGCGTGCATTGGACACCGACGAGATAAACGTGGACTTGCCGGCATTGGGCATCCCCAGCAGACCGACATCCGCCAGCACCTTCAACTCCAGCTTCAGCGCGAAACGCTCACCGGGGCGACCGGGCGTTTTCTGACGCGGTGCGCGGTTGATCGCGCTCTTGAAACGCAAGTTACCAAAGCCACCGTCACCGCCCTTGGCCAAAATGATCTTTTCGCCAGGTGTCAGCAACTCATGTAGCACTTCACCGGTTTCTTCATCCGAAATGATCGTGCCCACAGGCAGGCGCAGCGTAATGTCTTTACCGGCTGCACCAAACATGTCATTGCCCATACCGTTTTCACCGCGCTGCGCTTCGTGGCGCCGGGAGTAACGGTAGTCAATCAGCGTATTCAAATTCACATCAGCCACGGCATAGACGTGACCACCACGGCCGCCGTCACCACCGTCGGGTCCGCCGAATTCCTTGTATTTTTCGTGGCGGAACGTGGCTGCGCCATTACCACCATCGCCGGCGGCAATTTCAATATAGGCTTCATCGACGAACTTCATGAGGCTTTTCCGTGATTCATTAGAGAGACGAGCACCCACGGTGCCGGTCTGAAAGCATAAGCCAAGCATTGGCTTGGCCTGCTGCAAAGGGGCATTAACCGCTCTGCTTCAAAAAACAACAAAGCCCCGACGCATCGGGGCTTTGTGTGAGTCAGCTGACGCTTGCGCTGATTAAGCAGCAGGCGTGATGCTGACAGTGTGCTTGGACAGAGCGCCCTTGGTGTCAAAAGACACGTGACCGTCCACCAAAGCAAACAAAGTGTGATCCTTGCCGATACCGACGTTGGTGCCGGGGTGGAACTTGGTACCACGCTGGCGCACGATGATCGAGCCTGCGCTGATCAACTCGCCACCGAAGGCCTTCACACCCAGCATTTTTGGCTTGGAGTCACGTCCGTTGCGCGTAGAGCCGCCGCCTTTTTTCTGTGCCATGACTTAGCTCCTTCAGAATTAAGCAGCAATCGCCACGATTTGCAGCTCTGTGAACTGCTGGCGATGGCCTTGGGATTTAGCGTAGTGCTTACGACGACGCAGCTTGAAGATGCGTACTTTGTCGTGCTTGCCGTGAGCAACAATCGTTGCCTTCACAGTTGCGCCGGACACCAGGGGAGTGCCAACCTTCAGTTCTGCGCCGTTGCCGACTGCCAAAACTTGGTCGATCACGATTTCCTGGCCTACGTCCGCAGCAATCTGTTCTACCTTGATTTTTTCGCCAGCAGCAACACGATACTGTTTGCCGCCGGTTTTTATGACCGCGTACATGTAAACCTCTTTCGATTCTTGAGTCTCCGCAGACGATTTTCTACGGAAGCCGACTATTGTACGCACAAACATCTATTGCCGCCCAAGCCCCCAACCTTATTCCGACTAGGATATCGAGTGGCTCTTCCTATAATTGGCCACTCTCTTGGTGGCATTACCTTGAATACAGCAACTCTTACTTCCAACCCCCTCGCTCTGATCGCCGAAGACATGCAGGCGATGGACCGTGTCATCGCACAGCGCCTGACAACCAGTGTCCCCCTCATCGGTCAGATTTCCCACTACATCATTGCGGCGGGCGGCAAGCGTTTGCGGCCTGCGCTGCTGTTGATGGTGAGCAACGCGCTGGGCAACAGCCATCCTCACAAGCACTTGCTGGCAGCCGTGGTGGAATTGATCCACACCGCCACCTTGCTGCATGACGATGTGGTGGATGAGTCCACCATGCGCCGTGGCCGCCCAACCGCCAACGAGTCGTTTGGCAACCCCGCCAGCGTGCTGGTGGGCGACTCTGCACACCCGCTCCTTTCAGATGATGGTGGAAGCAGGCAATATGCGCATATTGCAAGTGCTGTCAGATGCCACCAACATCATTGCCGAAGGTGAAGTGCAGCAACTCATCAACACCCACGACGCATCCCTGGATGAAAACGGGTATTTGCACGTCATTCGCTCTAAAACTGCCAAGTTGTTTGAGGCCAGTACCCAAATTGCAGCCATCTTGGCCAATACTTCGCCCGCAGTAGAAGCGGCTTGCGCCACTTTTGGCCAAGCATTGGGCACAGCCTTCCAGATCATCGACGACGTTTTAGACTATGACGGCGACGCCCATGAAATGGGCAAAAACCTAGGCGATGACTTGCGCGAAGGCAAGTGCACACTCCCTCTCATCATTGCCATGCAACGGGCCAATGTCACCGATGCGCAGATCGTGCGTCAAGCAATTGAGCAAGGCTCCACAGATCAGTTGCAGAGTATTTTGCAAATTGTGAAAACGACCGGAGCACTTGACGCAACCCGCCAAGCCGCGCACGACGAAGCCATGCGCGCCATCGCCGCACTGGAGATGCTGCCCACCAACCCTTTCACGCAAGCCATGGAGCAGTTGGCCGCACATCTGTTGCTGCGGCGCACATGACCATGTAAGCAAAGGTACGTGCGTTTTATGCCTAGCACGTCAAACCTAGTGAAAAAGCCTGCTCCTGCAGGCTTTTTACATCTATACAGTGTCTTCGCTATCGGGGATGATGCTCGCATCACATAAACGAAACTCCCATGCTTGGGCAATGACTGCTGCTACAACTGCTCACACCCTCACGTCCACTATGACCACTCCACTTGCGGGCTTGGCCCGCGCTTTGGTCAGCGCAGGGCACCTTTCCGAGGCTGCTGCGCAGGAAATTTCCCACAAAGCCAGTGCCAGCAAAAATAGCTTTGTGGCACAGCTGGTTGCCAGTGGACGCCTGCCTGCCATCGATTTGGCCCATTGCATTGCACATATTTTCAGCACACCTTTGCTGGACTTGGATGCGGTAGACCCTGCGCGGCTACCAAAGGATCTGCTTGATACCAAGTTGTGTGCTACGCACAAAGTGCTGCCACTGCTCAAACGGGGTAACCGCTTAGTCGTCGCAACCGCAGACCCCTCCGACAAGGAGGCTGCGGAAAAAATCAAATTCACCGCCCAAATGGGTGTGGACTGGGTCATCGTCGAACACGACAAGCTGCTTCGTCTCGTCGAATCCAGCACCAAGAGCGTGACGGAGGCACTAGACACCTTCAACGCCGATGGTGATTTTCAGTTCGATGACATCAAAGACATCCCTGAGAATGAAGAAAAAGACGTAGGCGCCTCCGAAGTTGAAGATGCTCCGGTCGTCAAGTTTTTGCACAAAATGCTGATTGATGCGTTCAATATGCGCGCATCCGATTTGCACTTTGAGCCTTACGAGCACACTTACCGCGTACGCTTTCGCATTGATGGAGAGTTGCGCGAAATTGCCTCGCCCCCCATTGCTATCAAGGAAAAGCTGGCATCACGCATCAAGGTCATCTCTCGCCTGGACATTTCTGAAAAACGCGTTCCACAAGATGGCCGCATGAAGCTCAAGGTGGGTGCCGACCGTGTGATTGATTTTCGTGTCTCCACACTTCCAACCCTGTTTGGCGAAAAAATCGTGATCCGTATTTTGGATCCGAACACTGCCAAGATGGGGATTGATGCCCTAGGCTATGAAGCCGATGAAAAAAAACGCCTGCTCGACGCCATTCAACGCCCCTACGGCATGATTTTGGTGACTGGGCCCACAGGCTCCGGCAAAACCGTGTCCCTCTACAGTTGTTTGAACCTGCTGAACAAGCCCGGCGTCAATATCTCAACAGCAGAAGATCCGTCTGAAATCAATATGCCGGGGGTCAATCAAGTCAACGTCAATGAAAAGGCCGGTCTCACTTTTGCGACGGCATTGAAGTCCTTCTTGCGCCAAGATCCTGACGTCATCATGGTCGGCGAAATTCGCGACCTGGAGACTGCCGACATCTCCATCAAAGCCGCGCAAACCGGACACTTGGTGCTATCCACGCTGCATACCAACGATGCGCCGACCACCCTCACGCGGATGCGCAACATGGGCATTGCCCCCTTCAATATCGCATCCAGCGTCATTTTGATTACTGCGCAGCGCTTGGCCCGTCGTTTGTGCCCGCAATGCAAGCAACCACACGAGGTGCCCCACGAAACGCTGCTCGAAGCAGGCTATGCAAGCAATCAGCTAGATGGCACATGGGTGCCTTACAAAGCGGTCGGCTGCAGTGCTTGCAACAACGGCTATAAAGGTCGTGTCGGTATCTACCAAGTAATGCCGATCAGCGAAGCACTGCAACAAATTATTTTGCGCGATGGCAGTGCGCTGGATATCGCAGCGCAAGCCAAGCTTGAAGGGGTGAAGTCTTTGCGTGAATCTGGTCTGGACAAGGTGAAGCTGGGCGTCACCTCTTTAGAAGAGGTCTTGGCCGTCACCAATCTCTGACACCCAAGTTTTGATTTGAAGCCAGGCCGCGAAAACAAGCTGCCTGCAAAACATTTAACAACAACACTGACAGCAGAGGGAGCAGCGGTATGGCACACGCAGCAAGAGGCAAAGCCACTGCCAAAGAGTTCGTCTTTGAATGGGCGGGTAAAGACCGTCAAGGCAAAGAGTTACGCGGAGAAATGCGGGCAGCTGGAGAAGCACAGGTGCAAGCTTCTTTGCGTAGACAAGGTGTTTTCATCACCAAGCTGAAAAAGCGCAACATGCGCACGGGTAAAAGAATTAAGCCCAAAGACATCGCTTTGTTTACCCGCCAGATGGCCACCATGATGAAAGCCGGGGTGCCATTGCTGCAGTCTTTTGACATTGTGGGACGAGGCAACCCCAATGCCAGCGTCACCAAGTTGCTCAACGACATCCGCCAGGATGTGGAAACCGGCACATCGCTGAGCGTGGCATTTCGCAGACACCCCATGTACTTCGATGCCTTGTACTGCAACTTGATTGAAGCCGGTGAAGCCGCAGGTATTTTGGAAACGCTGATGGATCGCTTGGCGACCTACATGGAAAAAACCGAGGCCATCAAAAGCAAGATCAAGTCCGCTTTGATGTATCCGACCTCTGTGGTCATCGTGGCTTTCATCGTGGTCACGGTCATCATGATTTTGTGATTCCAGCGTTCAAGGAGGTTTTCACTTCTTTTGGCGCCGACTTACCAGCGCCTACGTTGCTGGTTATGGCCATCAGTGAATTCTTTGTGGAATATTGGTGGCTGATATTTGGAGTACTGGGCGCGGAGGGTACTTTTTATGCAGGCATGGAGGCGCAGTCCAAAAATGCAGCGGGCCATGGATCGCATGCTGCTCAAAATGCCCATTTTTGGCACGCTTATCGACAAGTCCTGCGTGGCACGCTGGACACGTACCCTCTCCACCATGTTCGCCGCAGGCATACCTTTGGTGGAAGCCCTGGACTCCGTGGGCGGCGCATCGGGCAACAGCGTGTTCAAAGAAGCCACCGATCGCATTCAAAATGAAGTCTCTACCGGCACCAGCTTGAATATTGCTATGAGCAACGCCAATGTATTTCCGTCGATGGTGCTGCAAATGTGCGCGATTGGCGAAGAATCTGGCTCAATCGATCACATGCTGTCCAAGGCTGCAGACTTTTATGAGCAAGAAGTGGATGAAATGGTGGCTGGGCTTTCCAGCTTGATGGAGCCCATCATCATCGTGTTTTTGGGCGGCATTATTGGCGGCATCGTGGTGGCCATGTATCTGCCTATCTTCAAATTGGGGCAAGTGGTTTGATGGATTTCCTTATGCAAGGCGACGTTGCTCTGGCAGCGCTGCTGGGCCTGCTGATTGGTAGTTTTTTGAATGTGGTGATCCATCGCCTTCCGCTCATCATGGAGGCACAGTGGGATGCCGAGTGCGCAGAGCACCAAGCCGCAAAGCGGGCAAAACATACAGCGCTACGGCACCTGCACTCACCCTGTGCCAGCCACGCTCGCGCTGCCCCCACTGCGGCCATGTCATCTGTTGGTACGAAAACATTCCCGTGCTGAGTTGGATTGGTTTACGCGGCAAATGCCGTGCATGCAAACAAGGCATCAGTGCGCGCTACCCTCTGGTCGAGATCACTACCGCAGCAGTGTTTGCATGGTGCATTCACCGCTGGGGCTTCACCTATGAAGCCTGGGCGTGGTGCGGCTTTAGTGCTGCGCTGCTGACCCTGGCGTTGATCGACTGGGACACCACCCTGCTGCCGGACGACATCACCCTTCCCTTGCTTTGGGCAGGCCTGCTGAGCACGGCTTTGGGGTGGACAGGAATTAATCTGCCCAGCGCGCTATGGGGTGCGGTTGCAGGCTATGGTTCTTTGTGGAGCATTTACTGGCTCTTCAAGCTGGTCACTGGCAAAGAGGGCATGGGCTACGGCGACTTCAAACTCTTTGCGGCGCTGGGCGCATGGTTTGGCTGGCAAGCGCTGGTCCCGATTATTTTGATGGCATCAGTGATTGGCGCCATCGTCGGCATTACCATGAAGCTGAACAGCAAACTGCGCGAAGGCGGTTACATCCCTTTGGCCCTTTTTGGCTGGCGCAGGTTTTACCGCCATGTTCTTTGGCCATGAGCGTATTCTGGCCACCGTATTGCGCTCCTTGGGTTTGTAAAGATGCAGCGTGCTCGACGTATAGGCCTGACCGGCGGCATCGGCAGTGGCAAAAGCACAGTCGCCCAAATTTTGGCGCAGGCGGGTGCCGCCATCATCGACGCAGACGCCATCTCCCGCAGCCTGACCTCCCCCCGCGGGCTGGCGATTTCCCCCATCGAAGCAGCGTTTTGCTCGCAAGCAATCGATGCGCAGGGAGCGCTCAACCGCGCCTTCATGCGCGACCTGATTTTTCAAGACCCTTGCGCCAAGCAGCGCTTGGAAGCCATTGTTCACCCCCTGATTGGCACCCTGACCGACCGCCAAGCTTTGCAAGCCGAAGCGTGCGGCACCCGGCTACTGGTCTTTGATGTGCCACTGCTGGTGGAGTCTGGGCGCTGGCGCCAGCAACTCCACGCCGTGGTGGTGGTGGACTGCGAGGAAGAGACCCAAATCCAGCGCGTCATAGCGCGCAATGGCCTAGAGCGTGCGGCGATAGAAAAAATCATGGCAGCACAGGCCACGCGCACACAGCGCAGAGCCGCTGCAGACTGGGTCATCTACAACGATGGGCTCGATTTCGCTGCATTACGTCAAGAAGTGCTATCAATTTCGGCACAGTTACAGCTATGATGGCAGCCAATGCGCCTGTAACACTTGGCATGCTTCGTGCACAGACGCTGCCAACACCCATTTTTTCGCCTGAGCCTACTGGGATACTGTCAGCGTGATTCTTTACGAGTACCCTTTCAACGAACGCTTACGCACTTATTTGCGACTGGAACAATTGTTCCGGCGTTTGTCCGAACTCGTCACGCGCGAATCTCCCGTAGATCACCACTTTGCGCTGGCCACCATCTTTGAGACGATGGAAGTTGCGGCGCGTGCCGACCTCAAATCGGATCTGCTGCGCGACCTGGATCGCCACAAAAACATGTTCGAAGGCCTGCGGGACAACCCCGCGATTGCCCAAGACATGCTGGACAACATCATTGCCCAGCTCGATCAGTGCTACAGCGCGCTGCACGCGCAAAACGGCAAAACCGGCCAGCCACTGACAGAAATTGATTGGCTGATGGCTATTCGCAGCCGCATCAGCATTCCCGGTGGCACCAGCAGCTTTGACCTGCCTGCCTACCACCGCTGGCAAAACAAACCCGCGCATGAGCGCCAAGCCGACTTGCAGCAGTGGACCCAGTGCCTCAAGCCGTTGTCCGATGCACTCGGACTGCTGCTGGGCTTGCTACGCCAAACCGGCTCTCCCCAAAAGGTCGCGGCCAGCAACGGACAGTTTCAACAAGCACTGCCTGCAGGCAAGGCCTACCAGCTGCTGCGCCTGCGCATCCATGCAGACTCCGGCCTGATTCCGGAGATCAGCGCCAACCGTTTGATGGTGTCGGTGCGCCTGGTGCGCCCCAACGAAAGTGGCAGCCTGCAATCGACCACGGAAAACGCGGCTTTCGAGTTGACCTTGTGCGCATAACTGCAGCCTTGTGTCAGACTGCACGGTATGAGTGAGAACACCGCACCCAACACTCCGCCTACGGTTTCGTGCCCCACCTGTGGCGGCCCCAGCTTGTTTGCACCCAGCAACCCCTCACGCCCGTTTTGCAGCGTGCGTTGCAAAGACATTGATCTGGGTGCCTGGGCGGCCGAAGCGTTTCGCGTGCCCGCACCGCCGCCGCAAGACAACCCCTTCGGTGATCCACGCACGGAGAGCGACTAAAAACCATAGCTGCTTGCGCTGATAGAAAAAGGGATTGCAACACATTTGTATTGCAATCCCTTTATTTTTAGCGCTAGCAGCTCTTATTTTTGCAGCTCTGGCACTGCGTACACGCTGGCGTCAAAAGGCAGGCCGCGCTCTTCGCTCAGCCACTGCAGCACGGGCAGCGACCCCTCCAGCACCGGGCGCACGTGCAGCGGCAGCTGCTGCCAGGCCATTTGCTGGCCTTCGCGCATTTCAAAATCACCCTGCCACTGCGTGATCTTGCACCAGTGCAGGCGCACCAGCGCGTGGCTGTAGGCGTGCTCGGTCACCTTCCAGGCCATGCAGTTCGTGATGGTGATACCCAGCTCCTCCTGCAACTCGCGGCGCAAGGCCTGCTCCACGGTCTCACCCGCTTCGAGCTTGCCGCCGGGAAACTCCCACCAGCCCGCACGCGGCTTGCCCTCCGGGCGGCTGGTGATGAGCAAGGCCCCGTCGCTGTCGCGGATCAGCACGCCTACGGCAACTTCGGTATGTTTACGTTCTGCAGGAGTAGTCACTGTCAAAAATCTGCTTTCTTAAATTTCCGCGCCGTCAGTCAAGCCGTCGACGTCGGCAATGCGTTGGTGCGGGCCGCCACACCTGGTTGCGGCCCGCGTAGTCGCGCGCAAACTGCTGGGCACACGGCCGCTGCGCGACCACGCTCCAGCGCCCAGACCAGGGCTTCAGGTTCTGCGGCTTGGATGGCGTCGTCAGGCAACCCCATGGAACGCAGCCACTGCGCCACCACGCGCAGGTATTCGTCCTGGCTGAAGGGGTAGAAGCTCACCCACAGGCCAAAGCGTTCGGACAGCGAGATTTTCTCCTCCACCACCTCACCGGGGTGGATCTCACCGTCCTTGCCCTTGGAGGTTTGCAGGTTGTCGCTCATGTACTCGGGCAGCAAATGGCGGCGGTTGCTGGTGGCGTAGACCAGCACATTGGGCGTGGCGGCGCTGACCGAGCCATCCAGGATCGACTTCATGGCCTTGTAGCCGGGCTCGCCCTCTTCAAAGCTCAGGTCGTCGCAGTAGATGATGAATTTTTCGGGGCGACCGGCGACCACGTCGACGATGTCGGGCAAGTCGGTCAAATCCGCCTTGTCCACCTCAATCAGGCGCAGCCCCTGCGGCGCATAGGCGTGCAAGCAGGCCCGAATCAGCGACGACTTGCCCGTGCCGCGCGCGCCCGTCAGCAGCACGTTGTTGGCCGTGCGCCCCTGCACAAACTGCTCGGTGTTGCGCGCAATCTTGTCCTTTTGGCCGTCGATGTTCTGCAGGTCCGACAGCTGCATCGCCCCCACGTGGCGCACCGGCTCCAGCACGCCGCAGCCATTGGCACGCTTGCGGTAGCGCCAGGCAATCGCGGCACTCCAGTCGGCGGGCGCTTGCAGGGGCTGGGGCAGCACCGACTCAATGCGCTGCATCAACTGCTCGGCGCGCTCTACCAAGCGCTCCAACGGGTTCATCACATCTTGCACAGTCTGCCTCCATTCATTTTTTTGATAGCTGTTTGCGCCTGATTTCAAAGCATTTCAAATAGAAAACACCTTGAAATCATTGATTCACCAGCGCCAATAGCTCCTAAAACACAAAGGAGCCACCAGGCTCCTCATTGCGTTTGCAGCGTTGCACAACGCTCAGCCCGCCTGTGCTGTGCAGGCGCGGCGCAATCGTCCAGACAGTGGCAGCGCCACGGCAAACGATTGCCACCAAGCCTGCAGGGCATTGCGCTTGGCAACGCCACCGCTCATCAAGAGCGGTAGTCGGCGTTGATGGTCACGTAGTCATGGCTGAAGTCGCACGTCCACACCGTCTGGCTGGCCTGGCCGCGCCCCAGGTTCACGCGCACGGTGATTTCCTGCTGCTTCATCACACGCTGGCCGTCTTCTTCCTGGTAAGAGGATTGCGCCCGCCATCGACCACCACGTGCACATCGTCCAGGTACAGGTCAATCTTGGTCTGGTCCAGATCGGCAATGCCGGCGTAGCCCACAGCAACCAGAATGCGCCCCAAGTTCGGGTCTGAAGCAAAGAACGCGGTCTTCACCAAGGGCGAATGAGCAATCGCATAGGCCGCCAAACGGCATTCTGCTTCGGTCTTGCCGCCGTCAATCTGCACGGTGATGAACTTGGTGGCACCTTCGCCGTCACGCACAATCGCTTGGGCCAGCAAACGCGCCACGTCCTGCAGCGCCGCTTTCAAAGCCTGGGCATCGGCGCTGTCCCAGTTGGTGATTGCAGCGTTGCCCGCCTGGTGGGTGGCTACCAGCACGAACGAATCGTTGGTGGAGGTGTCGCCATCGATCGTGACGCGGTTGAAAGAGCCGTCGGCCAGCTCCTTGACCAAATCCTGCAGCAACTCCGGTGCAATGGCTGCGTCGGTGGCCAGATAGCCCAGCATGGTGGCCATATTGGGGCGAATCATGCCGGCGCCCTTGCTGATGCCGGTGATGTGCACGGTCTTGCCACCCACTTGCAGCTGGCGGCTATAGGCCTTGGGCTGCGTGTCGGTGGTCATGATGCCTTCGGCGGCCAACGCCCAGTTATCGGCCTTGGCCGCGGCAATCGCCGCAGGCAGACCAGCCACGATGCGGCCCACCGGCAGCTCTTCCATGATCACGCCGGTCGAAAACGGCAGCACTTGCTGCGCGCTCACGCCCAGCGCTTGGGCCAGTGCCTCACAGGTCTTGCGCGCATTGGCCAGGCCGGCTGCGCCCGTGCCCGCGTTGGCATTGCCCGTATTGATCACCATGGCACGAATGCTTTGGCCTGCCGCCAGGTGCTCACGGCACACCTGCACAGGGGCTGCGCAGTAACGATTTTGCGTGAACACGCCTGCCACGCTGGCGCCTTCATCCAGCAAAAACACGGTCAGGTCTTTGCGGTTGGCTTTGCGCACACCGGCTTCGGTCACACCAATACGCACACCAGCGACGGCAAACAGGTCAGCGGCGACGGGAACAGGCAAATTCACAGGCATTGCAGGGCTTCCTACAGAGAAACAGTTAGACGGCCATTATGGGTAAAAAACCATGCCACACAACGCAAAACACGGGCCTGCGCCCGTGTTCTTTGGGGATGACGGTGTTACCCGCTCAGCCGCTTAGTTCAACTTGCCGTGGCAGTTTTTGAACTTTTCACCGCTGCCGCAAGGGCAGGGGTCGTTGCGGCCCACGCGCACACCGGGCGGCAGCTCAAAGCTGTCGCTCTTGTCACTGTCCGCACTGGCGTAATGCATACCGCCTTGCACGCTTTCGGCATGCTCTTCAATGCTTTGTGCGGCCTGCTCCAGTTGCTCAGGCTGCTGGATACGCACCGTGAGCAGCACACGCGTCACTTCGTTCTTGACTTGGTCAATCAACTGGCGGAACAGCTCAAACGCTTCGCGCTTGTATTCCTGCTTGGGCTGCTTTTGGGCAAAGCCACGCAGGTGAATACCTTGGCGCAGATAGTCCAGCGCGGCCAAATGGTCACGCCAGTTGGTGTCAAAGCTTTGCAGCAGCACCGCGCGTTGGAAGTTCATAAACTGCACGGAGCCCACCAAATCCAGCTTGCCTTGATACACGTCGTTGGCGGCCTTCACACAGGCTTCCAAGATGTCTTCATCGGTGATGCTGTCAGAGGCCTTGACCATGCCTTGCAAGTCCACATGCACCTGCCAGTCGGCCAGTGCTTTTTCAAGCGCAGGCAAGTCCCACTGCTCTTCCATCGACTCGGCAGGCACGTACTGGCGCACCATGTCAGAGATACAGTCTTCGCGCATGACCGTGATCATTTCGCTCAGATCAGAGGTATCCAAAATGTCATTGCGCTGCTGGTAGATCACCTTGCGCTGGTCGTTGGAGACGTCGTCGTACTCCAGCAGCTGTTTGCGCATGTCAAAGTTGCGCGCCTCCACCTTGCGCTGGGCCGACTCGATAGAGCGGGTCACAATGCCCGCTTCAATCGCTTCGCCTTCAGGCATTTTCAGGCGATCCATGATGGCGCGCACGCGGTCACCCGCAAAGATACGCATCAGCTGGTCATCCAAGCTCAAATAAAGCGTGAAGACCGGGGTCGCCCTGGCGGCCCGAACGGCCACGCAGCTGGTTATCAATACGGCGCGACTCATGGCGCTCGGTGGCGATGATGCGCAGACCACCCAGCGCCTTGACCTCTTCATGGTCTTTTTGCCACTGCGCACGCAGCGCAGCGATCTGCTCGGCCTTGGTGGCATCATCCAGCTCCGGATTGGCATAAATGGCCGCTTCCTGCTTGCTGATGTTGCCGCCCAGCACAATGTCGGTACCACGGCCCGCCATGTTGGTGGCGATGGTGATCATGCCCTTGCGGCCGGCTTGGGCGATGATGTCCGCCTCCTTGGCGTGCTGCTTGGCATTGAGCACTTGGTGGGGCAAACCAGCCTTGGTCAGCAACTGGTCAATGATCTCCGAGTTTTCAATCGAAGTCGTACCCACCAGCACGGGCTGGCCGCGCTCGTGGCATTCGCGAATGTCTTCAATCGCTGCGTTGTACTTCTCGGGAGTGGTCTTGTAGACGCGATCGAGCTGGTCTTCGCGCTTGCTGGGCTTGTTGGGCGGAATCACCACCGTTTCCAAACCATAGATGCTCTGGAACTCGTAGGCTTCCGTATCCGCAGTACCAGTCATGCCCGACAGCTTGTGGTACAGGCGGAAGTAATTCTGGAAGGTGATGGAGGCCATGGTCTGGTTCTCAGCCTGAATGGCCACCCCTTCCTTGGCTTCTACGGCCTGGTGCAGGCCATCACTCCAGCGGCGGCCCGACATCAAGCGGCCCGTGAACTCATCCACGATCACCACTTCGCCGTTTTGCACCACGTAGTGCTGATCACGGTGGTAGATATGGTGGGCACGCAGAGCAGCGTACAAATGGTGCACCAGAGCGATGTTGGATGGGTCGTACAGCGACGCACCTTCAGGCAGCAAGCCTGCGGCTGCCAAAATGCTTTCGGCCTTTTCATGCCCCTCTTCGGTCAAGAAGACTTGGTGACTCTTTTCATCCACAGTGAAATCACCGGGCTTGGTAACGCCTTCACCGGTACGCGGGTCTGCCTCGCCTTCTTGGCGCACCAGCTGGGGCGCCAGCTGGTTGATGGCTTGGTACATGGTCGTGTTGTCATCCGCCTGACCCGAGATGATCAAAGGCGTGCGTGCCTCGTCAATCAAGATCGAGTCCACCTCGTCGACAATCGCGTAGTTCAACGCGCGCTGCACGCGGTCGGCCTTGTCGTAGACCATGTTGTCGCGCAGATAGTCGAAGCCGTATTCGTTGTTGGTGCCGTAGGTGATGTCCGCCAAATAGGCCAATTGCTTGTCTTCACGCGGCGCATTGGGCAGATTCACACCGACCGACAGCCCCAGGAAGTGGTAGAGCGGACGCATGGTTTCGGCATCGCGACTGGCCAGATAGTCGTTCACCGTCACCACGTGCACACCATCACCGGACAGTGCATTCAAGTACACAGGCAGCGTTGACGTGAGCGTCTTGCCTTCACCGGTGCGCATTTCAGCAATTTTGCCTTGATGCAAGGCCATGCCGCCCATCAACTGCACGTCAAAGTGGCGCATCTTCATGACGCGTTTAGACGCTTCACGCACCACGGCAAATGCTTCTTCCAGCAACTCATCCAGCGAAGCACCCTGTGCCAAGCGGTCTTTGAATTCTTGGGTTTTCGCTTTTAAGGTTTGGTCATCGAGCTTTTCGAGCTCCGACTCCATCGCATTGATGCGAGCCACCGCCTTGCGGTACTGTTTGAGAAGCCGGTCGTTGCGGCTGCCGAAAAGTTTGGTGAGAAAGTTGACCATGCGAACGGAAGCCGCTTACCAGCGCCGAAAAAGCACCAGCAGCAGCCAAATCCCTAGTATAGAGTTGCCATGCAGATGGGCTCACGCAACGTAAAAACAAGAGTCTTTGCGCTGGAAGCCAAAAATTGATTCTAACTGCCGCTCATGCTTTGCCACCAGAGCACCCTTGCGCCAACGCACAAGCAACAGAGCGACTCATAATGGACAAGCACTCCCGAGGTCCAACGCCATGCATTCGCGCCGCCATATCGCCGTCTCTTTAGAGCAAGCCGCCCAGTCTTCGCCCACCCTGTCCCAACTGGTGCGCCAAGCACGGGAAGCGAACGCACGCATGAAAGCGATTGAGCCCCTCTTGCCACCCGGTTTGCGCAACAGTATCCAACCCGGCCCTATCCAAGGCAGTACGTGGAGCCTGATTCTCAAAAACAATGCCGCAGCAAGCAAAGTGCGCTACTTGCTACCCGCCCTGGAGGCACACTTGCGCACCAAAGGCTGGGATGTTGCGCAGATTCAGCTCAAAGTCTTGAGCAGCTCTCCTTGGCAGACTCCGCAGTAAGCAGCTCAAAGCACCACAGCCGCAGTAGGCAAAAAAAAAGACCCTTGAGGGTCTTTTTTAAAATTTGGTGCCGGTTGTCGGATTCGAACTGACGACCTACCGCTTACAAGGCGGGTGCTCTACCAACTGAGCTAAACCGGCTATCCACGGCACAAGTTTTGCAATTTGCCACCGGGACAAGGTACTTCACCAAAAAGCACCTAAGTTTGGTGCCGGTTGTCGGATTCGAACTGACGACCTACCGCTTACAAGGCGGGTGCTCTACCAACTGAGCTAAACCGGCGAAGACCGAGATTCTAATACAAGTTTTCTACCCAAAAAGGCTTTATACCTATTTGACGCGTTTTAGTGCAGGACGACCTGCACCGCCAGCAGGCGGACGCGGCTCATCATTGCCATCCTCGACAGGCTTGTGTGGAAGTTACCAATTGCATCAATTGCGCAGCAGAAGCGGCATCTTCATCTTGCCCCTTCGACGCTATGGACGCGGCAGCTTGTGCACCACGCACATCTAATCCACCAGCATCATCTGGGAGCTCCGCCAGCAAATCATCCACTACCGGAAAAGACATGCCTTGCCCAGATTCACGTGCATAAATCGCTTGCACACGCTCCACAGGCACCATGATTTCACGGGACTTTCCACCAAAGCGGGCTTTGAATTCAATGTATTCATTGCCCAGCTGCAGATTACCTGTCGCGTCATAGCTGACGTTCAGCACGATCTCACCGTCTCGCACAAACTCGCGAGGCACCTGTACAGAACGATCCACTTTGACTGCCAAATAAGGCGTCAGCCCATTGTCCGTACACCACTCATGAAGGGCGCGAATCAAATACGGCCGTGTGGATGTGGTGGTGGGCTCGTTCATGTACAAATTCCAGCAAACAGCAAAAAACTCAAAGATCGCACAATGCGCAAATTACTTGCGCATGACCTTTTCAGAGGGTGTCAGTGCCTCAATGTAAGCAGGGCGCGAGAAGATGCGCTCCGCATACTTGAGCAAAGGTGCAGCGTTCTTGCTCAGCTCAATGCCGTAGTAGTCCAGGCGCCACAACAGGGGAGCGATGGCTACGTCCAACATGGAGAAGCCTTCGCCCAGCATGTACTTGTTCTTCAAGAATACAGGTGCCAGTTGCGTCAAGCGATCGCGGATGTGCTGGCGTGCCTTTTCCACTTCCTTTTCATTGCCCTTGACGTTGCGCTGCTCCAGCGTATTCACGTGCACGAACAATTCTTTCTCGAAGTTCAGCAAGAACAGACGCACGCGCGCGCGATCCACTGGATCACCGGGCATCAGCTGAGGGTGCGGGAAACGCTCATCGATGTACTCGTTGATGATGTTCGACTCGTACAGAATCAGATCGCGTTCGACCAAGATGGGAACTTGGCCATAAGGGTTCATCGCCGCGATTTCTTCAGGCTTGTTGTACAAGTCCACATCGCGGATTTCGAAGTCCATTCCCTTTTCAAACAGCACAAAGCGGCAGCGGTGGGAATATGGGCAAGTCGTTCCCGAGTAAAGCACCATCATGGCGGAAGCTCCTAAAAATCAAAAAGAGTGGGACGCCTCAAAAGCGCCTCCCGCTGAACGAAGCGTTCACACCAAAGTGCAAAGCGGCAGCAGTCTATCTATTTATTTAACGTCTTTCCAGAATGCGGCGTTCAATCTCCAGGCGATCAAGATAAAGATGCCCAAGAAAATCAACACGCCCACACCGACGCGAATACGGGTATTTTGGGCCGGTTCACCCATCCATTGCAGGAAGTTGACCAAATCACCGACTGCCTGATCGTACTCTTGTGCGCTCATTGTGCCCTGAGAGATGGTTTCCCAGCCCTTGAACACTTGGGTGTTTTGCCCGTGCACTTCTACAGTTTCCAGGATAGCGCGACGCTCACCTTGCAATTGCCACAGTGCATGCGGCATACCCACCGATGGGAAGACCAAATTGTTCCAACCTGTGGCTTTGGTGTCATCGCGGTAGAAAGTACGCAAGAAGGTATAGAGGTAATCAGCCCTGAACCACCCGCTCCTGCACGCGAACGCGCAATCACGGTCAAATCTGGCGGATTGGCACCAAACCAGCTCTTGGCTTGCTTGGGATCGATCGCGGAAACCATGGTTTCTCCCACCTTATCGGTGGTAAAGAGCAGATTGTCCTTGATCTCTTGATCGCTCAAGCCGATTTCTTTCAATCGGTTAAAGCGCATGAAAGCAGCCGAATGGCAGCCCAAGCAGTAGTTCACAAACAACTTGGCACCATTTTGCAGCGAGGCTTGGTTGGTCGTATCAACCGGCGCCTTATCCAAGGCCACCAAACCACCAACAGCAGCATGCGCGCCACCGGCAATACCAAGCGCTGCGACCAGCGTAAGGATCAGTTTTTTCATTGTTCTTCGCTCCTAGGCTCAGTGAGGCTTGAAAGTCACGCGATCAGGCACAGCCTTAGGCGTACCCAACTGGCTCCACCAAGGCATCAGCAAGAAGAAGCCAAAGTAGAACAGCGTACCAACTTGCGACACTCGCTCACCGGTGGGCGAAGGCGGCTGAACGCCCAAGTACCCCAGAATCAGGAAGTTCACTACAAACACCGCATACAGGTATTTGTGCCAGCTTGGACGGTAGCGGATGGACTTCACAGGACTCAGGTCAAACCATGGCAGACCAAACAAGATCACCACGGCACCACCCATCACCACCACACCCCAGAACTTGGCGTCAATCGACAACATCAGCACCACAGCCACAACAGCCGCACCCACAATAACCAGCTTGAACAAGCCAGCCATCTTGGTCTTCAAGACTGCGAACACTGCCGCCAAGCCTACGCAGGCTACCAACACGTACATCATCTCTGTGGTGATGGCTCGCAGCATGGAGTAAAACGGTGTGAAGTACCACACAGGAGCAATGTGCGCAGGCGTCTGCAGCGGATCAGCAGGAATGAAGTTGTTGTATTCCAAGAAGTAGCCGCCGAACTCAGGCGCAAAGAACACCACCGCCGAGAACAGAAACAAGAACACACCCACGCCAAAGATATCGTGCACGGTGTAGTAAGGGTGGAAAGGAACCCCATCCAGCGGATTGCCCTTGGCATCCTTGGGCGCGCCGGGCGCCTTGATTTCTACACCATCGGGATTGTTCGAGCCACATCGTGCAGCGCCAGCAAGTGTGCAACGACCAAACCCAGCAGCACCAGCGGCACCGCAATCACGTGGAAACTAAAGAAGCGGTTGAGCGTTGCATCACCCACCACGTAGTCACCACGAATCAAAATCGCCAGATCTGGGCCAACGAATGGAATAGCGGCGAACAGATTCACGATCACCTGCGCACCCCAGTACGACATCTGACCCCATGGCAGCAGGTAGCCCATAAAGGCTTCAGCCATCAGCGCCAGGAAAATGGCACAGCCAAAGATCCAGACCAGCTCACGTGGCTTGCGGTACGAACCGTAGAGCAACCCGCGGAACATGTGCAGATACACCACCACAAAGAAGGCAGATGCGCCGGTGGAGTGCATGTAGCGAATCAGCCAGCCCCATGGCACATCACGCATGATGTATTCCACGGAAGCAAACGCTTTTTCAGCGTCTGGCTTGTAGTGCATGACCAGAAAAATACCGGTCACGATTTGGATCACCAGCACCAGCAGCGCCAGTGAGCCGAAGATGTACCAAAAGTTAAAGTTCTTCGGAGCGTAATACTCCGACATGTGAACCTTGTAGGCCGAGAATGCCGTGGGGAAACGGTTCTCGAACCAGTTCGTCACCTTGGCGCCGGTAGACGCGTTCGGGTCGATGTCTTTGAATTCGTGGGCCATGTCGTTTTAACTCCCTCAAGCCTTGTCTTCACCGATCAGGAGTTTGGTCTCCGACAGGTACATGTGGGGCGGCACCTCCAGATTGTCCGGAGCGGGCTATTGCAGCACGGGCATGCAGCGCGGCGGCACGTTCACCACCTCCTCAGGGCTGTCGATGACCGCGACGGGCAGCGCGCTATCGCCGGCTTGGCAAATCGCCTTGGCACCACGGCGCATGGTGGCTACATCCCCCACGACAAAGCAAGCTTGCATCACCTGCGGCGCATCTCGAAATGCCTTGGCAATGATTTCCGGGCCAATGCCTGCGGAGTCGCCCTGGGTAATGGCGATGGCTTTTGGTTTCAACATGAAATAGTCCTCTAGCGCTTATCTATCAAGCGCTGACAGCTATCAATATTACGCAGGGTTATCGATCTCAATAAAGCGATGCGACAGCCCCAGTTGCTGCGCCACCTGCGCGGCCACCGCAGCGGCACCATAACGCTCGGTGGCATGGTGCCCCGCTGCAATAAAGGTGGTGCCCGTTTCGCGCGCCAAGTGCGCCTGTGGCTCCGAGATTTCACCGGTGATAAAGGCGTCTGCACCCGCAGCCAGCGCGCTTTCGTAAAAGCCCTGGGCACCGCCCGTACACCACGCCAAGCGGCGAATGGCGCGCTCTGACGCCCCGCTGACGCATGTCACCGCCCTGCCCAGCACTGCTTGCACATGCGCTGAGAGCGCGACGGGATTGGCAAAGTCGGCCTCACCCACCATGCCCAGCGCTTGCTCACCAAAGGTGGCATCCCACTGCACGCCCAGCTTCTGGCCCAACTGTGCGTTATTACCCAACTCGGGGTGTGCATCCAGCGGCAGGTGATAGGCAAACAGGCTGATGTCATGGGTCAGCAGCAGGCGGATGCGCTCCTTCATCCAGCCGGTGATGCGTCCATCCATGCCACGCCAAAACAGGCCGTGGTGCACGAAGATGGCATCGGCCTTGTCGGCAATGGCCGCCTCAATCAGGGCACGGCTGGCCGTCACGCCGCTGACGATGTGGCGGATCTCGGCTTTGCCTTCTACCTGCAGGCCATTGGGGCCGTAGTCTTTGAAGCGCTCGGGCTGGAGCAAAGCATCGAAATGGGCGAGGAGGTCTTGTCGCTGAATCATGCCAACCATTGTGCCAAGCCCACCATGGCCAGCACATGCAACTGGCTTTTGTTTTCCCAAGCTGTCACCGTGCTGCTGGCGGCTTATTTCATCGTGGCAACCTTGCAGCCCAGTTGGCTCAAACGCGGTGCCACTTACAGCCGTGCAGGCATTTCTTTGCTGGAAGCACCTTCCGAGCCGCGCACCGAGTTTGCGCCCGGCAGCTTGGCCGGCGCCGCCCAGAAAGCCATGCCGGCCGTGGTCAGCATCAACACCAGCAAAGAAGTGCGCCACCCGCGCAGCAACGATCCCTGGTTTCAATTCTTCTTTGGCGATGTGGGCGCGCAGCAGCAAGCCGGCCTGGGCAGCGGCGTCATCGTCAGCCCCGACGGCTACATCCTGACCAACAACCACGTGGTGGAAGGCGCCGACCAGATTGAAGTCACCCTGGCCGACAGCCGCGTGGCCGTGGCGCGCGTGATCGGTACCGACCCCGAAACCGATCTGGCCGTGCTCAAGATTGAGCTGGACAAACTGCCCGTCATCGTGCTGGGCAACTCCGACCATGCCCTGGTGGGCGACACCGTGCTAGCCATTGGCAACCCCTTTGGCGTGGGCCAGACGGTGACCAGCGGCATCGTCAGTGCCCTGGGCCGCAGCGAGCTGGGCATCAACACCTTTGAAAATTTCATCCAGACCGACGCTGCAATCAACCCCGGCAACTCCGGCGGCGCGCTGGTGGATGTAGAAGGCAATCTGCTGGGCATCAACACCGCGATCTACTCGCGCTCAGGCGGCAGCATGGGCATTGGTTTTGCCATTCCCGTCTCGACGGCCAAGATCGTGATGGACGGCCTGGTCAAAGACGGCAAGGTCACCCGTGGCTGGATTGGCGTAGAGCCCAATGAACTGTCCCCCGAACTGGCAGAAACCTTTGGCGTCAAAGCCAGCCAAGGCATCATCATCACCGGCGTGCTGCAAGCCGGCCCCGCTGCCAAAGCCGGCATGCTGCCCGGGGA
>NZ_CADEPJ010000093.1 GCF_902829245.1 Comamonas jiangduensis | reverse complement strand
ATCCAGGGCAGCACCGCCAGCATGCCCACCATCATCAACACCTTCAGCGGCACGAAGAAGGGCGAGAAGACGCCCACCGCAATCAGCTTGGCATCGGGCGGCATGTGCGCCTTGATGGGCATCGCAATAAAGTCGATCAAACCATTGGGGCCAGGCCAGATGGCCAGCACAGCCACCGCCACGGCGATGCCGTAGATGCAATACAGCAGTCGGTCACGCAGCTCCATGAGGTGCTGCACAAACGGCTGTTCAGAGCCGGCCAACTCGTCGTCTTTGGTGGGTTTGGTGGACATGGTCGAAAAAAGAACCGGGCCTCAAGGCCCTGCGGATCAAGAGAAAACACCAGCGCAGCCTTTTGCTATGTTGCAAAAACGACTGCGCTGTCTGTACCAATGCCAAGCGCCCCAGGGCAGTCAGCGCTTGGGCCGAAAGCGCGCCACACGCGCTGCGCCCGATTGCACATGCGTGCGCACACCGGCGCGCGCCTTGTACCAGCGGGGCACAGCGCCGCGCTTGAGGCGGAAGTTTTTCCCGGGGTTTTTATACGCAGGCGTGACGGTGCTGTGGCTGTCAAAGCCGCTGTAGTCGCTCGCCTGCGTGCCCACGCCGCCGCTGTCGTAGTCGGACTCGAAATCGGTGGCCGCTCGCCAGTCCTTTTCAAAGTCACTGGAAGCGGTGTGCACGGTCTTCTCGACATCCTGCACCGCCGTCTCCATCGACTCTTTCATCTTCTTGAGCTCATCGAGCTCCATGGAGCGGTTGACTTCTGCCTTGACGTCAGACACGTAGCGCTGCGCCTTGCCAAGCAACGTACCCACGGTACGCGCCACGCGCGGCAGTTTCTCCGGGCCGATGACAATCAACGCCACTGCGCCAATCAGCGCCAGTTTAGAAATACCAATGTCAATCATGCCAACGCCCCTTGCAGGTGCTTGCGGTCATGCTGACGCATCAGCTCTTTTGCTTGGCGTCGACGTCAATCGTGGTCTTGTCGGCGTTGGACTGGTCAGCCACAGCGGTCTTCTCGGCCGTGGCGTCACCTGCGGTGCCGTCCTTCATGCCATCTTTGAAGCCCTTCACTGCGCTACCCAGATCGCCGCCCAAATTCTTGAGCTTCTTGGTACCGAACACCAAAACCACGATCAGCAGCACGATCAGCCAGTGCCAGACGGAAAACGTTCCCATGCGATATCTCCTAACGAATACGAGCCATTTTAGACGGGAGACCGCAACATAGCGCCTGAGATGGCCTTATGTTTACGCGGTAGCCCGGTTGTGTCAGCAAAGTGTTAACCACGTTTCCAAGGGCGCGGGCCACCCAGCACGTGCACATGCAGGTGGTGCACTTCCTGGCCGCCTTCTGTGCCAGTGTTGACCACCGTGCGAAAGCCGCCATCTGGATAAGGGTTGCAGCCCTGCTCCAGCGCCAGCTGGGGGGCCAGCACCATGATGCGGCCCAACAGCGCCTCATCCGCAGGTGTCACATGCGCCAGCGAGAGCATGTGTTTTTTGGGCACGATCAAAAAGTGCACGGGGGCAGCAGGGTTGATGTCATGGAAGGCGAAAAGTTCATCGTCCTCATACACCTTGCGGCTGGGGATCTGGCCTGCAGTGATCTTGCAAAAAATACAGTGGGGGTCGTGCGCAGTGTGTGCGTGGTCGGTCATCGGAAACTCAATCTCTGTGTAGCGGAAGTATCAGCACAGGCACCCCAAGGTGCAGGCCTGAAAACTATGGATTGTCCACAATCTGCAAGGTCTCGCGCACCCCCACGTCATCGCGGTGCGCCTGCACCCAGCGGGCGCCTTCTTTGCGGCCCAGCGCAAACAGCTGCAGCAAAAAGCCCATATCTACGCGCGTTTTGCTGGCGGCGCCAAAATGGCTCAGGGCTGCGCCCCCATCAATGCGGTGCATCAGCACGCTTTTGTAGCGCGTTTTGTCCAAGCGCCCCTCAGCCAGCAAGCGGCGTACAAAGTCAATCGCCCGCAGCTCACTGAGCAGGCTCGCGTTGAACATCACCTCATTCATGCGCTCGGCAATATCGCCCGCCGTATCGGGCACGCTGTCATGCTCGATCGGGTTGATCTGCACCAGCAGCATGTCGCTGCAATTGGTACGGTAAATCAGGGGGTACAGCGCCGGGTTGCCGGAAAAACCGCCATCCCAATAGCGCTCACCCTCAATTTCTACAGCCTTGTACAGCTGCGGCAGGCACGCAGAGGCCATGACGGCGTCCGCACTCAGGCGGTTGCCGCTAAAAATTTCGCCCTTGCCCGTGCGCACATTCGTGGCACAGACAAACAGCTGGGGCATGCCCTCCACATCCCAGGCTCGGGCCAGCAAGCCAAAGTCCACCACGCGCTCAAGCAGCTTGCGCAGCGGATTGATGTCCAGAGGATTGGTCTGGTAGGGCGAGAGAAACTGGCTCATCATGCCCATGAGCGGGTTGCTCATCACGGGCACACCCAAGGTGAAAGCGCCCATCGCCCCGACGCCCTCCCACAGCTTGCGCAGCGCTGCGCGCGCTTGCTCGCAAGCTTGTGCCTGGCGCGCTACGGGGTCTTTGGGGTGGGCCAGCGCTGCAGATGCAAAGCCTTGCGCCAGCGCCACCGCATTCATGGCACCCGCGCTGGTGCCACTGATGCCGGGAAAGCGAAAGCCACCGTCTTCCAGCAAGGCGTCGAGTACGCCCCAGGTAAAAGCCCCGTGCGAGCCACCCCCTTGAAGTGCCAGATTCAGGCATTGCGGCTGGATTGCATGGGGCGGGCTCATAAGCAAGCTTTCAGTCGTTGCAGGCGAGGCTGGCGCGCGTTGCCGGTTACTGTGGCAAAGGCTCGTACTTGTTCATGGCGATCATGCCGCGCACGATGCGGTAGAGGAACCAGATGGAGATCAGCACCCAGGCGGGGTTAAACAGGAACAGTCCCAACAGGAAGAAGGGGAACGTCACCACGTAAAGCACCCCGGCCCAAATGACGCTGCGCAGCCGCCAGGAGAAGTGGCTCTCATGCCACGTGCCGCGTGCGTCTGAGCGTTTAACCAGGTCAATGACCAACGCCACCACCAGCACCAGCACGCTGATCTGCGCGCCGGGAATGACGGCCCCGATGGCCACGAGCAGATGGAGGATGTAACTGACCCAGCCCCAGGCCTGGAGGCCATCCAGCGTCGCTTGGTCTACCGCGCGGACTTCCACAATGTCATCGTTCACTCGGGGTTTCCTTCCTGCGCCGCCCGGTCTTTGGCTTTGCGCAAAGCTTTTCTTCCAGCCCGCTGGTGCCTTCACGGCGCTCCAGCTCGGCCACCACGTCGGCAGGCGTGAGCCCATAGTGCGACAGCGCAATCATGGAGTGAAACCACAAGTCCGCCACTTCATAAAGGATTTTTCCTTTGTCAGCACCGGCATCCACATCCTTGGCCGCCATCACCACTTCGGTGGCTTCTTCGCCAATCTTTTTCAGGAAAGCGTCGGGCCTTTATGCAGCAAGCGCGCCACATAGCTTTTTCAGGGTCGCCGCCATTCACAGTTTTGCGGCTTTCAATGACGGCCGCAAGACGGGCCAAGGCACCTTCGACCGATGCAGGGTTGGTAGTTTCAGACATGGTGTTTATTTGTAGATGGAAGCGGGATCTTTCAAGACGGGTCCATCGCCACCCACTGGCCGTCTTTGAGCACGCTGTAAAAGCAGGAGTGACGGCCGGTGTGGCGGCAATGCCGGGCTCATGCCCTTCCTGGGTAATTTTGAGCAGTACGACGTCGTTGTCGCAGTCAATGCGCAACTCGTGCACAGTTTGTACGTGGCCCGACTCTTCGCCCTTGAACCACAGCTTGTTGCGCGAACGGCTGAAGTAGACAGCGCGGCCCAGCTCGGCCGTTTGGGCCAGTGCCTCGCGGTTCATCCACGCAAACATCACCACATCGCCGCTGCTGCGTTCTTGCGCAATCACGGGCACCAGCCCCTGCGCATCCCATTTGACTTGATCGAGCCAGCTCATAGGAATTCCTGTTTTGTATAGCTGCCAGCGCAGGCCAACAGCTAATTTGAATCACAAAACATACGTAAAGCCGCCTGGAACCTGCGCAAGCTGCTCTCAAAAACTTTTAACCGTTACAAACGCACCGGAATGCCGCGCTCGCGCATGCGTTCCTTGGCTTGTTGGATGGTGTACTCACCGTAGTGGAAGATGCTGGCGGCCAGCACCGCATCGGCGCCGCCCTGCTGCACGCCATCGGCCAGGTGGTCGAGGTTGCCCACACCGCCCGAGGCAATCACGGGCACGCCCACGGCATCGCTCACGGCACGGGTCAGCGCCAGATCGAACCCGCTCTTGGTGCCGTCTTTGTCCATGCTGGTGAGCAAAATTTCGCCCGCGCCACGCTGCGCCATTTCTTCGGCCCAGCGCACCACGTCCAGCCCTACATTTTTGCGTCCGCCATGGCTGTACACGTCCCAGCCGGGGCCCATGGGTGTGCCGCCGGGGCCGATGCGCTGCTCGTCCTCGGGCGTGCGGCGCTTGGCATCAATGGCCACGACGATGCACTGCGCGCCGTACTTGTCGCTGCAGGCGTTGATGGTGCTGGGGTTGGCAATAGCGGCGGAGTTGAAGCTGGTTTTGTCCGCGCCCGCGTTCAGCAGGCGGCGCACATCTTCCACGCTGCGCACGCCGCCGCCCACGGTCAGCGGGATGAAGACCTGACTGGCCACTGCCTCGATGATGGGCAGGATCAAATCACGGCCATCGCTGGTGGCGGTGATGTCCAGAAAGGTCAACTCGTCCGCGCCCTGCGCGTTGTAGCGCGCAGCGATCTCGACGGGGTCGCCCGCATCGCGCAGTTCCAGAAAATTGACGCCTTTGACCACGCGGCCACCGGTGACGTCCAGACAGGGAATGATGCGTTTTGCGAGCATGGAAAGATTTTTTCTATCGGTTGAACAGCGAACACCGGCAAACGCCCTTCAGGCGATCACCTGCAAAGTTTGGGCTGCCTGCCAGTGCTGACCGGGGTGCAGGGCCACCGGCTGGTTGATGGCCGCAGCTTCTACGCACAGCATGCGCATCCAGTCGGCGCCCTGCATATCGGGCAGCGTGGCGCACAGGGTGGGGCCGGGGTTCCAGACCACGGTCTCAGGCCATGTGGCGTCTTGACTGATCTGCAGCGTGCCGGCGGCATCGCGCAGCTCCAGCGGCTGGGCAATGCGGGCATACACCCGATCGACTTCTTCGCCCAGTGCCACCGCGCCGCTTTGCACCGCAGGTGAAAAGGCTTTTGCAGCATCCCAGAACGCCGCGCCTTCCAGCCCCTGCAAGGCTGCAATGTCTGCACCCTGCACCGCCAAGTAGGTGTGCAGCGCCCCCGTGAAGGCCAAGGCGCTGCTGCCAGTGTTGGTGGCCGACAGTGCAATGCGCAGCTGGTCGGGCGCCACCGTCACTGCCAGCTCGGCCCGCAAACCGTGCGGAAATTCGGCATGCAAAGGCGCAGCAGCCTCCCAGCGCCAGCGCGCCGTGATGGCATCGCCCTGCACCGATGCACCTTCGTAGTGCCACACGGTGCGGCGGGCCAGACCGTGCTTGGGCAGCGGGCCCCGCGCGTTGAACTGGGGAAAGCACACGGGCACGCCACCACGAATGGCCGCGCTGCCATCGAGCACGGCGCGCTCGGACAGGAACATGCGCTCGTGGCCGCGTGCCGTCCACGACAGCACTTGAGCGCCGAAATCAGAGACGCGCACACAGTCACCGTTGGGCAAGCTGATCTGCGTGCATGCAAGGCCGCGCCAGACTGTACGCGCGGCTTGGGGCTGGGTCATTCCGCGGCTTCTTCTTCGTCGTAGCCGCTGAGCTTGTCAGCCAGTTTCTGGCCTTCGGCAAAGTCCAGATCACCGGTGTAGATGGCACGGCCGCAGATCACGCCTTCAATGCCTTCATCTTGCACGGCGCACAACTGCTCAATGTCTTTGATGCTGGCCAGACCGCCCGAAGCAATGACAGGAATGCGCACAGATTGCGCCAGCTTGACGGTGGCGTCGATGTTGATGCCCGAGAGCATGCCGTCGCGGCCAATGTCGGTGTAGATGATGGAGTCCACGCCCCAGTCTTCAAAGCGCTTGGCAGTCGGAATCACGTCTTGGCCAGTCAGCTTGCTCCAGCCGTCAATCGCGACCTTGCCGTCTTTGGCATCCAAGCCCACGATGATGTGGCCGGCAAATGCGGTGCAGGCATCTTGCAAGAAGCCGGGGTTCTTCACGGCAGCGGTGCCGATGATGATGTACTCCATGCCGATGTCGATGTAGCGCTCGATCGTGTCCAGATCGCGGATACCGCCACCCAGTTGCACGGGGATTTCACCATCGACTTCTTTCAAGATGGCTTTGATGGCCGCCAAGTTTTTAGGCTGACCGGCAAATGCACCATTCAAGTCCACCAAGTGCAGGCGGCGTGCACCGGCATCCAGCCAGCGGCGCGCCATTTCGGCGGGGTCACCAAAGGTGGTGGATTGGTCCATATCGCCTTGTTTCAGGCGAACGCATTGACCGTCTTTGAGGTCGATGGCGGGGATCAGCAGCATGATGTGCGGGTGGCTTTGCCTAAATTCGGCCGAACAGGGTTGTGGCCGGGGTTGAAGAAAAAGTTACGGGTTCCAGTGCAAGAAATTGCGGTACAGCGCAATCCCATGGTCTGCGCTTTTCTCAGGGTGGAACTGCGTGGCAAAAATCTTATCGCGTGCCAGCGCAGATGCAAACCTTCCACCGTAATCTGTCTCAGCCGCGCAATGCGCCGCGTCAGCCGGGGCCGCATAAAAACTGTGCACAAAGTAGAAATACGCCCCATCGGGAATTCCTTGCCACATGGCATGGCGCACGCCGCCGGGTGCCGTCTGGAACACTTGGTTCCAGCCCATTTGCGGCACTTTGTAGCGGCTGCCATCAGGCTGAATGCGCCCCGCCAGATCAAAGCGTTTGACTTCACTGGAATCAGCCCCAGCGAAGGCGTGTCGCCCTCTTCGCTGTGATCCAGCAGCATTTGCATGCCACACACACCAAACAGCGGTTTGGTGGCGGCGGCCCCAGCACGGCTTCTTGCAGGCCCGAGGCTTTCAGCGCGGCCATGCAGTCGCGCATGGCGCCTTGGCCGGGTAGCACGATGCGGCTGGCCGCGCGCACTTCGGCCGGGTCTTGGGTGACGATGACGCGCACGTCCGTGCCTTGCGCTGCGGTCATGACCGCTTGGGAGACCGAGCGCAGATTGCCCATCTCGTAATCGACCACGGCCACGGTGTTGTTCATGGAACTCATAGCACTTTGCGCTTGTTGTTGCAGGGTTTCAACGCTTGAGCGCAGGCAATCGGTTGACTGACTTGCGCTAGCTGCTCACATTTTTTAGAGACTTCCCTTGGTGGAAGGGATCACGCCCGCCATGCGCTCATCGCGCTCCAGCGCAAAACGCAGGGCACGGGCGAAGGCTTTGAAAATGGTCTCGCACTGGTGGTGGGCGTTAAAACCCTTGAGATTATCAATGTGCAGGGTCACGCCGGCGTGGTTCACAAAACCCTGGAAAAACTCAAACACCAGTTGGGTGTCCAGCTCGCCAATGCGGCCTGCGGTGAACTTGCAGTCCATGTGCAGACCGGGGCGGCCCGAGAAGTCGATGACCACGCGGGAGAGCGCCTCATCCAGCGGCACGTAGGCATGGCCGTAGCGGCGAATGCCCTTCTTGTCGCCCACGGCCTTGGCAAAGGCCTGGCCCAGAGTGATGCCAATGTCTTCCACGGTGTGGTGGCCGTCAATGTGCAGATCGCCTTCGCAGTCAATGTTCAGGTCAATCAGGCCGTGGCGCGCAATTTGATCGAGCATGTGGTCCAGAAAACCAATGCCGGTGGCCAAGCGGGCCTTGCCGGTGCCGTCCAGGTCCACGTGGACGTAGACCTTGGTTTCGGCGGTGTTGCGCTGCACCTCCGCCACGCGGGAGGTGCAATCAGCGGCTGCGGTAGCGGTGGAGGGGACGAGTGCATGGCTCATAGCGATTCCTTCAAGGCTGCCAACATTTGGGCATTTTCTTCACGGGTACCCACGGTCAACCGCAGGCAATTGGCCAGCAGCGGGTGCATGGCCGAGACATTTTTTACCAGCACGCCGCGCTGCTTCATGGCGGCTTGGGCCGCGCCCGCATTCCGCACGCGCAGCAACACCATATTGGCTTCAGAGGGCCAGACTTTTTCCACCCCCTCCAAGGCCGTCAGCGCATCGATCAAGGGCTGGCGCTCGGCGCGGATCGCCTGCGCCTGCGCGGCGTACAAATCGGCCTGCTCCAGCGCAAAAATCGCGGTTTCACAGTTCAGCACGCTGATGTTGTAAGGAGGGCGAACTTTGTCCAGCTCATTGACGATGGCGGCAGGGCCAATCAGGTAACCCAGGCGCGCACCGGCCAGCCCAAACTTGCTCAAGGTGCGCATCAGCAGCACATGGGCGTTGCGCTCGGGCTGGGCGCGCATCTGGCTGATCCAGCTGCGGCTGGCAAAGGGCTGGTAGGCCTCATCCATCACCACCAAGCCACCAATCTGTGCCACGGCATCAATCACCGCCTGCACCTGGTCTTCGGGCCACAGCGTGGCGGTTGGGTTGTTGGGATAGGCAATGTAGGTGATGGCGGGCTTGTGCTCGGCAATCGCGGCCTGCATGGCGGGCACATCCAGGTCAAAGTCTGCCGTCAGCGACACGCCCACAAAATCCAGGCCCTGCAGCTGTGCCGACAGTGGGTACATCACAAAGCCGGGCATGGGCGCCAGCATGGTGGCGCGGCCAGCAGCGCTGGGCTGCGCGGTGGCGAGCGCCAGCATGGTAATGATTTCGTCCGAGCCGTTGCCCAGCAGCACCGCGCTGCCTGCGGGCGCTCCGGCGTAGTCTTTGAGCATTTGCTTCAAGACTTCCAGGCGCTCACCGGGGTAGCGGTTGATTTCCAGTGCACCCAGTCGTTCACCCAGCGCCTTTTGCAACGCGGCAGGCAAGCGGAAGGGATTTTCCATGGTGTCCATCTTCAGCAGACCTTGTGACGGCTGAATATGGTAGGCCGACATGGCGCGCACATCGGCGCGAATGCGTTGCAAGGCTTGGGCTTGGCTTGAAGCTGCTGACATGGGGTTCACACTTTCCAATTTCTTCTTCACTCAATGGGGCGCGGGAGCGGTCGTCTTGGCGGCGGCTCAGGCGCCTTGCGATCCTGCGTGCGGGGCCTGCTGCAGCGGGTGCACCATGGTGACACCGCCGTACTGCGCGCCGTGGGGCAAATGCAGGGTCAACATCCGTTCGCAGCCGCTGTGCTGCGCGCAGGCCACGGCCAAGCAGTCCGCAAACGGCAAGGCATGGCGCGCTTGCACGGCCCATGCGGTCTCCAGCGTGGCGGCATCGGTTTGCCAGGGTGTCCACGTCTGGTAGCGGCGAATGGCGGCACGCGCATCACCTTGTGGCAGCGGGGTTTCGGCGGTGGTGACCTGTTCGTAAAACTCTACCAGTGCCTGGTTGCTGGTGCGACCCGTGCGGCTGTGCCACAGCACATCCAGCCATGCCAGCACGGCGTGGTGCAAGGCGGGCTGGCCCACGTCTTCAGCGGCGATCAGCACCGAGGTATCGACGAATACGGGGTTCACGCCACACCTTTACTTTGTGTATCTTTGGGGCCTGCAGCGCGCTTACCACCTACGCTGCGCGCTGTGGTTTTAGGAGCATCCTTGGCTTTCCACGTGCGCTCATCGGTACGCCACGCCAGATAGGCGCGCTCATACGTGTCCTCGCGCCGCTGCATCTCGGCCATGAAGTCACCCAGCATGCGCGAGACACTGGTGCCGCGCCGCGCTGCCTCGATGCGTGCCCATTCCAGCACGCTGTCTTCCACGGTAATGGTGACGTTTTTCATGGCCCAAATGGTACACGAAATTCGTGTGACACGAAATTCGTGTCATCTTGGTGTGCGATGCCTGCAATCTAAAGCGCACAAAAAAGCCGCAGCACCTCGCGGTCTGCGGCTCTGGCACCCAGCATCAAGGCTGCGCTTATTTCAAACGCATCTCGGCGGCGCGGGCGTGGCCCTGCAGGCCTTCGCCGTGTGCCAGCACCGAGGCGATCTGACCCAGCACCTGGGCGCCCTGCGCGCTGACTTCGATGAGGGAGCTGCGCTTTTGGAAGTCATACACGCCCAGTGGCGAGCTGAAACGCGCCGTGCCGCTGGTGGGCAGCACGTGGTTGGGGCCGGCGCAGTAGTCGCCCAGCGATTCGCTGGTATAAGCCCCCAGGAAAATCGCTCCGGCGTGCTTGAGCGCAGGCTCCCAGCGGTGCGGGTCATTGCTGGAAACTTCCAGGTGTTCGGGCGCAATCCGATTGCTGATGGCGCAGGCCTCGTCCATATCGCGCGTCAGGATCAGCGCACCACGGTCATTCAGGCTCTTGGCGATGATGGCGGCGCGCGGCATCTCGGGCAGCAGGCGGTCGATGGCGGCTTGCACCGCGTCGATGTAAGCGGCATCGGGGCACAGCAAGATGGACTGTGCCAGCTCGTCGTGCTCGGCCTGGCTGAACAGGTCCATGGCCACCCAGTCGGCCGGTGTGCTGCCGTCGGCCAGCACCAGAATTTCCGAGGGGCCGGCAATCATGTCGATGCCCACCAGGCCAAACACGCGCTTTTTGGCGCTGGCCACGTAGGCGTTGCCAGGGCCGGTGATCTTGTCCACCTTCGGAATCGTGGCCGTACCGTAGGCTAAGGCCGCCACGGCCTGCGCGCCACCCACGGTGAAGGCGCGGGTCACGCCGGCCACATAGGCGGCCGCCAGCACCAGCGGGTTCTTCTCGCCCTTGGGCGTAGGCACGACCATGATGATCTCGGGCACACCGGCCACATGGGCGGGGATGGCGTTCATCAGCACGCTGGAGGGGTAGGCCGCCTTGCCACCAGGCACGTAGATGCCCACGCGATCCAGCGGCGTGACTTTCTGCCCCAGCAGGGTGCCGTCCTCGTCGCGGTAGCTCCAGCTTTCGCCGTTGGCCTTCTTTTGCGCCTCATGGTAGCTGCGCACCCGCTTGGCGGCAGACTCCAGCGCCGCGCGCTGCACGGCAGGCAGGCTTTCAAAAGCCGCCTTCAGCTCGGCCTGGGTCAGCTCCAGCGCGGCCATGGTGTCGGCCTGCAGGGTGTCGAAACGGGCGGTGTATTCCAGCACTGCGGCGTCGCCGCGCTGCTGCACATCGACCAGGATGTCGGCCACGCGCTGCTCAATCGCAGCATCCGTGTCGGCCGACCAATGCAGGCGCTGCGCAAAATCATGCTCGAAATTGGCGTCTGCGGTGGTTAGGCGGAGAGGTTTTGCTGCGATTTCCATAGTGCTTACTGCTTCAACAGTGGAGAGATAAATTAGTTGTTTTTGGCTTGCACAGCCTGCGTAAACGCATCGATGATGGGGCGCAGAGCGCGCTGCTTGAGCTTGAGCGACGCCTGATTGACCACCAAGCGCGAACTGATGTCGATGATCTGCTCCACCTCCACCAGGTCATTGGCCTTGAGGGTGTTGCCCGTGGACACCAGGTCCACAATCGCGTCGGCCATGCCGGTCAACGGTGCCAGCTCCATCGAGCCGTACAGCTTGATCATGTCCACGTGCACGCCTTTTTGGGCAAAGAACTCACGGGCAATCGTGGTGTACTTGGTAGCCACCTTCAGGCGTGCGCCTTGCTGCACGGCATGTGCATAGTCAAAACCATTGCGCACGGCCACACTCACGCGGCACTTGGCAATTTGCAAGTCCAGCGGCTGGTACAGGCCCTGGCCGCCATGCTCGATCAGCGAGTCGGAACCCGAGACGCCCAGGTCAGCACCACCGTACTGCACGTACACAGGCACGTCGGAAGCGCGCACCAGCACCACGCGCACATCGGGGCGATTGGTGTCAAAAATCAGCTTGCGCGACTTTTCGACGTCTTCAGTCACCTCAATCCCGGCGGCAGCCAGCAGGGGCACGGTTTCTTCAAAGATACGGCCCTTGGACAGGGCAATGGTGATGCTCATTTAGGAAACTCTTTCAATGTCAGCGCCCAGACCACGCAGCTTGGCTTCCATGCGGTCATAACCACGGTCCAGGTGATAAATGCGGTCTACCAGGGTTTCGCCCTTGGCCACCAGCCCGCAATCACCAGACTGGCCGACGCGCGCAGATCGGTGGCCATCACCGTGGCGCCTGACAGCGGTGCGCCGCCTTCCACCGTGGCAACGCGGCCATCGGTGGCAATGTGCGCGCCCAGGCGCAGCATTTCATTGACGTGCATGAAGCGGTTTTCAAAAATGGTTTCGGTCACCACGCTGGTGCCTTCGGCCACCAGATTCAGCGCCATGAACTGCGCTTGCATGTCGGTGGGAAAGCCGGGGTACTCGGTCGTGCGAAAGCTCTGCGCCTTCACGCGGCCTTGGCTGCGCACGCGAATGCCGCCTTCTTCCGCCTGCACTTGCACGCCCGCGTCATGCAGCTTGTCGATGACGGCACCCAGATGGTCGGCGCGGCCATGGCGCAAGAAAGCCTCGCCACCTGTTGCCGCAACCGCACACAAGAAGGTACCCGCTTCAATCCGGTCAGCCACCACCGCATGCTCGCAGCCGTGCAAGGCCTCCACGCCCTGGATGGTGATGCGGCTGGTGCCGTGGCCTTCAATCTTGCCGCCCATCTTGATCAGCATTTCTGCCAGATCAGAGATTTCGGGCTCCATGGCCGCGTTTTCCAGCACGGTCTCACCTTCCGCCAGCGCAGCCGCCATCAGGAAGTTTTCCGTGCCAGTCACCGTCACCATGTCGGTGGTGATGCGCGCACCCTTCAGGCGCGTGCGGCCTGCGGGCAGGCTGGCGTTCATGTAACCGTTTTCCACGGTGATGATGGCGCCCATGGCCTGCAGGCCCTTGATGTGCTGGTCCACGGGGCGCGAACCAATCGCGCAGCCACCGGGCAGCGACACCTTGGCCTTACCAAAGCGCGCCAGCAGCGGGCCCAGGGCCAGCACCGAGGCACGCATGGTCTTGACCAGCTCATAGGGCGCTTCGGGGTTGTTCAGCCCCCCGGCGTTCAGGTGCACCGTGCCGTTGTCATCACGCTCGGCGGTCACCCCCATGTTGCGGATGAGCTTGAGCATGGTGGCCACGTCTTGCAGACGCGGCACGTTGTGCAGCGTAACCGGCTGGGCCGACAGCAGCGCAGCGCACAGCTCGGGCAAAGCCGCGTTTTTGGCGCCAGAAATCAGCACTTCACCGTGCAAAGCACGGCCGCCGCGAATCAGGAGTTTGTCCATGGCTTCAAGCCTTGAATCGAAATTTAAACAAAATCAGGCTCAAACCCATATGATCAAGCACTAACAGCTATCTATTTATTTGGCTTTAAGCGGCTTTGGCCGCCCATTCTGCCGGGGTGAAGGTCTTCATGGACAGGGCGTGCACCTCATCCGTCTTGATGCGCTCACCCAAGGTGGCGTACACCAGCCGCTGGCGTGCCAGCAAGCGCTTGCCTTCAAATTCAGCCGACACCACGGTCGCATACCAATGGCGGCCATCGCCTTCCACGGCCAGATGTTCACAGTGCAAGCCGGCAGCGATGATGGATTGGAGGAGGTCAGCATTCATAGTGGTCTCTGTGCCGCAGCGCGCATGCTGACGGCGAAAAGTGGCGCGCGCCAGCGCACCACGGTCAATGGCGAATTTTGTAGCCAATGCGCAGCAGATGAATGGCCAGAGCGCTGACCACCAAACACGCCACGCCGACGATACCCAGACTCACCCACGGAGAGACATCGCTTTGGCCGAAGAAGCCGTACCTAAAACCGTCAATCATGTAGAAAAACGGGTTCAGGTGGCTGACCTGCTGCCAAAAAGGCGGCAGGGATTGAATGGAATAGAACACGCCCGACAGAAATGTCATGGGCATGATCAAAAAGTTCTGGAAAGCGGCCATCTGGTCGAACTTGTCGGCCCACAGCCCGGCGATCAGCCCCAGCGTACCCAGCAAGGCAGCGCCCAGCACCGCAAACACCACGATCCACAGCGGCGCAGCAGCCACCGCAGGCGTGAAAAACAGGGTGACGATGTACACACCCAAGCCCACCACCAAGCCGCGCACGATGGAAGAGCCCACATAGGCACAAAACCAGGCCCAATGCGACAGCGGCGTGAGCAAGATGAACACCACACTGCCCATGATCTTGCTTTGCACCAGGCTCGATGAGCTGTTGGCAAACGCGTTTTGCAGCACGCTCATCATCACCAGCCCGGGCACCAAGAACGCCGTGTAGCCCACGCCGTCAAACACTTGCACATGGTCTTCCAGCACGTGGCCAAAAATCAGCAGGTACAGCACCGCCGTCATTACCGGCGCAGCCACGGTCTGAAAGCCCACCTTCCAAAACCGCAAAATTTCTTTGTAGAACAGCGACGTCCAGCCTTGCATGGAGGGCAGCATCATGCAGCTCCCTTCATCACTAGCAGGAACACATCTTCCAAGTCCGCACGGCGAATTTCCATGTCTTCCATCACCACCCCGGCTTCACGCAAGGTGGCCAAAAAGCGTTCGATATCGTGGGGCCCCTGTGCGGGCAGCTGCACCACGCCCGGTCACACGCGCCACGGGGGCCAGTGCTTCAGGCAACGCCTGGTCCGTCTTGAACTGCAATACGTTGGACGATGCGGTTTTGAGCAAATTCGAAGTCTCATCCAGCGCCACCACGTTGCCGTGCTTGAGCATGGCAATGCGGTTGCACAAGGCTTCTGCCTCTTCCAGGTAGTGCGTGGTCAGCAGCACCGTATGGCCTTGCTTGTTGAGCTTGCTGACAAAGTGCCACAGGGTTTGGCGCAGCTCCACGTCCACACCGGCCGTGGGCTCGTCCAGCACGATGATCGGCGGCTTGTGTACAAGGCCTGCGCCACCAGCACGCGGCGCTTCATGCCGCCCGAGAGCTGGCGCATATTGGCGTGGGCCTTGTCGGCCAGCCCGAGGCTTTCCAGCAGCTCGTCAATCCAGGCGTCGTTGTGCTTGACGCCAAAGTAGCCGGACTGCAGGCGCAGCGTCTCGCGCACATTGAAGAAGGGGTCAAACACCAGCTCTTGCGGCACCACCCCCAGTTGCTTGCGGGCGGCTGCAAAGTCTGACGGCACATCCTGGCCCATCACGATGATGCGCCCGGAGGTGGCCTTGGTCAGGCCGGCCAAAATGCTGATGAGTGTGTTTTGCCCGCGCCGTTAGGGCCGAGCAGACCAAAGAACTCGCCCTCCGCAATTTCCAGGCTCACATGGTTGAGCGCCTGGAAACCACCTTGGGAGGTCGCGTAGGTCTTGGAGACAGATTGGATGGAAATGGCTGGCATGAGAGCCTGACATTCTAAGGCGCTCGTGGCCGCTCAGCCGAGGCCATGGTCTTGCACCCTTACGCCGCCTGGGGGGCCACAGCGGTATCGAGCAAAGGCATCACGCCATACACCTGCGCCAGCGACTGCAAGCTGCTGGTCCAGCCCTGTACGCGCAAGCTTTGCTGGCGCGCATGCGCCGCGCGCAGGCACGCCAGCAACAAGGCCAGGCCGGCCGAATCAAAGGACTGCACCCCTGAGGCATCCAGCACAATGTGCGCGCCCTGGGGCTGCGCCTGCATGCTGTGCAGCAGTTGTGCTTGCGCTGCCACCACGGTGTCAGCGGTTAGCACCGGCGCAAGTGCAATGGTGTGGCTCATGGCTGCGCTGACTTCGCGGTTTTGGCGTCGGCAGCGATGGTGCGACTGGCCAAGGCGTTGATCAGCCCGTCAATCCCACCTTTGTTCAACTCCTGCGCAAACTGGGTACGGTAGGTCTCCACCATCCACACGCCCAGCACATTCAGGTTGTAGATTTTCCAGCCCTTGCCGTCCGTGTTTTCCAGACGGAAGTCCAGTTGTACGGGCTCACCCTTGCCATGCACTTCGGTGCGCACCAAGACATCTTTATCCTCAGGTGCCGCGCGCAAAGGCTTGACCACTACGCGCTGGTCGCTCACCTGCTTCAAGGCACCGGCATAGGTGCGAATGAGCATGAGCTTGAACTCCTGCTGCAGGCGCTCACGCTGTGCCGGCGTGGCCTGGCGCCACTGGGGACCCACCGCAGCCGACGTCATTCGACGGAAGTTCACATGGGGCATGACGGCGTTGTCAACTACCTGTGAAATTCGCGCAATATTGCCATTGCGCAGCTCAGGGTCTGCCTTGATCGTTTCCAGAATATCGGCGGACAGGCGTTTAACCAGAGAGTCCGGGGTCTCTACAGCGGCCGTAACGACCGGGGCAGCCGGCCTCGGTGCAGAAAAAGCGGCCACACCAGCGGCCAAAGTACGACGTTGCATCATTGTGATTCCTTACTTGCCAAGGCCTCAGGCCCTGGCCCTCGCTCAGTCGTCGAAGCTTTCGACGCGACCAGCGTTGTCATCATTGGACGAATTGGCAGCAGGATTGCGCTGCTTCAGATAAAAATCCCGTATCAAGGTGTAGCGATCCAGTGCTGCGGCATCCAGCGTATCGGTGGCATCCAGCAAACTGGCGCGCTTGCTCACCAGGCTCAAGCCCATCAAGCTATTGCGGTGTGATACGGGCTTCAAATCCGCCAGCACATAGCCTTGCCAGTCAATCGGCAGCGCCAGCGTGTCGCGCACGGTCGAGGGGCCAAAGAAAGGCAGCACCAGATAAGGCCCGGGCTTGACACCCAAGCTTGCCAAAGTCAAACCGAAGTCTTGCTTGTTACGCTCCACCTGCATCTCGGTCGCGATGTCCAGCAAGCCCCCCAGACCCAACACCGTATTGGTGGTGAAGCGCACCATGTGGTTGTAGGTTTGCTCACCATTGCCTTGCAAGGCATGGTTCACCATCGACCACAGGTCACCCAAGTTGGTGAAGAAGTTGCTCACCCCCGTGCGAACGGGCGAAGGTGTCACCGTCTTATAGGCCGTGGCCACAGGCTTTAACACCGCATCATCCACGGTGTCGTTGAACTTGGTCATCGAGCGGTTGTAACTCTCGTAAGGGTCTTGGGGGTTGGTGGCCTGCGTGGAAGCACAACCTGTCAACGCCAAACCCGCCACGACCAAGCAGGCGGCGCCTGCCTGGCGCCAGCGTGCGGACATTGCAAAGTGATTGTTTTGCATCGTAGATTCCTGTTTGTTGTTATTTCCCTGCCCCATCAGCGCCGCCTTCTTCAGCCTTGCTGTAGAGGAATTGCCCGATCAAATTCTCGAGCACCACGGCGGACTGGGTCGCCGTAATGCGATCACCGTCTGCCAAGTTGACATCGTCCGCACCCGCTTCAATGCCCACATATTGATCTCCCAGCAAGCCACTGGTCAGAATTTTCAGCGAACTGTCTTTGGGAAAGGCGTAGCGCTTTTCCATCGCCATGTGTACGGTAGCTTGGAAGGTTTTGTCATCAAACGTGATGTTTTCTACACGCCCCACCACCACTTTTGACGGCCGCTTTCGGCTTGAGGCCGCCAATATTGTCAAAGCGTGCGGTGACCTTGTAGCTTTCTTGAAAGCTCAGGCTCAGCAAATTGGCCGATTGCAGCGCCAAAAACGCCAGCGCCAGCGCGCCAATCAACACAAAGAGGCCGACCCATACGTCGTTTTTAGATGCCTGCATATCTCGTCCTTATTTGAATCTTTGCGCTTCAGATGCTGAACATCGAAGCGGTGAGCAAGAAGTCCAGCGCCAGCACAGCCAGCGAAGCCACGACCACCGTGCGGGTCGTAGCGCGCGAGACGCCTTCGGGCGTGGGTTTGGCGGTATAGCCTTGGTACAGCGCCACAAACGTCACGGCCACACCAAACACCACACTCTTGATGACGCCATTGCCCAGGTCATACCACCAGTCCACACCGGACTGCATCTGACCCCAGAAAGCACCACCATCCACACCAATCATCGCCACGCCCACCAGCCAGCCGCCCATCACGCCGACGGCAGAGAACACGGCCGCCAACAGCGGCATGACAATAAAACCTGCCCAAAATCGCGGCGCCAAAATCCGCTTGACCGGGTCGACCGCCATCATCTCCATGGCAGAAAGTTGCTCGCCAGCCTTCATCAGGCCAATTTCCGCCGTCAGCGCCGTGCCCGCACGGCCAGCGAACAGCAGCGCCGTCACCACCGGCCCCAGCTCACGCAGCAAAGACAGCGCCACCAGCAACCCCAAGGCCTCGGCCGAGCCGTAGCGCTGCAGCGTGTAATAGCCTTGCAGCCCCAGCACAAAACCCACAAACAGGCCCGAGACGGCAATGATGGCCAGCGAATAATTGCCCAGAAAGTGAATCTGATCCTTGAGCAAGTGAAAACGCCCCAAGGTGGCGGGCAGCATGCCCAGCAGGCGTACAAACAATGCACTGGCCTGGCCCACTGCCGCAAACTGACGGCGCGTCCACAACCCTAATGCAGCCACAGCCTTCATGCGCGGCCTCCAAAGTCTTGTTCCAAGCTCGGTGCCGGATAGTGAAAAGGCACGGGCCCATTGGGGCGTGCATGGATAAATTGCTGCACCAAAGCATCGGGGTTGGCCTGCACTTGCTCGGGTGTGCCCTGTGCCGCAATGCCGCCCGCGCCCAAAATCACCACGTGGTCGGCCACGTGGAAGGTTTCTTCCAGGTCGTGCGACACCACAACACTGGTCAGCCCCAGTGCATCGTTGAGGGTACGAATCAAGCGCGCAGCCGTGCCCAGTGAGATGGGATCCAAGCCCGCAAAGGGCTCGTCGTACATGATGAGCTCCGGGTCCAGCGCAATCGCGCGGGCCAGCGCCACCCGCGCGCCATACCGCCTGAAATCTGGCTTGGCATCAAGTCACGCGCCCCGCGCAAGCCCACCGCGTGCAGCTTCATGAGCACGATATCGCGCACCATGGATTCGGGCAGCCGGGTGTGCTCGCGCAGCGGGAAGGCCACGTTATCCAGCACGCTCATGTCCGTAAACAATGCGCCAAACTGAAACAGCATGCCCATGCGCCGGCGCATGGCGTACAGCTGCGCGTTTTGCATCTGCCCCACATCTTTGCCATCAAACAGCACCTGACCTTGCTGGGCCTTGATTTGCCCCCCGATCAAGCGCAGCACGGTGGTCTTGCCACCGCCAGAGGCCCCATCAGCCGGGTGACTTTGCCGCGCGGCACCTGCGGGAGACGTCACGCAAAATGGTGCGATCACCATAGCCAAAGGTGACATTGCGCAGCTCCACTAAAGGTGCAGGGTGACTCATGCGGTGCAAATCTCAAGAAAAAGTGAAAGGCGACATTGTGCAGACAAGCCACATACCTGGCTGCATCGAAGTGCCAACAAACATACATCTCTGTATGTTTCTGAATGCGTGAACGGCGCTCAAAGCTCTAAAAAATATAGCTTTTAACGCCTGTCAGACAAGCATTTCAACGCATTTTGACACTCAAAAACCACAGCCTACGCTGCAGTTTTTTTACAACATATTCTGTAAAAATGCCCGGGTGCGCTCGTGCTGCGGATTGGCAAAAAAGGCTTCCGCCGCGTTTTCTTCCACGATGTAGCCACCGTCCATAAACACCACGCGGTTGGCCACTTCGCGGGCGAAACCCATTTCATGGGTCACCACCAGCATGGTCATATGCTCGTTGGCCAATTCACGCATAGTGCGCAGCACCTCACCGGTCAGCTCAGGGTCGAGGGCCGAGGTGGGCTCATCAAACAGCATGATGTCGGGGTCCATCGCCAGCGCGCGCGCAATCGCCACGCGTTGCTTTTGGCCGCCCGACAAGCGGTTGGGGTAGGCATCCCGCTTTTCAGACAGGCCGACTTTTTTCAGCAGCGCCTCGGCCTTGGGAACGATGTCGGCACGCTTCATCTTTTGACCAGCATCGGCGCTTCAATCAGGTTCTCCAGCACGGTGAGGTGCGAAACAGATTGAATGACTGGAACACCATGCCCATCTTGTGACCAATCTTGCGGATCTGGGCCTCTGGCACATAGTGCGCCTTGCCGCTGGCATCGTTTTGCGCCAGCACATCGCCCTCCACCACGACGCTGCCGCTGTCAATGGTTTCCAGGTGATTCAGGCAGCGCAAAAAGGTGCTCTTGCCGGAACCCGAAGGGCCAATCACAGCCACCACTTCGCCACGCAGCAAATCCAGCGATACACCGCGCAGCACCTCGTTACCGCCAAAGGCCTTGTGGATGCCTTGGGCAGAAATCATCACATCAGGCGTCATACTTGGCATAGCGTTTCTCCAGGTACTGGAAGCCCCAGGTCAACACCAAGGTCATCACTAAATAGAAGCAAGCGGCCACGATGAACGGCGTGGTCGTAAAGTCGCGCTGGACAATACCGCGCGCGGCGCGCAGCAGGTCGTTCAGGGCCAGCACGTAAATCAGCGAGGTGTCCTTGACCAAGGTGATGGTCTCATTGGACAGCGGCGGCAAAATGCGCGGCCACACCTGGGGAATGACGATGCGGCGCATGGTCTGGGCATAGCTCAGGCCCAGTACCTTGGCACCTTCGTACTGACCCCGATCAATCGACTGGATACCCGCACGGAAAATTTCAGCAAAGTACGCGGCGTAGTTCAGCGTGAACGCCACGATGGCGGCCGGGTAGTCGTCAAAACGAATACCAATCACGGGCACAAACGGCAGCGCGAAGTAAATAAACAGCATCTGCAGCATCAGCGGCGTGCCACGCATCAGCCAGATGTAACCACCCACCAACGCACGCAACCCAGCAAAGCGGGACAGACGCAGCAGCGCCAGCACCAGTCCCAGCGGGACAGACAGCACCAGCGTGATCGCAAAGAGTTTGAGCGTCACTACCGCGCCTTGCGACAGTGGCCCCAAAAGAGAAATAACGTAATCCATGAACAGGCCTTTAGCGCGACCGCTTAACGGGTGTCGCAGGCACACCGACGGTGCCCCGGTGCATGGAAAACCCATGCCCACAAAAAACACCGGCGTGGCCAAGGCGGGCCACGCCGGTGTATGGTCAAGCGCGAAGCTTACTTGACAATGTTTTCACCGAACCACTTCTTGGAAATTTCAGCCGCAGCGCCGTCGGCCTTCATGTCCTTGAGCGCCTGATTGACCTTGCCCAGCAGCTCGGTGTCATCCTTGCGGAAGCCCACGCCGTAGTCTTCGGTGCCGAAGTTGTCTTCCAGCACGGTGTAGGTATCGGCCTTCTTGGCTACGTGAAAGCGCCCCACCACTTCGTCCACCACCACGGCGTCCAGACGGCCGGCTTCCAGGTCCATCAGCGCAGTGATGTTGTCACCGAACTGCTTGAATTCCTTGAAGGTCTTAAAGACCTCTTCTTCCTTCTTCATGGCATCCACGGCAGACGACGATTCCTGCACGCCCACAATCTTGCCTGCCAGACCGGCCTTATCCTTGATGTCAGAGCCAGCCTTGACGATGATGATCTGGCGGTTGGCCATGTAGGGTCGGTGAAAGCGATGTGCTGCTTGCGCGACTCCAGGATGGTCAGCCCGTTCCACAGCACGTCGATGCGCTTGCCGTTCAGCTCGGCTTCCTTGGCGCTCCAGTCGATCGGCTTGAATTCCACTTCAATGCCCAGGCGCTTGGTGGCTTCACGGGCCATGTCGATGTCAAAACCGACCAGCTCGTTCTTCTCGTCGCGGAAACCCATGGGAGGGAAGTTGTCATCCAGGCCCACCACGATCTTGGTCACTGCAGCGGGTGCAGGCGCTGCTGCAGGAGCAGCCGAGGTGGCAACAGGTTCAGACTTGCCGCAAGCAGCGAGGATGGCGGTCAGGGCCAGCGATGCGAGAAGGGTGCGTTTTTTCATGGCTTCAAAGTTGAGGTGGAAAAACCGGTGTGGCCCACAGCACCAGCACCACGCGTAAACCCGCGCAGCTGTATGCCGCAATGGCCGAATCCGGTATTGTCGCGCAGACAAGCCCCGGTTGCTACCTGTGTGGGCCATAACCACGCATGCAAGCCACATGCCTGTGCCTTGGAGACACCTTTTGATGGCCGATACCGTTCTACCCGAGCCCCTGCTGCACGCCTACCGCGCCACCCATTACCGCGTTCAACCCTACGACTGGTTTTTACAGCTGGGGCAAGCCCAGCCTGCGTTGGCCGCCTTCTACCAGCGCCACGCCGTGCGCTGCGCCACCTACCTGACGGCCTGCAATCCGCTGGGAGAGTTGCTGCCCGATCACCTGAATGCACGCCGCATGGCCCAGCTGCGCGCCTCCTTGCAGCGCGCCGGCTGGTCGTGGCTGGACGGGCGTGGCCACGACCCCGAAGGCCACTGGCCCGGTGAAGACAGCGTGCTGGTGTGGGGTATGAGCGAGAGCACCGCCCGCGCCTGGGGGCAGCAATGGAACCAGAACGCCGTGGTCTGCTGCGGCACCGACATGGTGCCGCGCCTGGTGCTGCTGCGCTGACACCCGCTCACTGATTCATAGCTGCCCGCGCTCGTCTGCAGAACGTTTTAACGCGGAAAGCACTTCAACCTCTTGCCAGTCCTGCGCGTCCAACTCTCTTTTTTGCAGCATGCAAAAAGGCGCCCGCAGGCGCCTGAATGTGCATCTCCACAGGCCGTCCAGGGTGGACGGTGCGGTGGGCCACCAGGCACCCCCGACACCGCGCCCATGCGGCGCCCCCGGCCCGACGGTCAGCGGGGGAGCGTGCTGGCCCCCATCAGGAACTCGTCCACCGCGCGGGCAGCCTGGCGGCCTTCGCGGATGGCCCAGACCACCAGGGACTGGCCGCGGCGGATGTCACCGGCCGCAAACAGCTTGGGCACGCTCGTGGCGTAGCCGCCGAGCAGATCGGTCGAAGCCTTGACGTTGCCACGCGCATCCTTGTCCACGCCAAAGGCATCCAGCACGGTCTGCACGGGCGAGACGAAGCCCATGGCCAGGAACACCAGGTCAGCCTTGAGGATCTGCTCGGAACCGGGCACTTCCGTCATCTTGCCGTCCTTCCATTCCAGGCGCACGGTCTTCACGGCGGTCAGTTGACCCTTCTCACCGATGAATTCCTTGGTGCCGATGGCGAACTCGCGCTCGCAACCTTCCTGGTGGCTGGAGCTGGTACGCAGCTTCAGCGGCCAGTAGGGCCAGACCAGGGGCTTGTTCTCCTGCTCGGGCGGCATGGGCATCAGCTCCAGCTGGGTCACGCTGAGCGCGCCATGGCGGTTGGAGGTGCCCACGCAGTCGGAGCCGGTGTCGCCTCCGCCGATGACCACCACGTGCTTGCCGTCGGCGCGGATCTGGTTCTTCAGCTTGCCGTCGCGCGTCACCTTGTTTTGCGTTTCAGGCTGTGATTACTTCGCGGCTACTGCTTCTTTTTGAGGAGCTGCTGGCGCTTGCGCTGCTTGCTTTTCCTTTTGTTTGCGTTCATAGATTTCGCCCAGGGCACGCTGGTACTCGGTCGGGAACACCTTCACGAACTTGGCACGCGCGGCGCCCCAGTTGTCCAGCAGGTCACGGGCACGCTGGGAACCGGTCCAGCGGCTGTGTGCTTCCACCAGGGCACGCAGTTGCTGGTCGTCGCTCTGGTCGTGGTGCCAGATGCCGCGCGGCACGGTGGCCAGGAACTCTTCGTGGGGCAGCACCTTCTCCAGCTTCACGCTGGCGGTGTTGCAACGCTCGGCAAACTTGCCGTCTTCGTCGTACACATAGGCCACGCCGCCGCTCATGCCAGCCGCAAAGTTGCGGCCGGTCTTGCCCAGCACCACCACGGTGCCGCCAGTCATGTATTCGCAGCCGTGGTCGCCCACGCCTTCGACCACCGCCGTGGCGCCCGACAGGCGCACGGCAAACCGCTCGCCAGCCACGCCGCTGAAGAAGGCCTCGCCCCGGGTGGCACCGAACATCACGGTGTTGCCGACGATGGTGTTGGCCGTGGACACGCCGCGGAACTCATGGCTGGGGCGCACGATCACGCGACCGCCCGACAGGCCCTTGCCGGTGTAGTCGTTGGCCTCGCCGGTGATGTTCAGCGTGATGCCCTTGCACAGGAAGGCGCCGAACGACTGGCCGCCCGTGCCTTCGAAGTGGATGCGGATGGTGTCATCCGGCAGGCCCTCGGGGTGCACCTTGGTGACCGCACCCGACAGCATGGCGCCGACGGAACGGTTCACGTTCTTGGCCACTTCCATGATGCGCACCTTCTCGCCATGCTGGATGGCGGGCTGGCAGCGCTCGATCAGCTTCACGTCCAGCGCCTTGTCCAGCAGGTGGTCCTGCTTGTCGACGTGGTAGCGGGCCACATCGGCCGGCACGACCGGCTGGGCGAACAGGCGGCTGAAGTCCAGGCCCTGGGCCTTCCAGTGCTCGACGCCCTTGCGGGTGTCCAGCAGGTCGGTGCGGCCGATCAGCTCGTCGAACTTGCGGATGCCCAGCTGGGCCATGATTTGGCGCACTTCCTCGGCGATGAAGAAGAAGTAGTTCACGACATGCTCGGGCTTGCCGGTGAACTTCTTGCGCAGCACGGGGTCCTGCGTGGCCACGCCCACGGGGCAGGTGTTCAGGTGGCACTTGCGCATCATGATGCAGCCCTCGACCACCAGCGGTGCGGTGGCAAAGCCGAATTCGTCCGCACCCAGCAGCGCGCCGATCACCACGTCGCGGCCGGTCTTCATCTGGCCATCGGCCTGCACACGGATGCGGCCGCGCAGGCGGTTCAGCACCAGGGTCTGCTGGGTTTCGGCCAGACCGATTTCCCAGGGGCCACCCGCGTGCTTGATGGAGGACAGGGGCGAAGCACCGGTACCGCCGTCGTGACCGGCGATCACCACGTGGTCGCTCTTGCACTTGGCCACGCCGGCTGCCACCGTGCCCACGCCGACTTCGGACACCAGCTTGACAGAGATGTCGGCGTGCGGTGCCACGTTCTTGAGGTGGTGGATCAGCTGGGCCAGAGCCTCGATGGAGTGGCTGTCATGGTGGGGCGGGGGCGAAAGCAGGCCCACGCCAGGCACCGAGTATCGCTGCATGCCGATGTAGTCGGTTGCCTTGCCGCCGGGCAGCTGGCCGCCTTCGCCGGGCTTGGCGCGCTGGGCCATGTTGATCTGGATCTGGTCGGAGGACACCAGGTACTCGGCGGTCACCCCGAAGCGGCCGGACGCCACCTGCTTGATGCGCGAGCGCAGGCTGTCACCGCCCTGCAGCACGATGTCGGACTCGACCTGCTCCTTGCCGATGATGGAGGCCAGGGACTCGCCCTGCTGGATCGGGATGCCCTTGAGCTCGTTGCGGTAGCGCTTGGGGTCTTCGCCGCCTTCACCGGGGTTGCTCTTGCCGCCGATGCGGTTCATGGCCACGGCCCGCGTGGCGTGGGCTTCGGTGGAGATCGAACCCAGCGACATGGCGCCGGTGGCGAAACGCTTGACGATCTCGGCCGCGGGTTCCACCTCGTCCACCGAGATGGCGGTGGACGGGTCGCTCTTGAACTCGAACAGGCCGCGCAGCGTCATGTGCTGCTTGCTCTGGTCGTTGATCAGCTGCGCGTATTCCTTGTAGGTGCTGAAGTTGTTCGAACGGGTCGAGTGCTGCAGCTTGGCAATCGCGTCGGGCGTCCACATGTGGGCTTCGCCACGGGCACGCCAGGCGTATTCGCCGCCAGCGTCCAGCATAGTTTCCAGCACCGGGTCGTCGCTGAAGGCGTTGACGTGGTTGCGGATGGTTTCCTCGGCGATCTCGAACACGCCGATGCCTTCCACGCGGCTGGCGGTGCCGGTGAAGTACTTGTCCACGGTGGCAGTGTTCAGGCCCACGCACTCGAACAGCTGCGCGCCGCAGTACGACATATAGGTGGACACACCCATCTTGGACATGATCTTGGACAGACCCTTGCCGATGGCTTTGACGTAGTGGTAGATGGCCTTCTTGGCATCCACGCCGCCCACGGGCTGCTGGTACATGTCGGCCAGGGTTTCCATGGCCAAGTAGGGGTGCACGGCTTCGGCGCCGTAACCCGCCAGCACCGCGAAGTGGTGGATTTCACGGGCCGTGCCGGTCTCCACCACCAGGCCGGTGGTGGTGCGCAGGCCTTCGCGCACCAGATGCTGGTGGATGGCGGACAGGGCCAGCAGCGCGGGGATGGCCACTTGCGTGGCGCTGACGTTGCGGTCGCTGACGATCAGGATGTTGGCGCCGCCCTTGATCTCGTCCACGGCCTGGGCGCACAGCGAGGCCAGCTTGGCTTCCACGCCCTCACGGCCCCACGACAGCGGGTAGGTGATGTCGATGGTCGCGCTCTTGAACTTGCCGTGGGTGTGCCGCTCAATCTCACGCAGCTTGGCCATGCCCTCGAAGTCGAGGATGGGCTGCTGCAGCTCCAGGCGCATCGGCGGGTTGACCTGGTTGATGTCCAGCAGGTTGGGCTTGGGGCCCACAAAGGACACCAGCGACATCACGATGGCTTCGCGGATGGGGTCGATCGGCGGGTTGGTCACCTGCGCGAACATCTGGCGGAAGTAGTTGTACAGCGGCTTGTTCTTGTCCGACAACACGGCCAGCGGGCTGTCGTTGCCCATGGAGCCCACCCCCTCTTCGCCGTTCTTGGCCATGGGTTCCAGGATGAACTTGATGTCCTCCTGGGTGAAGCCAAGGCCTGCTGGCGCTCCAGCAGGGCAGCTCGGCAGCCTTCGCGGGGGCCACGAAGTCAGCGGGCACTTCCACCTGGTCCAGCTTGATGCGCAGGTTCTCGATCCACTGCTTGTAGGGCTTGGTGTTGACGATGTTGGCCTTGAGCTCATCGTCCTCGATCATGCGGCCCTGCTCCAGGTCGATCAGCAACATCTTGCCGGGTTGCAGGCGCCACTTGCGCACGATCTTGCTGTCCGGCACGGGCAGCACGCCGGCTTCGGAGGCCAGGATCACTAGATCGTCTTCGGTCACCACATAGCGCGAAGGACGCAGGCCGTTGCGGTCCAGCGTGGCGCCGATCTGGCGGCCATCGGTGAACACGATGGAGGCGGGACCGTCCCAGGGTTCCATCATCGCGGCGTGGTACTCATAGAAGGCGCGGCGGCGCTCGTCCATAGCCTCGTGCTGCTCCCAGGGCTCGGGAATCATCATCATCACGGCCTGGCTGATGGGGTAGCCCGCCATCGTCAGCAGTTCCAGGCAGTTGTCGAAGGTGGCCGTGTCGGACTGGCCGGCAAAGCTGATGGGGTAGAGTTTTTGCAGGTCGTCGGCCAGCACGGGCGAGGCCATCACACCTTCGCGCGCCACCATCCAGTTGTAGTTGCCGCGCACGGTGTTGATTTCACCGTTGTGGGCTACATAGCGGTAGGGGTGGGCCAGCGGCCACTCGGGGAAGGTGTTGGTGGAGAAGCGCTGGTGCACCAGGCCGATGGCCGAGACGCAGCGCTGGTCGGCCAGATCCTTGTAGTACACGCCCACCTGGTCGGCCAGCAGCAAGCCCTTGTACACGACGGTACGGCTGCTCATGCTGGGCACGTAGTATTCCTTGCTGTGCTTCAGGCCCAGGTTCTGGATGGCCGCGCTGGCGGTCTTGCGGATCACGTACAGCTTGCGTTCCAGCGCGTCCTGCACGATCACGTCGTTGCCACGGCCGATGAACACCTGGCGCAAGATAGGTTCTTTTTCGCGCACGGTGGGCGACATGGGCATGTCGCGGTTCACGGGCACATCGCGCCAGCCCAGCAGCACCTGGCCTTCGGCCTTGATGGCGCGCTCCATCTCTTGCTGGCAGGCCAGAAGGGAGGCATGTTCCTTGGGCAGGAACACCATGCCCACACCGTACTCGCCAGCGGGGGCAGCTCCACACCCTGCTTGGCCATCTCTTCGCGGTAGAGCTGATCGGGAATCTGGATCAGGATGCCTGCGCCATCCCCCATCAGCGGGTCAGCGCCCACGGCGCCACGGTGGTCGATGTTCTCGAGGATCTTCAGCGCGCCCAGCACGATGTCGTGGCGCTTCTCGCCCTTGATGTGGGCTACAAAACCCAAACCGCAGGCGTCGTGTTCATTGCTCTTGGCGTACAAGCCGTGTTCTTGGAGATGTGCAATTTCTGCAGCCGTAGTCATGGCGCTCATCCTCTAATTTCTATCGCAGGGACTCGCAGATTACGATCAAGCATCAACCTATGCAAGAAAATTTAATTGGGGTCAGATACTTAATTGTTTGCACCAAATTCAGTCAAGCCATCAATTGGGGACATATATAAAAACACCAATAAAATCAAATAACTCTAAAAACCAACCAAAAATAAGCACCAAACCGGTGCTGGAGTCCCGGAGCTTTATTCGGCTTTTTCGCCCTGCGCGCGTGCAGGGCGACCGGCTTTTTGGCGTTGCAAACGGCGCTCGGTGCCACTTTTCAGCCCTTCGATAAAGCCCTCAGAGCCCAGCACCCACCCTTTGAGTGCGGCCCCCAGCACCACTTCTTGCAGGTCGGCGCTGGCACCACGGTCTAGCATCGTGGCGTAAGCCGCTTCCCGCGCAAAAGGGGTGTCCCCCAAACGCCAGTACGCCGGGTGCAGGCGTACCATGCCATCCACCTGTGCGCCCGCGTTGTGACGTGCGCTGCTCCAGCCATAGTCACGGCACGCCCTGTCAGGCCATGCGCTACGGCCTGGTGCTCCAGCACCACCATGGCAGGCAGCAACCAGGCTTGCGCCTCCAGCACCGTGGCGCGATAGCGCCCTTCCCACAGCGTGCCGCTGCGCCCGTGGCGGTTGTTAAAGGTGCGCACATAGGTGCGCCCGACCGATTGCATGAACTGTGGCAGGCTCTGTGCCGTCTGCGGTGTCAGCAACAGATGCAACTGGTTGGGCAACAAGATAAAAGCGTGAATCTCTACGCCAAAGCGCCGCCCCATTTCACGCAGCAAATCTTTCATGCTGGCGTAGTCCTGCCCATCCACAAAAATGGCTTGCAAGTTGTTGCCACGCTGCACCACGTAGTGCGGCTGGCCGGGAATGGTCAAGCGGGGAAGGCGGGCCATGGAGACATGTTCAAGGGCGGGATGCGCAATTATCGGCGCGCCGTGCGCAGCAGTTGCGACACCCCCTGCGCCGTGCGCAGCAAGGGCGGCACAATGCGCGCCTGCATTTCTTCGGCATTGGTGCGGTTGGCTTGGCCAGACACATTGATGGCCGCCACCACCTGCCCTTGCGCGTTGAACAGCGGCGCTGCCACCGAGATCAAGCCCTCTTCCAACTCTTGGTTGATCAGCGCCCAGCCTTGGCTGCGCACCTGCGCAATCGCTTGCAGCAGCGCCTCGTCTTCCAGCAGGGTGTAGCGCGTAAAAGCCTCACGCGGGCGCATGGCCATCAGCGCCTGCAACTTATCGTCCGGCACCCCCGCCAGCACCCCCCGGCCCATGGGGGTCCAGAACCCCGGCAACCGCGACCCAAACCCCAAGTTGGTGCTCATGATTTTGTGTGTATGCACTCGGGCCACATCCCCCACATCCAACCCGTCCAGCACCGCCGCAGAACACGACTCCTGCACCGAATCGGCCAGCGTTTCCATCAGCGGGGTGGCCAGATTCCACAGGGGCTGCGAGCTCAGATAGGCAAAGCCCAAATCCAGAATGCGCGGCGTCAGCGCAAAGTATTTGCCATCCCTTCCACATAGCCCAGCGTTTGCAGCGTCAACAAATGCGCCGAGCCCCGCGCGGGTCAGCCCGGTGCGGCTGGCCACCTCACTCAGCGTTTGCGAGGGGCGTCTGCACTGAACGAGCGAATCACCTCCAAGCCGCGCGCGAATGACTGCACATAACTGTCGCCGGGCTTGTTTTCTGCCGATGGCTGCCCTTCTGTTTCGAGGCTCGGGGTTTTCCCTGATGTGGTTTCTACAGCTGATTTTTGGGCGATCCCATTCATATAATTCTTTCAGCGAACATTTGTTCTTATAGCGAACATTTTAGCAAAGCCTTTTGCTTTGCAACAAGTCCCGCAGGAAAGCAAACGCATGATCAACAAAATCACCGACACGGTTGCACAAGCCTTGTCCGGTATTCAAGACGGCGCCACCGTACTCATCGGTGGCTTTGGCACTTCCGGCAACCCGGTGGAACTCATTGACGGCCTGATCGCCCACGGCGCACGCGACCTGACGATTGTGAACAACAACGCGGGCAATGGCGAATCCGGTCTGGCCGCCTTGCTCAAGAGCGGTCAGGTGCGCAAGATCATCTGCAGCTTCCCGCGCCAGGTCGACAGCTGGGTGTTTGACGAGCTGTACCGCAGCGGCAAGATCGAGCTGGAGCTGGTGCCCCAGGGCAATCTGGCCGAGCGCATGCGCGCCGCTGGCGCTGGCATTGGCGCGTTCTTTTGCCCCACGGCCTACGGCACGGAATTGGCAGAAGGCAAGGAAACCCGCGAAATCAACGGCAAGCACTATGTGCTGGAGTACCCCATCTACGGCGACGTGGCCCTCATCAAGGCCGAGCAAGGCGACCGCTGGGGCAACCTGACCTACCGCAAATCGGCGCGCAACTTTGGCCCCGTGATGGCCACTGCGGCCAAATTCACCGTGGCCACCGTGCACGAAGTGGTGGAGCTGGGCCAGCTGGACCCCGAAGCCATCGTCACCCCCGGCATCTATGTCAGCAAGGTGGTGCCGATTGAACGTGTTGCCACGCAAGCTGGCGGCTTTAAGAAATCTGCCTAAAAACAGTTCAAGCGCAGGAGTATCAAGCGTGAGCAGCTATCAAAAGCGTACCAAAGACGAACTGGCACAACGCATTGCCCAAGACATTCCCGACGGCTCCTATGTGAACCTCGGCATTGGCATGCCCACCAAGGTGGCCAACCACATTCCCGCCGACCGCGAGATCGTGCTGCAGTCGGAAAACGGCATCCTCGGCATGGGCCCCGCCCCTGAAGCAGGCCAGGAAGACTATGACCTGACCAACGCGGGCAAGCAGCCCGTGACGCTGCTGCCCGGTGGCAGCTATTTCCACCACGCCGACAGCTTTGCCATGATGCGCGGCGGCCACCTGGACATCTGTGTGCTGGGCGCCTTCCAGGTGTCGGCCACGGGCGATCTGGCCAACGGGAGCACGGGTGAGCCCGGCGCCATCCCCGCCGTGGGCGGCGCCATGGACCTGGCCGTGGGCGCCAAGAGCACCTGGGTGATGATGGATTTGATGACCAAGATCGGCGAATGCAAGGTCGTGAAGCAGTGCAGCTACCCGCTGACCGGGCTGGCCTGCGTCAAGCGCATCTACACCGAGCTGTGCACGCTGGAGTGCACGCCCCGGGCCTGCGCCTGATCGACATCGTGGATGGCCTCAGCCATGCCGAGCTGGAAAGCATGGTGGGCCTGCCCATCGCGGCCCCAGCCAACGCCTAAAGCAATATCAATGAAATATGGCTCTAGCGCTTATTCATCAAGCGCCAGCAGCTCCTCTTTTTAAAACGCTGGGTATCTGCCCAGCGCGCCCCGGAGACACACCATGAGCACTGCACCCGAAGCTTTCATCTGCGACGCCATCCGCACCCCCTTTGGCCGTTACGGCGGCGCACTGTCCAGCGTGCGCGCGGACGACCTGGGCGCGCTGCCCATCAAGGCCCTGATGGAGCGCAACCCCGGCGTGGACTGGGCTGCCGTGGACGACGTGCTGTACGGCAATGCCAACCAAGCCGGTGAAGACAACCGCAACGTGGCCCGCATGTCCAGCCTGCTGGCCGGTCTGCCGATTGATGTGCCCGGCGCCACCATCAATCGCCTGTGCGGCTCGGGTCTGGACGCCGTGGGCTCGGCCGCGCGTGCCATCAAGTCCGGCGAAGCCCGCCTGATGATTGCCGGTGGTGTGGAATCCATGAGCCGCGCCCCCTTTGTCATGCCCAAGGCCGAAACCGCCTTCAGCCGCAACAACGCGGTGTATGACACCACCATCGGCTGGCGCTTTGTGAACAAGCTGATGAAGGCGCAGTACGGCGTGGACTCCATGCCCGAAACGGCCGAGAACGTGGCCGACGACTTCAAGATCGAGCGTGAAGCGCAAGACCGCATGGCCCTGGCTTCCCAGCAAAAGGCGGCTGCCGCGATTGCGGCCGGTTATTTGGCCCAGGAAATCGTCAACGTCACCATCCCTCAAAAGAAGGGCGACGCGATTGTGGTGAGCCAGGACGAGCACCCCGTGCCACCACACTGGAAGCGCTGGCCAAGCTCAAAGGCGTGGTGCGCCCTGACGGCACCGTGACCGCTGGCAATGCGTCTGGCGTGAACGACGGCGCCTGCGCCCTGCTGCTGGCCAATGCCGAAGCCGCCCAGCAATACAACCTGGTGCCCCGCGCCCGCGTGGTGGGCATGGCGACTGCCGGTGTGGCCCCCCGCATCATGGGCTTTGGCCCTGCCCCCGCCGTGCGCAAGGTGCTGGCCCAGACCGGCCTGAGCCTGGCCGACATGGACGTGATTGAGCTGAACGAAGCCTTTGCCGCCCAAGGCCTGGCCGTGCTGCGCGACCTGGGCATTGCCGACAACGACCCACGCGTGAACCAGTGGGGCGGCGCCATCGCTCTGGGCCACCCCCTGGGGCATCGGGTGCGCGCCTGGCCACCACGGCCGTGAACCAGCTGCACACGCTGGGTGGCCGCTACGCGCTGTGCACCATGTGCATCGGCGTGGGCCAGGGCATTGCCGTGATCCTCGAAAAGGTCTGAAAACCTTTTCACCAGCAGGTGTAGGGGCCCAGGCCCCTAGCTACTTCGCTGCCTCGGATGACCGTGCCACGCATGCCCGGCCACCAACACACCCCGGACTCCTACAACGCGCACCCGCAGGGTGTGCACGGGTGTGGCTTCACCACCAAACATCTATTTTCAAGGAGACGTTGATGTTGACTCTCAAGACATTCACTCGCCGCACTGGTATCAAAACTTTGGCCGCCGCCGCATTGCTGGCCACCGGCGTGGGCGCCGCCGTGGCCCAAGACGGCTACCCCAACAAGCCTTTGACCATGGTGGTGCCCTTCTCTGCAGGTGGCACCACGGACATCCTGGCACGCATCGTGGGCCAAGCACTGGGCCAAGA
>NZ_CADEPJ010000092.1 GCF_902829245.1 Comamonas jiangduensis | reverse complement strand
TGCCCTGACCACGCACCACTTCGTCGATAGAGCCCAGGCTGGCCCAGATAAGCAGAACAAGCACGCAAAGCAGGGAGCTCCACAGCAAGATGCGCGACCCCTTGGCCTGCTGCTGGCTGGCGGCCCACTGCGCATCAGCCGCCAGATCAGACGCCGCCAATGTGTCTTTTTTGGCATCGCCTTCCACCAGCCAGTTCTCCCAGCGTTGCTTCCAGCTGTTGGACTTACTCTCAGGCTGCTTCATGTACGCCCCCCTGCACGTGCAATCCGACCCGATTTGAGCGCTTGGATCACCTGCTCCTTGGCACCATCAGCCACGATTTTTCCGCAATCAATCACGATCAGACGATCGACCAGTTCCAGCAATGCGGTTCTGTGCGTGACCAAAATGATCGTCTTATCTGCGCTAGCTCGCTGCAAACGTTGTTTCAGCAAGGCTTCGCTTTGGTTATCCAAATTGCTGCTGGGCTCATCCAGCAACAGGATCGGTGGATCCTGGATCAAGGCCCGAGCCACGGCGATTGACTGGCGCTGTCCGCCGGACAGGGATTCGCCACGTTCGCCAATCGCCATGTCGTAGCCTTTCGGATGCTCAGCCGCAAATTCGTCCACGCCGGCGATCTGTGCGGCATGCAGCATGTCGCCTTCAGAGGCATAAGGAGCACCCACCAACAGGTTGTGCTTGAGGCTGCCGTAAAAGAGCATCGGATCCTGAGGCACATGCCCGATGGCACGCCGCAAATCAATCGGATCCATTTGGCGCACATCCACGCCATCGACCAGAATCACGCCCTCTGTGGGCTGGTACAGCCCCAAAATGAGCTTTTCCAGAGTGGTTTTTCCAGAGCCTATGCGGCCAATCACCCCCACTTTTTCACCAGGGCGAACCTGAAAGCTCACGCCTGTCAGTGCAGGCTGCGCCTGCCCGGGGTAGGTAAAACTGACCTGTCGAAACTCCACCCCACCCTTGATGATAGGACGCGCCACAAACTCTTTATCGGCACCATGCTCCACAGGCATCTTCATGTAATTGTCGATAGAAGCCAGCGAAGTGCGCGCATTGTGGTACTGCATCATCAAGCCTGCGACCTGCCCCAGTGGAGAAATGCAGCGCCCGGCAATCATCGAGGCGGCAATGATCCCCCCCATCGACAACTGGGCCCCTTGCACCAGATATACGCCGATGACCACGACCGCCACCGTTACCAGTTGCTGCATCACCTGTACGAAATTCACATTCGCAGAGGAAATCAGCTTGATCTTGCCCCCGATCAGGGCGATGTACTGCGATGCACTCTCCCACAACCGCTGCACGCCGCCTTGGGCATTCAAGGTCTTGACGGCATCCAGATTGGTCAGTGCTTCCACCAGCAGCGCATTGCGTTGTGAAGTGGCCTGGAACGTCTTGACCGTCAAGCTTTCCAAGCTGGATTGCGCAAAGAATGACACCAGCAAAACCAACCCAATAGCTACAACTGGGGGCAGCACCATCCAGGGTGAAATCCAGGCCAATGCCACCAAGAACAGCAGCACAAACGGCAGGTCGACCAAGGTGGTGAGACTGGCTGAGGCGATGAAGTCACGCACGGATTCAAACGACCGCAAGTTGGCTGCAAAAGAGCCCACCGATGCGGGGCGACTTTCCATGCGCAAATCCAGAACACGCTCCATGATTTGCGCTGAAAGCTGCACGTCGATGCGCTTGCTCGCGGTATCAACCACATAGGCTCGGGCCGTTGCAAGCACAAAGTTGAAGAACAGGATCAGGCCCACACCGATGGCCAGCACCCACAGGGTCTCCACCGCATTGTTTGGAACCACGCGGTCATACACATTCATGCTGAACAAGGGAATTGCCAGCGCAAACAGATTGATGAGTACCGCCGCCAACAGCGCATCCCGATACAGGCGCTTGTTGTCCAGCACCGCGGACCAGAACCAGTGCCCTTGCTTTCCTTCCACCCCTTGCGATGCCCGCTTTTCAAAGCGGAACTGAGGCCGAACAAAGCAAAGATAGCCGGTGTAGATCGCCTGCAGTTCTTCAGCCGTCATCTCGACCGGGCTGCTGACCTCAGGGAACTGCAGCAGGAACGAGCCATCTTCGCGTTCTTCCAGCAGGATGGCGGCGCGGCGGTCGTGCAACAACACAATCGCTGGCAGCAATCCGGTCGGTATGCCCTGCAACGCTCGCCGCAGAATGCGAGAGCTGAACTTGGCGCGGGCGGCTGCACGCTCCAGCAGAGATGGCGTGAGGCGGTTGTTTTCCAATGGCAAGCCATTGCTCAATGCCTGTGCGGTGTAGGGCGTGCCATGAATGCGGGTGACTTCCACCAGGCAATCCAGCAAAGGATCGTCTTGGGTGCTGTGCGGAGGGAGCCTGTCTGCGGCATGTACCGCAGCAGGTGCCGACAGGGTCTCTTGGGAGGTATCCATAGGAGGGTATCTGTCGTGTTAAATCAAACCGTCGTCATCGGGCAGCAAATCCAGCGAATTGCGTAAACGCTCACGCACCTGCTTGCGTCGATTGAGTTTTTCCAGCGCCTGAGGCGGCAGATCGGTCAATCGCAGCGTGCCATTGCTCAGCAACGCATCAATCAAATCCTCCAGCACCCGGATGAAATCATCATCCAGTGCTGCGAAGTCTTGCTGGCCTTTACGCGGCCCATCGTTTGCATTTTTTGTTGCCATAGTGCCCTCCCTCGCTTGGGCGCTGTATGCCCCCTGCAGTGGGGGGACGTCATCAGTTGGCTGGGCGCGGCGCGGTCGAACCGGTCTGCTGCAGTGCCACAGGGGTCAAATTGCTGGTGTCAGGCAGCACATCGGAGCAAGCCATCACAGGATCGTCCGGCAAGACCAAGTTTTGCTGCTCATCTGGCTGCTTGTCGTTGTAGGGCTGTGCCAAGCCCAAGGTCTGCAGCACCTGGCTGGACAGCGTCAACCAGTAGTACTCGGCCTTCTTCAGGTCGTACTCCGCGTTCAGCAGCGCACGGCGGGCATCGAACAGCTCATTCTCGGTGTCCAGCAAGTCCAGCAGCGAACGCTGACCAATGCTGAATTGCTGCTGGTAAGCCACGCGCACTTTGGAGGTCGACAACTCATGCTCGCGCAGGAAAGGCAACTGCTGGCGCAAACGCTGGATGTTGTTCCAGGCAATCGACAGCTCTTGCTGCACATTGCGGCAGGTGTAGTCACGCACATCCCGGGCGGCATAGTTTTGCGCAGCAGTCTGGCGCAGGCGTGCGGAGTCGGCGCCACCGCGGTACAGGGGATATGTCAGCATCAGCTGCACGCGGGAGCTTTGCACGTCGCGGTACAGGGCACCGGGCTGCTCGCGATCACGGCCGGTGGAAGCCCGCAGATCTACGGTAGGGGCGAACGCAGCTTTGGCGACCTTTTCACCAGCCTCAGCCGCCTGAACCAAGGCCTGCTTGGACAGGATGGTCGGATTGGCGCGCAAGGCATCCTCAAAGCTCTTGGTCTGGCCGACCACCGGCAACCCGGTTACCGCAGCGGGTACGGGCTCCATCTGTGCTGGTGGGTAATCGCCGACCAGACGGCGGTAGCGCTGGGTGACGTCATTGAGGTTGTTGCTCTCGGTCATGAGATTGGTTTGTGCCAGCGACAGGCGTCCGCTGGCCTGTTCCATATCTACACCACGCCCAACGCCCGACTGCTGTCGCTCACGCAATTGGTTGAGTGTCGTCTGGTGCATGGAAAAGTTCTCCTGCGCCAGGGTCTGCATGTTGCGATAACGCTGCACATCGAGGTAAGCCGCCACAGCCTCATTGGCCAAGGCATTGGTGGTGGAGCGCAGGTCGTAATACTTTGACAGCTTCTCGAAGCCGAACTGGCGAATGCGGTTGGTGGTAGCTCCTGCATCAAAAATCAGCTGGCGCAACTCAAGGTTCCAGCCGGGACGATTCCAGTCGTAGGAAGACACATTTTCAATGTTGCTGCGCCATTCCTGCCCACCCAGCCCGAAGCGGTTACCTGCGGACGCCAGCCAGCACGTGCAATGTTCTGATCTTCCAGCGAAGACACAAAGTCGTGGTACCGGGCCATGATCTCGGGTGGGATGTGATGGCACGATCCACGATCTGGTTGAGTTGTGGCTGCGCCACAGGTGAAGCTTGTGCCACCGTTGCAGGAGCAGCCTGCTGGGCCCAGGCACCCACGGCCAGGGAGGTTAAGCCCAAGGAGGCTATCAGGCGAGGAAGTTGACGCATTTTCATAAGAGTGCTCTCTAGTGAGTTGCAACGCCCCGCCTGATTGAAAAACCAATCAGAAAAAGGCTTAGATTTAAATTTACATAAACTGTAATTTACTTACGAAAAAAATACATCCATCTCCAAGCCGCTTATCTAGGTTACATCCTTTCTCTTGGGCTGATGTAGGAAAAACCCTGCGCAAACAAAAAACTATCACTACATCGGATTGATAGCAAAACCCCAGGAAAAACATTGACTTTGTGGTTGAGAAATTTTTATCGATTTCATTTTTGATAGAAAGCGCTTTAATTTAAAGAGATTCAACAATCTTCATGTTGAAAACCTTTAAATTAAAGCGCTTTATTTTTTAGAATTAAATAAATTCCTAATACGCTAGGCGACTGTATGTAAAAACTACACTTCGACCGGCGCTGCGTTTCTGGGCAACCCACTTTGAAGCGTGCTGCGCAGGATTCCAGCCCGAACTCAGTCAGGAGCTGTTGCAGGCGCTCGGCTGCGCTGCGCTTCTTGTGGCCGGTGTAGCGCGCCACGATCAGCTCGTTCTTCATGCTGTGTTCCCAGCCCACCAGTTCGGTCACGGTCACCTGGTAGCCGCTGGCCTCCAGGTACAGGCAGCGCAGCACGTTGGTGATCTGGCTGCCCATTTCCCGCGTGGATGGGGTGGCGCCACAGCTCGGCCAAAGGGTGCGCGACAGGCTCATGGCCTTGGTCTGGCGCAGGCAGGCGGCAACTTCTGCCTGGCAGCAGGGCACCAGCACCATGGCCTTGGCCTTCTTTTCCAGCCCAAACGCAATCGCGTCGTCGGTGGCGGTGTCGCAGGCATGCAGCGCTGTGATCACGTCAAAGCGCTCGGGCATGGCGTCGGCACGCGTGGATTCGGCCACCGACATGTTCAGGAAATGCATGCGCTCGAAGCCCAGCTCGGCCGCCAGCTTCTGCGAGGCCTCAACCAAGGGCGCGCGGGTTTCAATACCGTAGATATGGCCCTGCGCCTGGGCCTTGAAGTACAGGTCATACAGGATGAAGCCCAGGTAGGACTTGCCAGCGCCATGGTCGGCCAGTGTGAGGGGCTGGCCGCCCTGCCCCAGCTCCTGCAGGATGGGTTCGATGAATTGGTACAGGTGGTAGACCTGCTTGAGCTTGCGGCGCGAGTCCTGATTGAGCTTGCCGTCGCGCGTCAGGATGTGCAGCGCCTTGAGCAGTTCAATACTTTGTCCGGGCTTCAAATCCAGCTGCGCTGCAATATCTTGCGCCGCTGGTTTGGCTGCTTTGCCCACGCCTGCAGATCCCGTTCCTTGGGCCATTTTGTGGTTCTTCGCCATTACTTCTTCTCTTGCGCTGCAGCGCCAACATCCCGTGCAGCTATGGGGCAGCGTGCGCCCACATCCAGATCCAGCCAGCCTTCGATACCCATCTCTTGCAGCACCTGCATATTGCGCTCGTAGATCATCTCGGCTTCAGGGAAGGCTTCTACAGCCTTGTCGATGCTGTCTTCCCGGATCAGGTGCAATGTGGGGTAAGGCGCGCGATTGGTGCAGTTGGTCACATCGTCCACATCAGTGCCTTCAAACTGGAACATGGGGTGAAACGATGCCACCTGCAAAATACCGCCCAAATCCAGCTCTTCGACCAAATCATCCGCCAGCTCGGTGAAGTCATTAAAGTCCAGAAAATCTTGTAACGCATGGGGCAAGATGAGCAAGGTGGTGTCTCGCTTCTCGGGCGAAATTTCAGCCAGCGCCTCCAGCTCGCGGTGCAGATCTATGGCCACGCCTTCAGCGTCGGTTGCCTGGCTCACCACGTAGTGGATTTGGCCTTTGACATGCACGCTTTTGGCAAAGGGGCACAGGTTCAAGCCAATCACGGCCTTTTCCAGCCAACGCACCGTATCAGCGATCACGATGTCTTCAGGGTAGGAAAGTTCGGTGGTGGTATCGGTCATGTGTCGCCCTTAAAAACAAATGGGGGCACCATGCCCCCTCTTGTGTTATGGCCCGAATTCTAGCCATCCCATGGCTTGGCTGCAGGCCACGGTGTGATTGGCGCTTGCGCCAGCGCAAGTTCTCTAATTCATCGCTGCAGGCAACAGTTGCTGCCCGGTGATTCGCGCATGCTCTTTGGCTGCGTAGCGGTCTGTCATGCCAGCCACAAAATCTGCGACCGCACGTGCTCGTGCAGCGAGGCTTGCGGCCTGTTGTGCGCGCCAGGCGAACCGGGGTTTCATCATGGAAGGCTGCGCCATGTATGCATCAAACAGCTCGCGCACCATTTGGCGCGCGGCATCCATGGTGTGCATCACCTGCTCATGGCGGTACAGATGATGAAATAGAAAATGCTTGAGCGCTTGGGACTGCGTCTGCATCGCATCGCTAAAACGCACCAGCCGCTGCCCGCATGCACGCACATCATCCTCATGCTGCACACCAGCCTGGGCAATGTGCAGACGCGTGGTGTGAATCACGTCATACACCTGTGCGCTGAGCATGCGGCGAATGGTTTCGTAGAGCAGGCGGCGCTGGGCATGGGGCTGTGCCAGTTGGGGGTATTCAGCCAGCGTCTGCGTATAAAAGTGGGCAAACAAGGGCACCGATTGCAGTTGCTCCAAGCTGATGAGGCCTGAGCGCACACCATCGTCCACATCGTGGGCGTTGTAGGCGATGGCATCGGCCAAATTCGCCAGTTGCCCTTCCAGAGAAGTTTGCTGTCCTGTCAAAAAGCGTGCAGCTACGCCGTGGGGCTCTTGCGCCTCCAGCTTGAGGGCATTGGCACGCGAGCAGTGCTTCAAGATGCCTTCGCGCGTTTCAAAGGTCAGGTTCAGGCCGTCGTATTGCGGGTAGCGCTCTTCCAAGTAATCCACCACCCGCAGACTTTGCAGGTTGTGCTCAAACCCACCAAAGTCTTGCATGCAGGCATTGAGTTCGTCTTGGCCAGCGTGTCCGAAAGGGGTGTGCCCCAGGTCGTGGGCCAGGCAAATGGCTTCCACCAAGTCTTCGTTCAAACCCAAGGGCCGCGCGATGGAACGACCCAGCTGCGCAACCTCCAGCGAGTGGGTCAGGCGCGTGCGGAACAAGTCACCCTCATGGTTCACAAACACCTGGGTTTTGTACACCAAGCGCCGAAAGGCGCTGGAGTGCACGATGCGATCGCGATCACGTTGGTGCTCTGTGCGCGTGGGGGCAGCGCTGTCTGCATACCTGCGCCCCCGTGTGGCTTGCGGCAGACTGGCCCAAGGAGACAACAACGATGCAACCATCCACCCTCCGAATTTCAAGCCAAATCATGCGCTAACGCTTACTGGACGAGCGCTAGCAGCTATCAACTATGCAGTCTGAATACCCACCCCTTGGGCACAGCAGGTATCAATCACTTGCCGCACCAGATGGTCTGGAACGGAACGCATGATGGCCTTGCCAGGGCCATCAATCAACACAAAGCGAATCTCACCAGCTTCTGCCTTTTTGTCCACACGCATGTGCTGCAGGTACGCGCCTGCGTTGTCTTTGGCATCCAACACGGCGCCGCGGGTAGGCAAGCCGGCGCGTTCAATCAAGCGGGTCAAGCGCACCACAAAATGCGCGTCCACCAAGCCCAGTTGGAGCGATAAATGGGCAGCCATCACCATGCCTGCCCCCACACCCTCGCCATGCAGCCAGTTGCCATATCCCATGCCTGCTTCTATGGCATGACCAAAGGTGTGACCAAAATTCAAAATAGCCCGCAACCCCGCTTCTTTTTCATCCTGCCCCACCACCCAGGCTTTGATTTCTACGCTGCGTTGAACGGCATGCAGCAGTGCTTGGCGATCGCGTTGGCGCAGCGCATCCATATGCGTCTCCAGCCACTCAAAGAACGCCATGTCCGCAATCGGTCCATATTTGATGATTTCTGCCAGCCCTGCAGACACCTCCCGATCGGGCAAAGTATCCAGCGAGGCCAAGTCACACACCACCAACTGCGGCTGGTAGAACGCACCAATCATGTTCTTGCCCAGCGGGTGGTTGATGGCAGTTTTACCGCCGACGCTGGAATCCACCTGCGAGAGCAGCGTCGTAGGTACTTGCACAAACGGCACACCGCGCATATAGCTCGCAGCCGCAAAGCCCGTCATATCACCGATCACACCGCCACCCAGTGCGAACAACACCGTCTTACGATCGCAACCATTGGCCAGCAAGCCATCAAAAATCACATTCAAGGTTTGCCAGTCTTTGTGTGCCTCTCCATCAGGCAGCACCACCGTATGCACCTTGGCATATTTCGGCGCCAAAGCAGCCTGCAGTCGCTCTGCATACAAAGGCTGTACGGTGTCATTGGTCACAATCACTGCTTGCGCAGCAGGTGGACAGTGCGCAAAAGTGGCTGGCGCCTCGATCAGATCGCTGGCAATCACGATGGGGTAGGAGCGGTCTCCCAAATCAATACGAACGGTCTGGCTCTGAGGGATCACGGCAAGCTTCTTTGTCAACAAACCAGGCACTATGCGGCCTGGTGAATGGGGGGGTTCACTGCTTAAAACACTAAGCGCTGCGTCTGTTTATACCTTCAATCCACCACTTCTTCGCTGCAGCCGGGGCTGCTCAGCAATCCTGCCAACTCTGCTTGCATACAAATTTTGCGGCTCACTTGCGCGGTATTTTGCCGCGCTGCATCCACCACATAATGCGCGGTTTCCAAGTACAGCGGGCCACGCACCTGCAATAAATCACGCAAGCGCTTGAGTGGATCTTCCCCCTGCATCAAAGGCCGCGAGGTATCCGTGCGCAGCCGCCGCGCAATATCTTCGGGTAGCGACTGCAAATAAAACACCGTGCTCAATGCACGCAGCGCACGCGGTTTCTGGCCGCAAGACAGCCCGCCCCGGTCGAAATCACCGATGCTGTCTTTTCTTGCAAAAGCTCAACCAAAACCTTCGCTTCGACCTCTCGAAACGCGGCCTCGCCTTGGGCAGCAAAAAATCTTTGATGCTGCAGCCTAGGCGTTGCTCAATCACATGGTCGGTATCAACAAACCGCAGTTTCCACAACCGCGCAAGCTGGCGACCTATGGTGGATTTGCCTGAGCCTGGCAAACCGATGAGAGAGATATGCACGAAATTTTCCTGATTCACAGATGCACAAAGACCGCCAGCGGCGGCCTTTGATTGTTACCGATAGCCACAAGCTTCAGGTACGAGCAATCGCATCGGTCACCATACGGGGGGTAATAAATACCAGCATTTCGCGCTTGGTCGACTCGCGCGTGCGGCTCTTGAACAGATTTCCTACTCCTGGGATATCCCCCAACACCGGCACCTTGTTGACTTGGTTGGTTTCTTCCATTTCAAAGATACCGCCAATTACCACCGTGCCGCCGTTCTCTACCAGCACCTGGGTCTTGATGTGCTTGGTATCAATCGCAACACCCTGCAAGGTGGTTTCACCACGGGAGTCCTTGTTCAAGTCCAAGTCCATGATGATGTTGCCTTCGGGGGTGATCTGCGGCACCACTTCAAGTTTCAGTACCGCCTTCTTGAAAGCCACGGTGGTTGCGCCATTGGGGGCTGTCTGGGTGTAAGGGTACTCCGTACCTTGCTCAATCACGGCTTGTGTCTGATCCGCCGTCAGCAAGCGCGGGCTGGAGATCACCTTACCAACGCCTTCTGCTTCCATGGCTGACAGTTCCAAGGATAAGAAGCGGGTGAGCCCCGAGTTAAAAATACTCAAGGCCAACGTTCCCGCAGTGCCACCGGTCGACAACCCGGCAGGCAAGTTCACAAACGGCGAGTTGGTCGTAGTTCCAAAACTGTCGTAACCACTCCCTATGCTGCCACGACCTGCCCTGTCATAACCACCGCCAAACTTCACCCCCAGCGATCGACCAAACGTATCTCGCGCCTCGACAATCCGCGCTTCAATCAGCACTTGCCGCACTGGCACATCCAGCTTCTTCAACAAATTGGCGATTTCTTCCAGCTTGCTGGACGTATCGGTCACAAACAACTGGTTGGTACGTGGCTCGGCAATCGCTGAACCACGCGTTGACAAGAATCTCGTGCTGGCCTCGCTGTTGCCACTGTTGTCCGCAATTTGCTTTTTCAACTCTTCCGCCTTGGCGTAATTGATCTGGAAACCTTGGGTACGTAAAGGTTCCAGCTGCTCAATATTGCGTGCGGCTTCAAAGTCTCGTTTGGTACGCTCATCGATCTCATCTTTGGGGGCGATCCACAGCACGTTGCCGTTTTTCTTCATCCCCAAGCCTTTGGCCTCCATGATGATGTTCAACGCTTGGTCCCAAGGCACATCTTTCAAGCGCAAGGTCAAAGAGCCACCTACCGTATCGGAAGTGACGATATTGAAATTCGTGAAATCCGCAATCACTTGCAGCAGCGAGCGCACTTCAATATTTTGAAAATTCAACGACAGCCGCTCCCCAGTAAAACCAGGGCCTTTCGTCAGCTTCGTAGGGTCCGTCTTTTTAGGGCGCACTTCCAGCACAAACTGGCTATCACTCTGGTAAGCGCTATGCTCCCACTCACCGGTAGCTTCTACCTGCAGACGCACCCGGTCAGCCTGCTGGCTTGCCGTGATACTTTGTACTGGCGTTGCAAAGTCCACGACATCCAACCTGCGGCGCAAGCCTTCCGGCAAACTCGTCTTCAAGAGATCAATCGTGAGGCCTTTGCCCTCGGTACGGACATCGGCACTCACCATGGACGACCCCAGGTTGACGATCAATCGCCCCGCCCCATCTGCTCCTCGTCGAAAATCCACGTCTTTCAGCGCAGCCCCCCCCTCCTGAGGTGCTGATGGTGCCAATGCCCGCCGACTGGTCGAGCTAGCTGGCTGTATCGCAGACGCTTGCTGCACCGGATCCAGAAACACCAAAACTGTGTTTCCACTGACTTTCGTGCGGTAGGTGGTGGCAGCTTTCAGGTTCAACACAAGACGTGTTCGTCCAGAGGCCTCAACGACATTGGCGGTATTCAAATTTCCCTGTTGAATATCCACCAATGAATGTCCCATCGCATTGCTTGTGTCAGGAAAATCTAGTGCGATCCGTGCTGGAGACTGAATAGAAAAACCAGTTACGGGCTGTGCCAACGGCTCGGAAAGCTCAATGCGCACCACCTCCCCACCGCCTTGCATGGAGCCAGTTACAGACTGCACACTGGCAGCCCAAGCATGCGCCGTCGCTAAAGCAGTCATAGAGACAACGAACCAGCGGAAAGGTACCAAACTTTTCTTGTGTTGCATTATTTGCTTCCCTCTTGCAGATCAAGCGTTGTCATTCTCTCCACCCAATCACCCGTGGCATCTTGAACGATTTCTCTCAGCTTGATACTGTGCTCCCCGATTTGCAAAATACGACCGTAGTTTTGCCCGAGATAATTACCCGTCTTCACCTGATAAATCAGCTGATTCACGCGCAATAAAGCAGTGTCTTGCCCATCTTTACGCATACTACCAACCCCCATCGGCTGGATCGTGCTGAACATCATCTTCTTGCACCAGCTGACCGAGCAAAACGGCAGCTTCAAGGTGCTGCAAGACTCACTGTCGGGCATCACGGAAGACCGCCGCATTCAGCTGCTGCTGATTGCCTTCTCCTTCGGCGCCTTCTTTGAAGGTGCGGCGGGCTTCGGCACACCCGTGGCGGTGACTGCAGCCATCCTGATTGGTCTGGGCTTTTCGCCGCTGGCAGCCTCTGGCCTGTCCCTGATCGCCAACACCGCCCCCGTGGCCTTTGGCGCGCTGGGCACACCAGTGATTACGCTGGCCAAGGTGCACGGCTATGACCTGATGGAAGTGACGGCCATGATCGGTCGCCAACTGCCCTTCTTCTCGGTGCTGGTGCCGTTCTGGCTGATCTGGGCGTTTGCCGGTCGCAAGGGCATGATGGAAGTCTGGCCTGCGATTTTGGTGGCGGGCGTGTCCTTCGCGATTCCGCAGTATCTGGTGTCGAACTTCATCGGCCCCGAGCTGGTGGACATCATTGCAGCCATCGTCTCCATGGCGTGCTTGGTCGGTTTCCTGCGTTTTTGGCAGCCCAAGAAGATTTGGACTTCTGCCTCGCTGCGCGGCAAAGACGTGAGCGCTTCCGAAGTGAAGCCCGCCCAGCCTGCCGTCAAGCACAGCCGCCAAGCGCTGATTGCCGCCTGGACACCTTGGGTGATCCTGTCGGTGTTCGTCTTCCTGTGGGGCATGCCTGCGGTCAAGGCCTGGTTGAACGGCATCTTCGCACCCGCCTTCCCCATGGAAGGTCTGCACCAAATGGTGTAGAAGATGCCTCCTGTGGTGCCGAACCCCACCAAGGAAGGCGCGGTCTACACCCTGAACCTGCTGTCGGCGACCGGCACCGGCATTTTGCTGTCGGCCATCCTCAGCGCGTTCGTGATGAAGTACAGCCCCGTAGCCATCGTGCGCACCTTCTTCAAGACACTGTGGCTGGTGCGCTACTCACTGCTGACGATTGTGCTGATGCTGGCACTGGGCACGCTGTCGCGCTACTCGGGCACTGACACCACCTTGGGTCTGGCCTTCGCCAACACCGGCATGTTCTACCCCTTCTTCGGCACGCTGATGGGCTGGCTGGGCGTGGCGCTGACCGGCTCTGACACCGCATCGAACGTGCTGTTTGGCGGTATGCAAAAGGTGGCTGCGGAGCAGCTGGGCCTGTCGCCGAACCTGATGGGCGCGGCCAATAGCTCGGGCGGCGTGATGGGCAAGATGATTGACGCGCAGTCCATCGTCGTGGCCTCGACCGCCACCCGCTGGTTCAACCACGAAGGCGACATCCTGCGCTATGTGTTCTTCCACTCCGTGGCACTGGCCTGCTTGATGGGCTTGTTCGTCACCTTGCAAGCCTATGTCTGGCCGTTCCATCTGATGGTGAACTAAGCCCTATCAAAACTCAGCTTTCTATAGCTGCTGCCGCTAGTCCACAAAGGGCTAGCGGCATTTTTTATGCTTAATCGCAGCCTGCAGCGAGTCACCAGACTGTCTGCACTACGGCACTACGGCGTTTGCCGGGGGCTGCCCAGTACGGCCGGTGGATACAAGGTGTGGTCCGGCTGCGGCGCCGTGGCTGCGTCCGGCTCTGACCACTGCTGCATCCAGACATCCAGCGCATCGTTGGGCGCCGGGGGCGGCGGTGCTGCGGGCGCAGGCAAAGAGGGAATGGACTCCTCAATAGCCTCTGGTGGTAGTGGTACGGGCGCTGCGGGCTGGGGTGCGGGGATGGGCTGCACGGCCGGGCGTGCAGGCTGTGGTGACTGGGGTGCAGCCGGCTGCGGCTGCGGCTGGGACGGCCACCAGGCTTGCCACTCCTGGTGCAGGCTGCTGCCCCAGCGGTGCCACCACGCACTGTCAGCGGGGGCTTCAAAGCGGGCGTGGCGCTGCAGGTCTTTGCGCTGCAGTGCCTTGTGCGTAAAGTCACCCACAATCGGCAAGGCACTGCGCGCGCCCTGCCCCCAATAATCGCTACGCAAGGTGATGCGTGCATCGTTAAAGCCCACCCAAGCGCCGCCACCAGATGCGGGTGCATCAAGATAAACCAGCCATCTGCATTGTTTTGCGTGGTACCGGTTTTGCCCGCCACGTCATCTTGAATGCCCCAGCGGCGGCGAATATCGCGGCCCGTGCCTTTATCCACCACGCCGCGCATCATGTCGATGAGTGCGTAGCTGTCTGCCTCATCCATCGCCTGCTCAGCGGGGGGCGGGGCAAATTCAGCCAGCACCTTGCCTGTGCGATCTTCAATGCGCGTGACCATCCAGGGCGCACGGTAAGCGCCTCCGCGCACCAGGCTGCCGTAGGCATTGGCCATTTCCAGCAAGGTGACAGGGCTGGCTCCCAATGCCAAAGCGGGCACGGCTTGCAGCGCACTCTCGCGCACACCAAGATTGCGCGCCAGGCGCCCGACCTTGGCGGGCCCCACTTCTTGTACCAGTTGCGCCGTGATGGTGTTCTTGGAATATGCCAGCGCGTCGCGCAGGCGCATGGCCTGGCCGCTGGGCGCACCTGCATCGCTGGGCCGCCACACCTCACCGCCGCGCAAGGTGATTTCTACAGCCGCGTCCACACGCTGGTCATCGGCAGAGATGCCTGCCTCCAGGGCTGCGCCGTAGACAAACGGCTTGAAAGTCGAGCCCGGCTGACGGCGCGCTTGCTGTACATGGTCGAATGCATCGGTGGCAAAGTCGCGGCTGCCCACCCAGGCACGGATGGCGGCGGTCTCTGGCTCCATGGCCACAAAGCCCGCTTCAATGCGTGTTTTGCTCTGGCGCAGTTGCTGCATCAAGGCCTTGTCTTGCAGCAGCGCCTGCAGAGCGGCTTGCTCACTTTGCCCTTTTTCGCGCAAGGCCACGTAGGCCGCACTCTCACGCACCAAGCTCTGCACCAAAGGGTTGTCCGTGCGCCAGCCATCGCGCTTGTTCCAGTTGGTCGTCGCAATGGCCTGCAAGGTTCGCGTGTGGTTGCGCACGGCCTGATTGGCCTGTGCTTGCAGGCGTGCATCCAGCGTGGTGTGCACCACCAGCCCATCGGTATAGATGTTGTAGCCCTCACTGTCGGCCCAGTCGATCAGCCATTTACGCACCTGCTGCGCAAAGTGCGGCGCCATGCCCGTGGGCACTTCCTGGCGCTCAAAATTCAGCCGCAGCGGGCGCTTTTTGAGCCGCTCGAACTCATCGGCAGCCAGCACCTCGCG
>NZ_CADEPJ010000091.1 GCF_902829245.1 Comamonas jiangduensis | reverse complement strand
GTAGCAGTGTTTTTGACCGCCTCCGGAAAACCCGGAGTTTTTTAGGCCTGCAGACGCTCCAGACCACCCATGTAGGAGCGCAGCACCTCGGGGATGATCACCGAGCCATCGGCCTGCTGGTAGTTCTCCAGCACGGCGACCAGGCAGCGGCCCACGGCCAGGCCAGAGCCATTGAGCGTGTGCACCAGCTCGTTCTTGCCCTTGGCGTTCTTGAAGCGGGCCTGCATGCGGCGGGCCTGGAAGGCTTCACAGTTGGAGACCGAACTGATTTCGCGGTACTTGCCCTGGCCGGGCAGCCACACTTCCAGGTCATAGGTCTTGGTGGCACCAAAACCCATGTCGCCGGTGCACAGGCTCATGACGCGGGAGGGCAGGCCCAGCTTCTGCAGGATGGCTTCGGCGTGGCCGGTCATCTCTTCCAGCACTTCGTAGCTCTTTTCGGGGTGCACGATCTGCACCATCTCCACCTTGTCAAACTGGTGCTGGCGGATCATGCCGCGCGTGTCGCGGCCGTAGCTGCCGGCTTCCGAACGGAAGCACGGCGTGTGGGCCGTCAGCTTGATGGGCAACTCCGACTCTTGCACAACCACATCGCGCAGGAAGTTGGTCAGGGGTACTTCCGAAGTGGGGATCAGGTACAGCGCCTGGTTGTCCGGCACGGGTTCGCCCTCTTGGCCGCCCTTCTTGGCGGCGAACAGGTCGCCTTCAAACTTGGGCAACTGGCCGGTGCCACGCAGAGAATCGGCGTTCACGGCATAGGGCACGTAGCACTCGGTGTAGCCGTGCTCGCCGGTCTGCACGTCCAGCATGAACTGCGCCAGCGCGCGGTGCAGGCGGGCAATGCCGCCCTTCATGACGGTAAAGCGCGAACCCGACAGCTTCACGCCCATGTCGAAGTCCAGGCCCAGGGGCGTGCCCACGTCCACGTGGTCCTTGACTTCGAAGTCAAAGGTCTTGGGGGTGCCCCAAGTGCGCACGACCACGTTGTCGTCTTCGCTGGCACCCACGGGCACGCTCTCGTGCGGCAGGTTGGGCACGGCCTGGAGCATGGTTTCCAGCTCGGTCTTGATCTGCTCCAGGCGCGCGTCGGACTGCTCGAGTTCAGTCTTGGAGGCGGCCACCTGGGCCTTGGCGGCTTCGGCGCCGTCCTTATCGCCCTTGCCCATCAGCATGCCGATCTGCTTGGACAGCTGATTGCGCTGGGCTTGCAGCTCCTCCGTGCGGGTTTGCAAGGTCTTGCGCTCGGACTCCAGGGCCTGGAAGGCTTCCACATTCAGGAAGGCTTGGGGCTTTTTGCGGGTTTCCAGGCGCGCGATGGCGGAGTCGAGGTCTTTACGAAGAAGGAGGATGTCTAGCATGGTCGCAATTTTAAGGGGGCGGGCCAACACAGGCGCTGGCACCGCAATCTATCCGCCATTGTGCGGCAGTTGGTGTTCAGTTGCAGGCTTTGCTGCCGATAGATAGAAAGCTGCCCCCAAAAACACCAGGATTTTTTCTGCGCTTTGCGCGCACAGACCAAGGAGGCTCGCGCATGTTCTATGTCTTTGGCATCAACGGCCCCATGTACCAAGGAGGCGCTGATCGCCTGAGCCACATCACCGCCGTGCGCGGCGTACCACGCCCCAGCGGCCTGCGCGCTGGGGCTTCCGGGGTGGAGGGGCAAGAAGCCCAAATCCGCAATCCGGCCCCTCCACTGTCTGCACGTGCGCAGGGTGCCGTCTCGGCCTATCTGGGCACCGAGCAAGGCCCCAAGGAGGAGCGCCGCCAGCTCTACGTGGTGCGCGATGTGATGACGCGCGGTGCGGTCACCCTCACCCCTGAGCTGCGGGTGGAGCAAGCCTGGCAGCTGCTGGCTACCAAAAAAATTGCCCAAGCCCCGGTGCTGGATGCCCAAGGGATTGTGGTGGGGCTGCTGCTGCGTGCGGACATGGCACCGCTGGCGCTGCTACCCGAGCCCGGCGCGGTGCGCGAGGCAATTGCCCTGGCCAAGCGCCCGGTCAGCGAGGTGATGATTACGCCGGTGCCTACGGTGGCGGAAGACACCGATTTGCGCCGCGTCACCCATGTGCTGCTGGAGACCGGCTTGCCCGGTCTGCCCGTGACCGATGACTTGGGGCGCCTGAGTGGCTTTATCAGCCGCACCGATATCTTGCGCGCCGTGGCCAGCGACCCACCGCTGGATTTGTGGAGCTGAGCTGCCCCACCCTGCTACGCAGCACCTATGCTTTAAATAACGCTTTCAATAAAAAAAGAGCGCCTAGCGCTGGCATTTCAAGCACTTCAGATATAAAACATGCTGAGGTACTTAGATACCAAGCGCTAGGCGCTCTTTGTTTTGATGATTACAGATTGGCTTTAAGCGCCGGTTTCGGGTGCCTTGCGCACTTCAATCTCCAGGCCCGTGGCGGGGTCGATCATCTTCAAGCCCTTGGGCAGCGGAAACTTCATGGTTTCCTCCACGCCATCCATCTTGCGCACGGAGACCGCGCCCAGCGCCTTGATGCGGGCGATGACGCCGTTGACCAGCACCTCGGGGGCCGAGGCCCCGGCCGTCAAGCCCACGCGGCTGGCCGATTCGAACCACGCCTGCTGCAGCTCGTCCGCATTGTCCACCATGTAGGCGGGCGTGCCCAGGCGCTGCGCCAGCTCACGCAGGCGATTGCTGTTGGAGCTGGTGGGGCTGCCCACCACGATCACCACGTCCACCTGCGGCGCCAGCACCTTGACGGCATCCTGGCGGTTCTGTGTGGCGTAGCAGATGTCCTGCTGCTTGGGCTCGCGCACATGCGGAAAGCGCGCCTTGATGGCGGCCTTGATGCCGGCAGCGTCGTCCACGCTCAGCGTGGTCTGCGTCACCACGGCCAGCAGCTCGGTCTGCCTGGGCTGGACCTTGGCCACATCGGCTTCGTCTTCCACCAGGTGGATGCCTTCGGACAGCTGGCCCATGGTGCCTTCCACCTCGGGGTGGCCCTTATGGCCGATCATGAGGAACTCATAGCCCTCCTTGGCCAGCTTGGCGACCTCGACGTGCACCTTGGTCACCAGCGGACAGGTCGCATCGAAGATGCTGAAGCCGCGCGCCTGCGCCTCTTCCTGCACCGCCTTGCTCACGCCGTGGGCGCTGAACACCAGGGTGGCGCCCGGGGGCACGTCCGACAGCTCTTCGATGAAGATCGCGCCCTTGTCCTTCAGATCGTTGACCACGAAGGTGTTGTGCACGATTTCGTGGCGCACATAGATCGGGCGGCCAAACTTCTGCAGCGCCCGCTCGACGATCTCGATGGCGCGGTCCACACCGGCGCAAAAGCCCGGGGCTCGGCCAGCAGGATTTCTTTGGCGTCGACCACCTCAGAGCACCCCGATGATCTGCACTTCGAAGGTCACGGGCTGGCCCGCCAGCGGGTGGCTGAAGTCAAACAGCACGGCGCCGTCTTCGCGCACCTGCACCACCGAGCCGGCGTAGCTGCCCAGCCCGTCGGGCGTGGGGAACTGCACCACGTCACCCGCGGCGTACTGCTCGTGCGGATCGCCCAACTCGTTCAGCAGCTTGCGCGCCACCCACTGCAGCATGTCGGGATTGCGCTCGCCAAAGGCCACGCCGGCGGGCAGCTCGAACGTGGTGTGCGTGCCTTCGGGCAGACCGATCAGTTGCTCCTCGATGGCCGGCGACAGCTCGCCCGTGCCCAGCGACAGCGTGCCGGGCTTTTCCAGGAAGGTGTTGATCACATCACCGGCCGGGCCGGCCAGACGGTAGTGCAACGTCAGGAAGGAGCCCGCTTGTACGGAGGGCACAGAAGTCGTGGTCATAGGCGCGGAATTGGTCATGGAAGTCCCGATAAACTGGCCCACATTGTAGGAAACCGGGCATGCCCCTGTGCCCTTGGCGTCTGTTTATCCGCGTTCAGCACCAAGACCATGGCTTTCAAAGACCTCCCGAACGACCTTCTGCCCCGCGAAAAAATTCTGGCGCGTGGCCCCAACGCCTTGTCCGACGCGGAATTGCTGGCCATTTTGCTGCGCACAGGTCTGGCGGGGTGCGGCGTGCTGCAGCTGGCGCAAGCCATGCTTGATGGGTATGGCGGTCTGGCGGGCCTGCTCAATGCCAGCGCCCAAGACCTTGGTCGCACCAAGGGACTGGGCCCCGCCAAGCGCGCAGAAATGCTGGCAGTGATGGAATTGGCCAAGCGCGCCACCGCCCAGCAACTGCGGGCTCGCGAAGTCTTCTCCAGCCCACAAGCTGTGAAACACTACCTGCAATTGCACCTGGGCCACCGCCCGCATGAGATATTTGCAGTGCTGTTTCTCGACAGCCAAAACCGTTTGATTGCCATGGAAGAAATGTTCAGAGGAAGCTTGAGCCAGACCTCGGTTTACCCCCGAGAAGTCGCACTGCGCGCACTGCACCACCATGCAGCGGCGGTCATCCTCACGCACAACCACCCCAGTGGCAGCGTACAGCCCAGCACGGCCGATCACGCCTTAACGCGCAACCTCAAAAGTGCGCTGGGCTTGCTGGATGTGCAAGTGCTCGATCACATCATCGTGACCCAAGGCGCCAGCCACTCGATGGCCGAAGAAGGGCAGCTGGGATGAGCCAAGCTTTCCGCCACCAAGGCTTGCATGCCTTGGGGGGCGTTGCCAAAGAGCTCAAGCTGCAACGCGAACGCCAAGAAGCCGCAGACCTAGCCCGCAAAGCCGCTGCAGCGGCCGCCGAGCGTGAGCGCAACCTGTTCACGCACTTTGTGGGCGCCGTCACGCCGCTGCCGCGCACGGATCGCATTGCGTTGGAGCAAGTGCCCCCCACGCCCCGCCGCCTGCAGCATGAGCTGGATGAGGAGCGGGTGCTGCGCGAGGCCATGAGTGATGAGTTTGACGTGAGCACCCTGCTGGATGTGGATGACCAGCTCAGCTTCCGGCGCCCCGGCATTGGCCTGGATGTGACGCACAAGCTGCGCGGCGGGCACTGGAGCATCCAGCGTCAGCTGGATCTGCACGGCCTGCGCTCCGATGAAGCACGTGAGGCGCTGGGCCAATTCATTCGCCTGTCGCACCGCACCGGCTTGCGCTGCGTGCGCGTAGTGCATGGCAAAGGGCTGGGTTCACCGGGGCGAACCCCCGTTCTCAAAGCCAAGGTACAGCGCTGGCTGGTGCAGAAAAAAGAAGTGCTGGCCTTTGTGCAAGCGCGCCCCGCCGATGGTGGGGCTGGCGCCTTGGTCGTGCTGCTGCAGCCGGGCAAACGCAAGCTGTACTGAGGGCGCCATTTTTTAATGCCCACGACACCTTCCCACCCACATCTTCCAAACACGGAGTCCCTGTTTGCCATGAGTTTGCTGAATCGACGCCACGCCGTGCTGGCATTGGGTGCTTTTGCCGCCAATCCTGTGCTTCACAGCCAAGCTGCAAACACCACCTGGCCCAGCAAACCTGTGCGCATCATCAATCCTTTCCCGGTGGGCGGAGGCCCCGATGGCACGGCACGCATCGTGGGCGAAAAACTGGCACGCATGTGGAATCAAGCTGTCGTGATTGAAAACCGCCCCGGAGGCAACGGTTTTATTGCGATTGACGCCTTCAAACGTGGGGCGCAAGACGGCACCGACATGGTGCTGCTGGACAACGTGCACCTTGCGGCTTACCCGCATCTGTTTCGCAAACTGCCGTACGACCCTGTGCGTGATTTTCTGGTGCTGGCCCCGCTGTTTCGCACCTTCTTTTTTGTCTGCGTGCCCAACCACAGCCCCTACCGCAGCATGGCTGACTTGATTGCAGACGCCCAAGCGCGCCCCGGCCAGCTCAACTATGGCTCTTGGTCGATTGGCAATGCCGTGCACCTGGGTTCCTTGCAGTTGGCAGCGCTGACCCACACCCGCATGGAGCACATTGTTTTCAAGGAAACCGGCCAGCTCTACCAAAGTGTGGCCAATGGAGAGCTGGACTTTGCACTGGGCTCTTCTGGCACCGCAGGCCCACTGGCACGCGCTGGCAAGCTACGATTTTTGGCGGTGATGGCACCACAGCGCTTGCAAGGCTTTGAAGACATTCCTACCGTGGCTGAGTCCGGAGGCCCCGCCCAAGCGATTGTGACGGGGTGGAATGCACTGGCAGTTTCACCCCACACACCATCCTCGACCGTCACACAACTGCGGCGGGATCTCACCACCACCCTGCGTGAGCCCGACATACAGCCCAAGTTTCAAACTTTTGGCTATGAGCATTACTTCCCTACGCCCGCAGAATTTCAGCAGTTCATCCGCGCTGAAAGCCGGCGCTTTGGCTCCGTCATTGCCGCTGCTGACATTCAGCTCTGAAACGCACCTCGCGCTCGCGCAGCGTCAGGCTCACTAAAAATAAAGGGCAAGCACAAGAATGTGCTTGCCCCCAATCCATGTGCTTTCTACTTCATCCAGCAGCGATCAGCTGTGCATCCTGAACCTCAGAAGACGGGCGCATGAACCCAGTGCCCGAAGGGCTGTGTTTTTCGTCGTTATTCCAATATTTAAGGCTGCTTTGTCGACACCTCAGAGGCGGCAGTCTGTGCAGCATCCGCCGCAGCAGCCGTGGTCTGCGCTGCGGCCTGCCTTTGCTGCAGGTAGCGGTGGTACTCGGGGCTTTGTGCCGCATCGCTGGAGCCGGACGGATGGGGCACAAAGGTCATGCCGGACGCATGCCACTGCTGCAAATCTTCCAGCACCTGTTCACGGGTCAGTCCTTGCGTTGCAGTGTTTGCAGCAGCGTCATTGTGGGCTTGGGCCACAGCACTCACACCCAAGGCCAGCGCTGCACAGGCCAAAGTTCGGTAATATATGGACATGGTTAACTCCTTCTCTGTCACCAGCAGGCACCGGATAGACCGATACCGGCCGCACTTCATGGGGAAGGAGTGTCCACCTTAGCGGCCGGGAATGTCTGTGCGTTTTCTCACTTTTGCCAGGCAAAATCCCGTTTCAGCAAAGCCTGTCGACTGCGATTACTGGGCCTCGGCCAACGCGATCAAACCATCCACATTGATCAGCGCAATATTGCGCCCCTGTCTTTGCAGCAGCCCGAGCCGTACCAAGCGAGACATTTCACGCGCTACTTCTTCGCGGCTGGTTCCTAAGTACGCAGCCAAACTGGCCTGCGTAGGGCTGGGGGCCAGCACCACTTGGTTGTTACGTATGCCTTGGCGTTGCGCCAGGGCTAGCAAGCGCATATGCAAGCGGCTGCGCACATTGAGTGTGCCCATCTCCACGACGCGATTGACCAGTTGCCACAGCAAATTGGTCACGTTGTTCACAATGCCCAAAACCGCGCTGACATCGGTCACCAGCCACTCTTGGGTAGATACCTTGTCCATCACCACCAGCAAGGTCGGCTCTGCCGCCACCAGAGACATCCCTGGCGGAATGGATGCGCACAGCAAAATATTGCCAAACATTTGCCCCGGCAGCAGCTCTCCCAGCAACAGCTCTTTGCCCTGCACATTCGTGCACAACACCTGCAGCTGCCCCGACAAGATGACATGCACACGTGCATCGCAAAAAGGCTCTTTCACCTCTTGCCCTTTGTCCAGTGAGCTCCAGCGCATCTGCTGCGCCAACCACGTCAAACGCTCAGTATCCAGATGTGCAAAAGCAGGCACTGCACGCAACAACTGCCAAGACGCGGGCTGTGAAGAGGTGGACATGGCTTAAGACTTTGCAGCGCTGCGCTGCTTTTAGGAGTTGGCTGCGCAAGCGCGCAAAGGCAAACCCCGCATCGGGCGGCCATAAATGCGCTCCACGCGGGCCTCCAGGGGCGGGTGGGCATCCAGCCAGTGCTCCAGCTTACTGCTGTCTGGGGTTTCAGCCAGCAGCATGTGCTGCACCAGCGGGTGGTTCGGCCCAGCATGGCTGCGCGCATCACCACGCCAGCCGCCCCGAAACTGTGCAGCGGCCTGGCGCTGCGTCATCACTTTGCGCAGCACGCCGCCCAATGCATCACGGCTGCGCGTCCATTGCACCGCGCGCGCATCGGCCAGGTATTCACGCTGGCGCGAGACTGCTGCTTTGAGCAAACGCCCACTGCACCACCCAACAAAGCCTGCCGCCATGACCACAGTACCAAACCACCAGGCCAGGCCACCGCGCTCGCGCACCGTGTCACCAAAGTTGTAAACCAGCCCAAGCCGCTGACCATGCCCGCCAATTGCATATTCAACAGGGTGTCGCCTTCTTTGAGGTGCGACAGCTCATGCGCCACCAGCCCCTGCATTTCATCGCGCGTGAGATAGTCCAGTGCCCCTTGGGTCACCGCCACAATCGCGTCGTCCTGCGTCCACCCGGCAGCGAAAGCATTGATGGCATCGGTGCGCGCCAAGACCACCACTTGTGGGGGCTGCATCTGGGCAGCGACGCACATTTCTTGAACAATGTTGCACAGTTGCTGCTCTGCCTGCCCCTGCGTGGGCGCGCCTGCCGGCACCAATGCGCTGCGCCAATTTCTGGCCCCTTGGCTCAGCTCTTCGCGGGTAAGCCACCAACCACCCAAAATCAGCAACAAGGTCACACCCACATTGGTCAAGACAAAACCTTTGGGATAGTCCATGCCGGCGTGCGAAAACAGCAGCCACCACGCCAACGTCAAGCCGCCATGCACCGCGGCCAGCGACACCAGCACACACCCCGCAAAAAGCAGCAGCAACCAGCGCGTGGTGCGACGCGCATCGGCTTGCCAATCCCAAAAACGCATGGATTACAACCGTTTCTTGGGCTGTACTTAAAACCGCACCTGGGGTGCAGTACGCTCTTGCGCGCTGGTGGTGGACTCCAGCATGCCCATGTGAGCAAATCCCAGCAACCTTGCCACGATCAGGTCCGGGAACTGGCTGGCTCGGTCATTGAACGCCAGCACTTGGTCGTTAAAGGCTTGGCGGGCAAAACCAATGCGGTTTTCGGTGCTCGCAATTTCTTCGCTCAGGCTTTGCATTTGCGCATCTGCCTTGAGGTCCGGGTACGCCTCTACCGTCATCATCAACCGCCCCAAATCACCACCCAGGGCCTGCTCTGCCGCAGAAAAAGCGGCCAAGGCTTTGCCATCGCGGACATGGCTGCGCAAGGCATCGCTGGCAGCCACCGCCTGATTGCGGGCGCGCGTTACAGCCTCCAAGGTGCTGGCCTCATGCCGCATCTAGCCGCGCGCAACTTCGACCAGGTTGGGAATCAAGTCATAGCGGCGCGTGAGTTGTACATCAATCTGTGCAAACGCGCTTTCCCCCTGATGCCCGCGATGGCGACACGGTGCAAATCGAAGCCACGGTGACGCAGTGTGAGGTGCAGTTGCGCCCACGCCGCATGCTGAAGGTGACCGTGGACGATGGCACAGGCACCTGCGTGCTGACGTTTTTCAGCTTTTACCCATCGCAGCAAAAGACCATGGCGGTGGGGACACAGCTGCGCATTCGTGGCGAAATCAAAGGCGGCTTTTGGGGGCGGCAGATGATGCACCCGGCCTTCAAAGTGGCTGGGGGAGAGCTGCCCCAGGCCTTGACGCCGGTCTACCCCACAGCGGCAGGGTTGCCGCAGCCGTACTTGCGCCGTGCCATTGCCAGCGCCATGCAGCAAGACGCCGCCATGCTGTCCCTAGGCGCCCTCCAAAAGCTTGGATACGGGGAGTATGCTGCACCGCATTGCGCTGCGCAGCCACATGCTGCTGCAGCGCTTGCCAGCGCTGTAGCAAGGCTTGTTTAGACAGTAGGCGGGCGGCCATGCGGCGATGGGTTGGCTCTTGTTCTTGCACGATCAACGGCAATGCCTGGGGCACTGCGCAATACAGAAGGCGCACAGCATGCCGCAAAAAAAGCGCCCCAGCGGAACTGGGGCGCTTTGCCTAAGATTTCAGCAGGGCTTCCTGGTGCGCAAGCCCACAGCCCCCGCAATCAGGTGTTCTGACTGATGGTGATGGTGGGAAACTTGGCCGAGAAGTCCTTGGCTTTTTGCGCAATCTTCACGGCCACATCGCGGGCCAGCTTTTTGTAGATCTGTGCAGCTTCGCTGTCGGGTGCCGCAGCCACGGTGGGCTTGCCGCTGTCGGCCTGCTCGCGGATTTGCATGGACAGGGGCAGCGAACCCAGGAAGTCCATATTCCACTCCGCAGCCAGCTTTTTGCCGCCATCTTGGCCAAAAATGTGTTCTACATGACCGCAGTTGGTGCACACGTGCATGGCCATATTCTCGACCAAGCCCAAGATGGGCACGCCCACCTTTTCAAACATCTTGATGCCCTTGCGCGCATCCAGCAAAGCGATGTCTTGGGGCGTGGTCACAATCACCGAGCCGGTCATAGGCACCTTCTGGCTCAGCGTCAGCTGAATGTCGCCCGTGCCAGGGGGCAGGTCGATCACCAAGTAGTCCAGATCCTTCCAGTTGGTGGAGCGCAGCATTTGCTCCAGCGCCTGCGTGGCCATGGGGCCGCGCCAGATCATGGCTTCATTGGGGTTGTTCAGCAGCAGGCCAATGGACATCAGCTGCACGCCGTAATTTTCCAGCGGCTCCATGGTCTTGCCATCGCTGCTTTCGGGCTTACCTTCCACACCAAACATCATGGGCACGCTGGGGCCGTAGATGTCAGCGTCCAGCACGCCCACACGCGCGCCTTCGGCGGCCAGTGCCAGCGCCAGGTTGGCAGCGGTGGTGGACTTGCCCACACCGCCCTTGCCCGATGCCACGGCAATGATGTTCTTCACGCCGGGCAGCAGTTGCACGCCACGCTGTACCGCATGCGCCTGCACCTTGGTGTAGACATTGGCCGATACGTTTTCCACGCCAGCCACGTTCTTGGCTGCAGCAATCAGTTGCTTGCGCAGCTCAGGGATGATGCTTTTCGCGGGGTAACCCAGTTCCACATCAAAAGCCACGTCGCCACCGCTAATTTGCACGTTGCGCACCGCACGGGTGCTCACAAAATCGGTAGCAGTGTGGGGATCAATCACGCTGGCCAGTGCCGCCAAAAGGCTTTGTTCAGTTAGAGACATGCAGTTTTGTACTTATGGTTGGTGGGGTCTGAGAAAATCAGCAGCGTCTGAGTCTATCGGAGCCTTGCAACCCATATGGTCAGCGGGTTCTTGTCCCTTGGGTGCATGGGCACCTTATTCTCCCTTTGAAAGATCTCCTGCCGTGAAATTCAAAATGGCCGAAAACTCCCTGTTTGCCATCCTGCTGCGCTCGCGCTGGTGGATCAGCTTTTTGGTGGGTGCCGCCTGGGCCTTGCTGGCAGCCGCGCTGGTGCCGCAGCCCTACAAAATGATTGCCATCTTGGGCTCTCTGCCGTTTTGGGCGGTCGGCTTTGTGGCCTTTGTGCGCCAGTATGACCAGCCCACCCCTGCGCAGCAGCAAGTGATTTTGGAAACTGCCGCACAACAAAGCTGGGGCGAGTTTTCCCAGCAACTCGAGCGTGCATGGCAGATTGAGGGCTATACCGTGCAGCGCAGCCAAGATCCTGCGGTCGATTTTGTCTTACAGCGCAACGGCAAGACCACTCTGGTGGCTGCCAAGCGCTGGAAAGCTGCCGCCCACGGCGTAGAGCCCCTGCGCGCGCTGCACCAGGCCATGCAGGCCCAGCAAGCCCAGGAATGCGCCTATGTCTGCATTGCCCCCCTGCAAGACAGCGCACAGCGCTTTGCCGATACCCAGCAGATTGCAGTGCTGAGCCAGTTGACCCTCGCCACCTTGCTGCAAAAGCCCATGATGCAGCAGCCGTAACCAAAGAAAAATAAAACGATAGCGCATAGCGCTCTACGACAAAGGGTTTGCACATTAATTCATGTGCAAACCCTTTTTTAATGCGCGCAAGCTGCTCGCCTTTTACAAATATTGTTTCAATGTGTTACTTAAAATAGCGCCCACTCACGATGTAGGGGCTGCTTTGCCACTGCGTCAAGCACTCCCCCTTTCACGCGCCAGCCCATGTCTATCTGTATGCAATTGCGTTCTCTCAAGCTGCGCCTGCTGCTGCCTTACGCTACCTTGATTTTGCTGCTGACCTGTGCAATTGGCAGCTTGACCTATTGGGCAGGCGCACGCACGGTGACGGGCTTGTCCGACCAGTTGCTCAAGGAGATGGCATCACGCATGCACCAGAGCATTGAGCACCATGTCAGCGGCTCCGCAGCTGTGCTGGAAGCCGCATTTCCACCGGCATGGCCGCGGGCGCAGATATCCGCCATGACTGGAAAGCGTTGCGCGCCCGCCTGTGGGCCGCCACCACCTGCCCCGCACGAATGACTATGTCTACTACGGCAATATTGCGGGGCAAGGCGTTGGCCTCAAGCGCCACCCGACGGCACAGCCGAGCTGCGTGTACGCACCGATGCCAACCAGCACCGCCGCTACTACCGCCTGGACCGCATTGACGGCCCAGCGCACTACCTGCGTACCGAGGCAGCCATGTTCGACCCACGCCAACGCCCGTGGTTTCAGCTGGCATCCCGTGTCGACCAGCATATGTGGACTTCGGTGTACATCGATTTCGGCATCAAAGACCTGGTGCTCACCCGAGCCCGGCGCGTGCTCAATGCCCAAGGGCAATTCGAAGGCGTGGTAGCCACCGATGTCTCACTGTGCGCCTTGAACGATGTGGTCAACGATCTGGGCCGCAGCATCCACGGACTGGCTTTTGTGGTGGAACCCGATGGGGAACTGGTCGCCGTCTCGGGCATGGACAACGTGCGCTTTGCCGATGGCGGCCGCATCGAACGTTTGACCGCCACCACCAGCGGTAACCCCTTGGTGCACAGCATTTATTTGCAAGTGCGCAGCCATTTCAACGCAACAGTTGCCCGCAGTGGCCCCGACACGGAATCAGTGTCCGAAGTCCACAACCTGCAGCTCCAAGACCAAGATGGTGAGCCACTGCACGTAGCCTTTGTGCGCGTGACCGACCACGCAGGCCTGGACTGGATTGCAGCGGTCGCCGTGCCCCGCGCCACCATCTTGGCCGACGTCTCGCGCCTTGTAGAGCTGGTGATGGTGGCCGGTGCGCTGAGCCTGTTGCTGGCTTTGCTGGTCGGCATGCGCCTGTTTGGCCGTGTGGCCGATGACGTGCGCAGCCTCTCGAACGCCGTCCAACGTGTAGGCCGGGGCGAAATCAGCAGCTCCTTTGAAACCACGCGCCAAGACGAAGTGGGTGAGCTGGCGCGCAACTTCAGCCATATGCGCCATGAGCTGTTTACCGACCGCGTCACAGGCATCTCCAACCGCAGCGCCTTGCAGCATGTGC
>NZ_CADEPJ010000090.1 GCF_902829245.1 Comamonas jiangduensis | reverse complement strand
GTTCATTGATCTGAAACTGTTCAAGCAGCTCAATGACCGCTGGGGCCACGACAACGGTGATCTGGCGCTGGCAGAAGTGGCACAACGCCTGCGCCATCAAATCCGCACCGATGACCACGTGGCCCGCCTGGGCGGCGATGAATTCGTGATGGTGCTGCGCGGCATTGGCCACCGTGAAACGGCGCAAGCCATCAGCGCCAAGATGGTGGACATCATCAGCGCCCCGCTCACCACGCTGCAAGGCATTCCTGCGGGCGAAACCGTGCAACTGGGCGCCAGCATTGGCATTGCCCTGTTCCCGCACGACGCACATGACGTACACAGCCTGCTCCAGCACGCCGATCAGCGCATGTATGCCCAAAAGGCCAACAACCCCTTATCAGCAAAGCGCTAACAGCTCATAAAAAGCAAGCAAAAAAGCAGCCAGCACGGGTACACGCCCGCATTTGCTGCGCTGCGCGGCCAGCGCCTTAAAATTGTGGGTTGCTTTTGCCAGCCTACGAGAAGACCTATGTCCCAACGCAAACTATTCGTTACCACCGCCCTGCCGTACGCCAACGGCAACTTCCACATCGGCCACATCATGGAATACATCCAGGCCGACGCCTGGGTGCGTGCGCAGCGAATGCAGGGCAATCAGGTGAACTTCGTGGGCGCGGACGACGCCCCCGGCGCGCCCATCATGATTGCCGCCGAAAAGGCCGGCAAGACGCCCCAGCAGTTTGTGGCGGACATCGCTGCTGGCCGCAAGCCCTACCTCGACGGCTTCCACATTGCTTTTGACAACTGGAGCAACACCGACAGCCCCGAGAACCACACGCTGTCCCAGCAAATCTATCTGGACTTGAAGGCCGCTGGTTTCATCGAAACCCGCACCATCGAGCAGTTCTTCGACCCCGAGAAGAACATGTTCCTGCCCGACCGCTTCATCAAGGGCGAGTGCCCACGCTGCCACGCCAAGGACCAGTACGGCGACAACTGCGAGGTCTGCAGCTCGGTCTACGCCCCACCGACCTGATCAATCCATTTTCCGCGTTGTCCGGTGCCACCCCGGTGCTGAAAAGCTCGGAGCACTTTTTCTTCGCTGTCGGACCCACGCGCCGTGGAGTTTTTGACCGAGTGGACGCAAAACGGCAAGCACGTGCAACCGAAGTGGCCGCCAAGATCAAGGAATGGTTTGGCGTGCGCACCAACCCCGATGGCTCGACCAGCGAAGGCCTGGACGACTGGGACATCAGCCGCGACGCGCCCTACTTCGGCATCGAGATTCCCGATGCACCGGGCAAGTCTTCTATGTCTGGCTGGATGCGCCCGTGGGCTACCTGGCTTCGCTCAAGGAACTGCTCAACCGCCGCGGCGAGGATTACGACGCCTACATGGCCGACCCCGATCTGGAGCAGTACCACTTCATCGGCAAAGACATCATCACCTTCCACACGTTGTTCTGGCCTGCGATGCTGAAGTTCAGCGGCCGCAAGACGCCCCAAGATCTGCGTGCACGGCTTCATGACCGTGAACAACGGCGAGAAGATGAGCAAGAGCCGCGGCACCGGCCTGGACCCGCTGAAGTACCTGGCCCTGAAGATGAACCCCGAGTGGCTGCGCTACTACCTGGGTGCCAAGCTCAACGGCAAGAACGAAGACATCGACTTCAACCCCGAAGACTTCATGCTGCGCGTGAATGCCGACCTGATCGGCAAGTACGTGAACATTGCCAGCCGCGCGGCAGGCTTTATTGCCAAGCGTTTTGACGGGAAGCTGGGCCAGGTCTCTGAAGACGGCCAAGCCCTGCTGGCCGCGCTGCGCGACGCCAAGGACGGCATCGTGGCGGCCTACGAAGCCCGCGATACCGCCCGCGCCGCGCGCGACATCATGGCGCTGTGCGACAAGGTCAACAGCTATGTGGACGCCAACAAGCCTTGGGAGCTGGCCAAGCAAGAAGGCATGGACACGCGCCTGCAGGACGTGTGCTCCACCTGCATCGAGGCCTTCCGCCTGCTGACGATTTACCTCAAGCCCATGCTGCCCGCTGTGGCCGTCCAGGTCGAAGCCTTCCTGAACGTGCAGCCCCTGCAGTTTGCCGACGCCGACCGCCTGCTGGGCGCTGGCCACGGCATTGGCAAGTACGAACACCTGATGCAGCGTGTGGTGGTGGAGCAGCTGGACGCCCTGTTCGAGCCGCCTGCCGCCCCCGTGGTCGAGTCCGTGAAGCCCGGTGGCGAAGAGATTGCGCCCACCATCACCATCGACGACTTTGCCAAGATCGACCTGCGCATTGCAAAAATCGTCGAATGCAAGGCGGTTGAAGGCTCGACCAAGCTGCTGCAGCTGACGCTGGACGCCGGCGAAGGCAAGATGCGCAACGTATTCAGCGGCATCGCCAGCATGTACCAGCCTGAACAGTTGCAGGGCAAGCTCACGGTGCTGGTGGCCAACCTGGCACCGCGCAAGATGAAGTTCGGCATCAGCGAAGGCATGGTGCTGGCCGCCAGCCACGCCGATGAAAAGGCCCACCCCGGCATCTATG
>NZ_CADEPJ010000089.1 GCF_902829245.1 Comamonas jiangduensis | reverse complement strand
GTCCATGTCCAGCAGCATGACCGCCAGGGAAGTCCCCCGGGCTGCACATTGCTGCATCAATTGCGGTAGCTTTTGATCCAGCATGCGGCGATTGAAAAGCCCTGTGAGCGGATCGCGCGTTGCTTGCTCTGCCAGCAAATCTTTGAGCGCCTGAATTTCTGACAATTGCTGGCGCGTTTGGGCGCGCTGCTGGTAGAGCTTGGAGGCGCGTAAAAAAGCGTCTTGCGCAAATACGGTCAAGAACAGCATCAAGGTGAACATGCACAAGCCAGTGGCCCACATGCCGGTGTCGGGCTGAAAAGACAAGGGCTGCACACAGGCCACAGCAATCACCCCCAGGCCCATCGCCACAAGTGCGCTGGCCCAGCCCTTCCAACTGGCAAATGCAATCAAGTTAACGCTAGTGGCGATAAACATGGCAAAGCTAATCCACAGCGGAAAGCCCAGGCCTGCCGCCCAGGCCCCGAAGCCAAAGCCATCCAGCAGCATGTTGCGCACCTCCGCCCGGCGCGGGTTGGCAGCAAGGCAACCATGCACATATTGCAGCTGGGGGCCAATAAAAAATTGCAGTACCAGCAGCGCCCATGCCAAATCCGAGGCATGCATGGCGTGCAGATGAAAACCTACTGTCAGCCCCAAAAGCGCAAAACAGATGGAACGATTCTTCCAATTCATGCGCACGGCCCAATGCGCATGAGCGGGTTTAAAGTTATGAATCGAAACCATGCAATGACTTAAAAAAGGATAGGGAATCAGCGATAGGCGGGCGCGAAGTGAATTGCCAGACTGGCCAGACAGCAACAGCGGATACATCGGTAAAAGTGCTTTGGGATTCTGCGGTGCGACCCGATGCGAGTCACACGCGGGTAAACCCTAATCAATCGAAATTAAAGGCAAATCAACGGCAGGTGACTTGGCACAACTCGACCGTCCTCACGCCTGCTTCGCAGCCCTCCACGCCTGCGGATTTTTAAGAAGAAAATATGCTCAAAGCGCTTATAGATAAAGCACAAGTAGCTATCTAAATTCACTGTGCTTACCCGTCTCCCACATCTGCCGGGCGATAGGTGCCCGCCTTCTGCGGTAACGTCAATCTTGCCGCTCATCTGGGCACACAGTTTTTGCCACGGCAAGACTACGGGCCGTCAGAGCACTTACAGCCCCAGCGCCCGACCCAAGACTCCATCCGGATGGAAGCGGCATGCTTTGCGTCAGCGCCATGCCAAAGGCCACTGGCCGCTAACCCGGCATAACAAAGAAAGGGCTCGGCACCGCCAGTGCAGATTCCCCAACCAAGGCGCCAGCGCATCCCGGGCCAATCTATGGGAGCTTCTATACATGCGCCCCTAGCAGGCCCAACAAAAAGCCCCGCAGGCTTTTCAACCTGCAGGGCTTTGTGCTTTATGCATTCAATAAGCCGCTATCGCTGATGCAGTAAACGCTAGCAGCTATCAAATTATTTTCCGTGATAGCGCCCGGGGCGATGGCTGACAGCCAAGAAAATGCCCATCACCACCGCTGCCAAGATGGACCACAGCACCCGCTCCAAGGGCACTACCCACAGCGCCAGTGCCACCACCGCGCAGTCAATCGCCATCTGCACCTTGCCTGCGGGGATGCCCCATTTGTCTTGCACATACAGCGAGACAATCGTTGCGCCCCCCAGGCTGGACTTGTGCCGCGCCAAAAACAGCACGCCGGTGCCCATCAGCAAGCCACCGGCAATGGCGGCAAAAGCCGGGTGCAAATAATCGATGTGAATCAGGCGCGGGCCCAACTCCGTAATCAACGAAAGCAGGGCCACCGAGACAAACGTCTTGACCGTGAACTCTTTGCCCACATACTTCCATGCAAACCAGTAAAACGGAATGTTGATCGCAAAGTAAATCGCGCCAAACGACCAGCCCGTGGCGTAGTGCAGCACAAAGGCCAAGCCCGCCGTGCTGCCCGTGAGCAAACCTGCCTGCGCATACATCATCATGGTGATGCCCACAAACAGCGAGCCCGAAAACAGCGCTTGCGCGTCTTCATACGGGCCGTGTTTGACTACGGCGACGGGGGCTGGCGCAGCCAGGGAAGAAGCCGCAGACGCGCTGAGCGCGGGCTCCGAGACAGGCGAAGAGGTGGTGGTGCTCATGGCGGATACCGGTTTTTCACACTGCCAGCTTGTGGCCGCAGCGCAAACGTACATGCAAATTGCTAAGCAAGAAGCACACCACCAGAAGTTCTTTCTGGGGGCGCAATGCCTACAACGCAGCACCGGGTCACGGCGCTGACAGGTTTTTGCTGTAATGCAGCAATTACACCACCGTCCTGCGCCGCTGCTTAGATTTCGCCACGTTTTTTCAACAGGTGCTCAGCGATCACCCTGGGGCAGCTTGATGCGGCTGCCACTTTTTTTCACTGTGCCATTGGCACCAAAGGTCACGGTAAATTCCATCTCCTGATTGGGCGGGTCAATCCAGTTCCAGTCCCAATCCGTTTCTTGCTTGAGCTGGTAGGTCATGCGCTGGGCGGGCTTGCCCAGCATGCGGCGCACCTGCTCCTGCGTCATTCCGGGCTGAATCTGCTCGAACACATGCGGAGTCAGCACCTGGCGCAGCGCCGTCATCACGCCATCGCTGCCGATGGTGATCATGTAGTTACGGTGACCCATGGGCTGGCGAGGGTATTCGAAGGTGCGCGAACCATCGGGCTCGGGCCAAATGGTCTCGGGCTCGCCGAAGGCTTTGCGCACATCAATCTCGGTAGACAGCCCTTCTTCCAGGGTGTCAATTTTTTGCTGGTCACAGCCAAGCAGCGCAAAAACGCTGGTGGCCAGTGCGGCCACCGTGGCTACGACACGGTTCAGTAGGTTCATGGACGGTGTCCCGCTAGAATCGTCGATCTAGAGAGGTTACCAGTCCATGTCTATTTTTGCCCGCCCCCACTACACATCCGATGCCACCGATTTCATCAACCAGATGAAAAAGGACAACCCCCAGCTCGAAGCCCAGCAACTGGCTGGTCGCGCCCTGCTGTGGGACAAACAGGTGAATTACGAAGTGCAAGCCGACTCCGAGCAAGCCCGTGTGGCCCAGCAACCCTACGTGTACCAGTCCAACCACTGATTACGTATTAGCAGTGTTTTTATGGCCCAGCCCTTGATATACAAGCGCTGGGCGCTCTTATTTATTAAGCTGCATGAGCGAAAGCGCTTCTGACAACGCCCAATCCGAGCTGCCTGTTACGGCGGCTTCGGACAGCCCAGACCTGATGCCCACCGTGGTCGATCAGGTGGCACTGGCGCGTCTGTACGGAGAGCCGCTGTTCAAGCTGCCCAACGACCTGTACATCCCCCCGGATGCACTGGAAGTTTTTTTGGAGGCGTTCGAAGGTCCGCTGGACTTGCTGCTGTATTTGATCCGCAAGCAGAACTTCAACATCCTCGACATCCCCATGCTGGCGGTGACCCAGCAGTACCTGCGCTATGTGGACGAGATCCGCAGCCGCAACCTGGAGCTGGCGGCCGAGTACCTGCTGATGGCAGCCATGCTCATCGAGATCAAGTCACGCATGCTGCTGCCGCCCAAGAAGAAAGAGGGCGAGGAAGAGGCCGAAGACCCGCGCGCCGAGCTGGTGCGCCGTCTGCTCGAATACGAGAAGATGAAGCTGGCCGCGCAGCAGATCAACACTCTGCCGCAGTACGGGCGCGATTTCCTCAAGGCCCAGGTGCACATCGAGCAAAGCCTGCAGCCCCGCTTTCCCGATGTGGCGGTGGGCGAGTTGCAAGCCGCCTGGCGCGACATCCTCAAGCGCGCCAAGCTGGTGCAGCACCACCGCATCACGCGCGAAGAGCTGTCGGTGCGCGAGTACATGAGCCCGATCCTCAAGCAGCCGCAAGGCCAGCGCTTTGTGGGGTGTGAAAGCATCTTCGACGGAGG
>NZ_CADEPJ010000088.1 GCF_902829245.1 Comamonas jiangduensis | reverse complement strand
GGCTGGATTACTACAACCACAACCTGGACACGGCGCCCGAGTACTACCAGGACGTGGTCAGCACCCGCCAGTACCAGGACCGCCTGGACACCCTGGCCGCCGTGCGCGGCGCAGGCATCAGCGTGTGCTGCGGCGGCATCATCGGCATGGGCGAAGCGCCGGTGCACCGTGCCGGGCTGATCGCGCAGCTGGCCAATCTGAACCCCTACCCCGAGTCTGTGCCCATCAACAGCCTGGTGCGTGTACCCGGCACGCCGCTGGCCGACAGCGAACCGGTGGACCCGCTGGACTTCGTGCGCGTGATTGCCGTGGCCCGCATCACCATGCCCACCGCGCGCGTGCGTCTGTCGGCCGGCCGCCAGCAACTGGGCGAAGCCGTGCAGACGCTGTGCTTCATGGCAGGCGCCAACTCCATCTTCTACGGCGACAAGCTGCTGGTAACGGGCAACCCCAATGTGGAAGCCGACACCACGTTGCTGCGCAAGCTGGGGCTGCAGGGGCTGAAGACCACGACCACGGCGGAATGAAGATCGCTTGAAAAAGAGGAGCTGATTGCGACGGTAGGTAGTGGGTTTGACGCTGATTTGGTTTGCATCCGCCCATGGACTGACGTCCATTCCTCATGCAGGGGCAGAGGCCGGGAGTTCGCCCCGGCGGGCGAGTCGCTTTCTTTTGCTTCGCCAAAAGAAAGTGACCAAAGAAAAGGCGAGCCTGGCAGGCGGCTGTCCGGCGGAACTCGCTACGCGCCTACGTCGCTCTGCTCACACAGCCGCCGGAAATCAGAAGGACATCCTTGTGGTGCGCGACGCTTGCGCGCGCACGGGTGGCGCTGTGCCTCTTTACGTCTGCATGCTTCGTCACAGCGCTGGCTCTTCCCGCAGGCCTGTCGCAGCAGCGCTGCGAGACAGGACTGCCACCCGCCACCTGGCTTGCCGTGGCTGTCTGAGCGCAGCGCCTGCGGCGCGTAGCGAGTTCCACGGCAAAGCGCTCGGCAGAGTCGCCTTTGCTTTACCTCCTTTCATTTGGCGAGACAAATGAAAGGAGGTCACCCGCCGGGGCGAACTCCCGGCATCCGTCGAAAAAGCCCGCAAAGCATCCCCAAAAGTTCAAAGCCATTCAGCCATCCACCCCAATCCCAACCAGCGTCAACCGCTCTACTTTTTACAACCAAGCGGCTCAAGCATGCATCTCGCCACACGTTCAGGAGTTATTGCAATGACCCCCTCTGACCTCGCCACCCGCAGCCTCGCGGCCGTCTGGCACCCCTGCACCCCCATGAAGCGGCACGAGACCGAGCCCCTGCTGGCCGTCGCACGTGCGCAGGGGCCGTGGCTGTATGACACCGCAGGCCACCGCTACCTGGACGCCATCAGTTCCTGGTGGGTCAACCTGTTCGGCCACAGCCACCCACACATCCGTGCCGCGCTGACCGATCAGCTGCAGCAGCTGGACCACGTCATGCTGGCCGGTTGCACCCACGCGGCCGTGGTAGAGCTGTCGGAAAAGCTGGCCGTGCTGACCGGCCTGGGCCATGCCAGCTATGGCAGCGATGGCGCGTCGGCCACCGAAATGGCACTAAAGATGAGCACCCACTACTGGCGCAACGTCGGTCGGCCCGAAAAAAACTGCTTTGTCGGTCTGGCCGGGGGCTACCACGGCGAGACCGTGGGGGCGCTGTCCGTCACCGACGTGCCCATCTTCCGCAGCGCCTATGCGCCCCTGGTGCGCCTGTCCGCCACCGTGCCCAGCCCCGATGCGCGCGCGGCCCCGCCGGGTGAAACTGCGGCCGACGTGGCCCGGCGCGCCGCTGCGGCGCTGGAAGCCTGGCTGCAGGAGCACCACGCCCAGACCGCCGCGCTGATCGTGGAGCCGCTGATCCAGTGCGCCGCCGGCATGGCCATGTACGACGCCATCTACCTGCGCCAGGCCCGTGCGCTGTGCGACCGCTACCAGGTGCACCTGGTGGTCGACGAGATCGCCACCGGTTTCGGCCGCACGGGCAGCATGTTCGCCCACCAGCAGGCCGGCATCACGCCGGATTTCATCTGCCTGTCCAAGGGCCTGACCGGCGGCACCCTGCCGCTGTCGGCGGTGCTGACCACCGACGCCGTGTACCAGGCCTTCTACGGCACCGAGGCGGCACGGGCCTTTCTGCACTCGCACTCCTACACCGGCAACCCGCTGGCCTGCCGCGCCGCGCTGGCCACGCTGGAGCTGTTCGAGCAACTCGACACCCTGCAGGCCAACCGCGCGCTGGCGGCGCAGCTGACCACCGCCTTCGCCCCGCTCAACGCCCACCCGCGCGTGCGCCACGCCCGCCAGATGGGCATGGTCTGGGCCTGGGATGTGGAGACGGCGCTGCCCGACTTTACCCAGCGCTACCACGCCGCCGCGCGCGCCCGTGGGCTGCTGCTGCGGCCCATCGGCCACACGCTGTACTGCATGCCGCCGTATGTGCTGGATGCCGACGAGGTACAGCACCTTGCAACCCAGGCGCTGGCAGCGCTGGAGGACTGCTTGCTGCAAGAAGCAGAGCTGTCAGCGTAGGTGCATCAAGCGCTAGAGGCCTAAAAGATGCATAAGCAGCGTGTTTTCTTTCATGGACAAGTGGGTCTATCCAAGCGCGGAGGCCGGGATTTCGCCCCGGCGGGCGAGCTCCTTTCTGGTGGCGCCCAGAAAGGAACCAAAGATGCGCTCGGCAATTCCTGCGTTGATGCGCCCCAGCATGTACGGCAGCTACCACGGCATGCACATCCAGCGCCGCGGCGTGGGCGTGCTGCCTGTCACCCGCGACAGTGTGGTCGCCGGCCCGCTGTGCGAGTCGGGCGACGTATTCACCCAAGGCGACGGCGGCGTGGTGCTGCCGCGCGCGCTGGGCGATGCGCAAGTGGGCGACTTGCTGGTCATTCACGACACCGGCGCCTACGGCGCCAGCATGTCCAGCAACTACAACACCCGCCCGCTGGCAGCGGAGGTGCTGGTCGATGGCGCGCAGGTGCGCCTGATTCGCCGCCGCCAGACGGTGGAAGAGCTGCTGGCGCTGGAGTTGGGCCTGTAAAGCTTTTTGCAGCGCAGCGCGCAGCAGGCAAACAAAGGGAGTCGATAGGCTCCCTTTTTTGCAACTTTCATAGCTGTCAGCGCTTGCTGCACCTGCGCCAGCGGCTGATTTGGCTTATTAGAGACCCTCTTGCTTGGGATCGCGCGCCATCAGGCGCTGCACTGCGGCCTGCGGCGTGATGTGGCCGTCCAACAGCTCCACCACCGTGGCGGCGATCGGCATCTCCACGCCCACGGCCTGGGCGCGCTGCACCACGGTGCGCGCGCTGTACACACCCTCGGCCACGTGGCCCAGCGAATCCACGGCCTGCGCCAGCGTCAGGCCTTGCGCCAACAGCAGGCCGACCTTGCGGTTGCGCGACAGATCGCCCGTGGCGGTCAGCATCAGATCGCCCAGCCCGCTCAGGCCCATGAAGGTCTCGGGCTTGGCACCCAGGGCCACGCCCAGGCGCGTCATTTCCGCCAGGCCCCGGGTCAGCAAAGCCGCGCGTGCGTTCAGGCCCAGATCCAGCCCATCGCACAGGCCTGCGGCAATCGCCATCACGTTTTTCACAGCGCCGCCCACTTCCACGCCCACAATGTCTTCATTGGCGTACAGGCGCAGCGGCCCGGTGTGAAAAGCCGCCAGCAGTGCTTGGCGCACAGCGGGATGTTGGCTGGCTGCCACCAACAAAGTGGGCTGGCCTTTGGCCACTTCCTGCGCAAAGCTGGGGCCGCTCAAAGCACCGGCCAGCAAACTGGGCGCCACCTGTGCACACACTTCATGGGGCATCAGCCCCACGCCGCTGCCGCCTGCAGGCACGGCTTCAAAGCCTTTGCACAGCCATGCCACGGGCACCGACACCTGGGCTTGGGCCAGCGCTTGCAGGGTGCTGCGCAGCGCCGACATGGGCGTGGCAATGATGATGAGGTCCATGCCCTGCACCGCCTGGGCCAAAGGGGCCGCGCTGCACTGCAGCCCTTGCGGAAAGGCCATGCCCGGCAAATAGCGGGCGTTGCTGCCAGCGGCTTGCATATCCGCCACCTGCTGCGCATTGCGCGCCCACAGCGTGACATGGTGCCCCGCCGTGTGCCGCGCCGCCCCAATGGCCAATGCCGTGCCCCAGGCCCCGGCACCAATCACAATCAAATTCATAGCTTCTAGCGCTTATATGTATTGGCCCAGCGGCCAAAAAAGCATAAAAAAAGGCCCCGCACGCGGGACCCTCTTTTGTAGCACGCCCACAGGCTGGCAGTGTGACAGTGGCTTACTGCACGGTGCCTTCTGTCTGCGCTGCAGCGGCAGCGTTTTGCTGCTCGTACATGGCTTGGAAGTTGATTTCTGCCAGGTGCACAGGGGGAAAGCCTGCGCGGGTCACGATGTCGGCCACGGTGGCACGCAGGTAGGGGTAAATGATCTGGGGGCAAGCCACGCCAATCACGCCACCCATTTGTTCTTCGGGAATGTTACGGATTTCAAAAATACCGGCTTGCTTGGCTTCCACCAGGAACAAGGTCTTGTCTTCAATCTTGGTTTGCACGGTGGCGGTCACGGCCACTTCAAACAGGCCTTCAGCCACGGGTGTGGCTTCAACACAGTTGAATATCAAAATTGGGCTGCTGTTGCTGCAGCAAGATAACGGGGAATTGGGTTGCTCCAGCGACATGTCCTTCAGATAGACACGTTGAATCTGGAAAACGGGAGTGGCTTGTTCGGACATGGTGTCAGTCTTTCTTGCGCAAAGCTGCGTTCATAAAAAGGCCCGCTCTGCAGTGGCTGCGAGAGCGGGCACCTTAACCAGCCATTATGCAGGCACGCGACCTGCCTGCAAATAATCAGCTTAGGCGTTGAGCAGTGGCACCAACTCTCCCTTGGCATCCAGAGCCACCAAGTCATCGTGACCGCCCACATGGGTGTCGCCAATGAAAATCTGCGGCACCGTGCGGCGACCCGTGATTTCCATCATCTGCGCGCGGGCGGCGGCATCACTGTCAATGCGGATTTCTTCAATCTGCTCTACACCCTTGGACTTGAGCACTTGCTTGGCGCGCACGCAGTAGGGGCAGACGGCGGTGGTGTACATCTTCACGGCTTGCATGACAGTCATCCTTTTCTTCGAAAAACAGCGGCCACAAAAAAGGGGCCTCTTGTATAAGACCCCTTGATGGTAGGACAGTTGAATTAATCCAGCAGCCTTAAGCCTTTGTCACCGGCAAATTGGCGTCGCGCCATGCCTTCATGCCACCCGCCAAAGCCTCGGCCTTGTCGTAGCCCAGTTTCTTGGCCTGCTGCTGTGCCCGCACCGCACGGGGGCCTTTTTCGCACACCAGCACTACCGGCAAAGCCTTGTTCTTGGCGACCTGGGGCAGGCGCTCGTCCAATTGCGACAGCGGGATGTTTTTCGCATTTGCAATGTGGCCTTTGACATATTCCTCAGGCTCACGCACGTCCACGATGACCGCTTTTTCGCGGTTGATCTTGGCTACAGCATCGTTGGGCTGCAGCGAGCCAGCACCCGCGCCCTTGAGCGTTGGCACCAGCAGCAGGCCACCGGAGACCACTGCAAGCAAAATCAAATACCAGTTTTCAACAATGAAAGTCACGTCAGTCCTTGGGTTGGCAAAGCTGGTGATTTTAAAGGCACAGCCATCCCCCTGAACAACTCACCCTGTACAGCGTGCACCTGCGGCCTAAAATAGCGGGCTACGCCCTTATCCCTTTGTGTTTTTTGCGCAGAAAGAAGCCATGTACAAGCTCGTACTGATCCGCCACGGTGAGTCCACCTGGAACCTTGAAAACCGTTTCACTGGCTGGACCGATGTGGACCTGACGCCCACCGGCGTCTCTCAGGCCATGTCGGCCGGCAAGCTGCTGAAGGCGGAAGGCTTCGAATTTGACCTGGCCTACACCTCGGTGCTCAAGCGCGCCATCCACACCCTGTGGTACGCCTTGGACGAGATGGACTGCACCTGGCTGCCTGTGCGTAAAGACTGGCGCCTGAACGAGCGCCACTACGGCGGCCTGCAAGGCTTGAACAAGGCCGACATGGCCAAGCAGTATGGTGACGCCCAGGTGCTGCAATGGCGCCGCAGCTACGATGTGCCGCCACCAGCGCTGGAGCCCACCGACGCCCGCAGCGAACGCAGCGATCGCCGCTATGCCGAGCTGAACCCCGAGCAGGTGCCGCTGACCGAATGCCTCAAAGACACCGTGGCACGCGTGGTGCCGTTCTGGACCGACACCCTGGCCCCCCAGATCAAGGCAGGCAAGCGCATCGTCATCGCCGCGCACGGCAACTCCATCCGCGCCTTGGTCAAGTATTTGGACAATATTGCAGATGACGCTATCGTTGGGGTCAACATTCCCAATGGCATCCCCCTGGTGTACGAGCTGGATGAAAACCTCAAACCCATCCGCAGCTACTATCTGGGCGATGCCGAAGCTGCCGCCAAAGCTGCAGCAGCTGTCGCCGCACAAGGCAAGGCTTGAATCGGTAACACCCTACCTGCCTACGGGTGGATGGGCCCTTGGCCAACCACCGGCAAGGCAGCGCCGTGTATATTTGTCCACGCTGATCTAAAACTAAAGTCTCTATGAGCCAAAAACTCAAAATTGCTGGCTGGGTATCGCTGGGCGTTCTAGCGGGTGCATTGACCACGGTGTCTTTGCAAACGGTTGCGCGTGGCGGTATCTCTCCGCTTCCTCTGGAAGAAATCCAGCAGCTGTCGGCTGTATTCGGCATCATCAAGACGGATTACGTCGAGGCTGTGGACGATAAAAAGCTCATCACCGATGCCATCTCCGGCATGGTGTCCAGCTTGGACCCCACTCGCAGTATTTCGATAAAAAAACCTTCAAGGAATTCCGCGAAGGCACCTCCGGCCGCTTTGTGGGCGTAGGTATTGAAATCACGCAAGAAGATGGGCTGATCAAAATTGTCTCGCCCATTGAAGGCTCTCCCGCAGACCGCGCGGGCCTGAAACCTGGCGACCTGATCACCAAAATTGACAGCACCGCTGTCAAAAGCTTGAGCCTCAACGATGCCGTCAAGCGCATGCGGGGTGAGCCCAAGACCAAGGTGGAACTGACCATCCTGCGCAAGGATGAAAGCCGCAGCTTCCCCGTCACTATCACGCGCGAAGAAATCAAGACCCAGTCCGTCAAGGGCAAATTGATTGAGCCCGGTTACGGCTGGGTACGCCTGAGCCAGTTCCAGGAACGCACGGTCGACGACTTTGTGCGCAAGATTGAAGAAATCTACAAAGAAGACCCCAACATCAAGGGCTTGGTGCTGGACCTGCGCAACGACCCCGGTGGGCTGCTGGACGCTGCAGTCGCCATCTCTGCCGCCTTCTTGCCTGAAGGCGTGACAGTGGTCAGCACCAATGGCCAACTGGAAGAAAGCAAGGCCACCTTCAAGGCCACACCAGAGTTCTACGCACGCCGTGGCTCGGGTGATCCGCTGCAGCGCCTGCCCGCCGCACTCAAAAAAGTGCCTCTGGTGGTGCTGGTGAACGAAGGCTCAGCTTCGGCCAGCGAAATCGTGGCCGGTGCTTTGCAAGACCACAAGCGCGCCACCATCATGGGCAGCCAGTCGTTTGGCAAGGGCTCGGTGCAAACCGTGCGCCCCCTGGGCCCCGACACGGGCCTGAAGCTGACGACCGCGCTGTACTACACCCCCAGTGGCAAATCCATCCAGGCCAAAGGCATCGTGCCCGACGTGATGGTGGACGAGACCGCCGAGGGCGATGTCTACGCTGCCCTGCGCATGCGCGAATCTGACTTGGAAAAGCACATCGGCAACGGAGACCCCAGTGCCGAAGCCCAAGCCGTGGCAGCACGCGAGAAACTGCGTGAAGAAGCGCGCAAGCGTCTGGAAGAGGACAGCAAAAAGCCCGTGACGGAGCGCCGACTGCCCGAGTTTGGCTCCGCCAAGGACTTCCAACTACAACAGGCCTTGAACCAGCTCAAGGGCCTGCCCGTCAAAGTCAGCAAGACTTTGACCGAGCGTGAGCCCGAGAAAAAGGACAAGGACGAATAAACAAAGATAGCAGCCAGCGCTTATCTTTTCTTGACTTCACTATCCAAAGTATCTGAACGCCAAGAAATAAAAGCGCTAGCAGCTCTACTTTTTTTTTCAAAACAGCCGGGTATATATGCCCGGCTTTTTTCATGGACACCCCATGAACGACGACCAACTTCTGCGCTACTCGCGCCACATCCTGCTCGACGAAGTCGGCATCGAAGGCCAGCAAGCCATGCTGGACGCACGCGCGCTCATCATTGGCGCCGGTGGCTTGGGCTCCCCGGCTGCGCTTTATCTCGCCGCCTCTGGCGTGGGCCACATCACCTTGGTGGACCATGACGCCGTCGATTTGACCAATCTGCAGCGTCAAATTGCCCACACCACGGCACGTGTAGGCCAACCCAAGGTGCAGTCTGCTGCACAGGCACTGCAGGCGCTCAACCCCGATGTCCAAGTGCAATGCATTCAGCAACATGCCGACGCTGCTTTGCTTGACGAACTTGTCTCACAGGCCAGCGTCGTTTTGGACTGCTGCGATAACTACCGTACACGGCAAACTGTGAATGCGGCATGTGTCAAACACCGTGTTCCTTTGGTGGCTGGCGCCATCATTCGCTTTGATGGGCAGATCACGGTATTTGACCCGCGCAAAGACACCTCACCGTGCTATGCCCATCACCTCATCTCGACGTTTGGTTCACTATCATCCACTTGAACGTCTATGTTTGTGTTTGGTTGGTAAAGCAGAAGACGGCAGACGAGTTTTTTTTTTTTTTTCAAGCAGAAGACGGCATACGAAATCAGCCTCGTTCTCGTGGGCTCGGAATTGTGTATAAAAACCAGGTAATGAACTGTCCCTACCCTCCAAGAACCCGCCAATGTTCAGTTTTTTCAAGAAAAAAGCCCCACAAGCCGACACCACTCCTGCCCTAGAGCAGTCTGAGAGCGTCGCACCCGCCGCTGCTTCCCCCGTGGAAGCGGTGCCTTCGACCCCTGCCGCCAAGCCCGCTTCGGTCGGCGGTTGGCTGCGCAATACCTTCGGTATGGGCGACAAGGAAGAAGTTCCTGACAGTGTCGCACCAGAAGTGCCTGCGCCCGAAATTTTTACGCAAGCCCCCGAGCCCCAGGCCAAACCCGAAGCTACGAGTGACCGCGGTAACTGGATGGACCGCCTCAAGGCGGGCCTGCGCAAAACCGGCACCAGCATCACCACGGTGTTTACCGGCACCAAGATTGATGATGCCCTGTACGAGGAGCTGGAGGACGCCCTGCTGATGGCCGACACCGGCGTCAAAGCTACCCTGCATTTGCTGGACGACCTCAAGCGCCGCGTCAAAGACAGCAAAACCACCGAACCCGCCGCCGTCAAGGCGCTGCTGGCGGCTGCGCTGTCCGACCTGCTCAAGCCGCTGGAAAAGCCACTGGTGATTGGTGCGCACACGCCCACCGTGATCATGGTGGCAGGCGTGAACGGCGCAGGCAAAACCACGTCAATTGGCAAGCTGACCAAGCACCTGGCCGACCACGACCAATCCGTGCTGCTGGCCGCCGCCGACACCTTCCGCGCTGCCGCGCGCGAGCAGTTGGGCGTATGGGCCACCCGCAACACGGTAGAAATCATCAGCCAGGCTGGCGGTGACCCGGCCGCCGTCAGCTTTGACGCCGTCAGCGCTGGCAAGGCGCGCAAGAAAGACGTGGTCTTGGTCGACACCGCTGGCCGCCTGCCCACCCAGCTGCACCTGATGGAAGAGCTGAGAAAGATCAAACGGGTGATCAGCAAGGCCGATGGCTCTGCCCGCACGAGGTACTGCTGGTCATTGACGGCAACACCGGCCAAAACGCGCTCAACCAGGTCAAAGCATTCGACGAGGCGCTGGGCTTGACCGGCCTGATCGTCACCAAACTGGACGGCACCGCCAAAGGCGGCGTGCTGGCAGCCATTGCGCAAGAGCGCCCCATTCCCGTGTACTTCATCGGCGTGGGTGAAAAGGTGGAAGACCTGGAAACCTTCAATGCCAAGGAGTTTGCACAGGCCCTGCTGGCCTGAGCGACCAGAGGCCGACTGCCCTCTGCCATCAAAGCCCCGCAATGCGGGGCTTTTTTTTTTCATAGCTGCTGGCGCCTACAAATCAACCGTTTCCAATACTTTTCATATTGAAATACTTGATAAACCTGCGCCAGCAGCTACTTTTTTATTGCATCACCCGGCGCCATCGGGCAATTGCAGTTGCACCTGGGCAGCCACCCATGCGGCATAGGCGCTATCGGCGTATTCGGTGCGCAACAACAGCTGCGGCACCTCGTAAGGGTGGTGTGCTTGAAGCCACGCCCACAATGGCGCCACAGCCTGAGGCAGCGTTTTCAGCACAACGCGCCATTCGGCGCTTTGCGCCAGTTGGGCTTGCCACACATAGTGGGAAGTGATGGGCTCCACCTGCCCACACGCCGCCAGCAGGGCTGTGACGGCGCCTTGCGCCAGATAGTCGGCCTGCGCCTGCGTGGCCACGGTGGTGGTCACCACAGCCACTGGAGAAAGAGAAAGTGCATCTTGCATAGGCATCGATTGTGCAGAAACAGCCAGCGCCAGCGGCCTACGCTCAGACCTTGCGCGCGGGCCAAGTCGCTACGACCACACCCAACAAGGCAATACCCAGCGCCAGCCACTGCAGTGCACTGATGTGCTCGCCCAGCACCAGCACCCCCACCAGCGCAGCGCTGATGGGCAACAGCACCGTAAAAATGCCCGCCTGCGCTGCGGGCACAGCGCGCAACCCGGTCATCCACAACCACACCGTCCACACGCAAGCGGCCAGGGCGTAAAACAGCAGCAGCCCCCACATCGGCAGGCTGACGGCCGCAAAGTCAAACTGCCACGCCACATACAAGCCCATAGGTGTGGACAGCACAAAACCCCATAAATTGATGATGGCGCTGATGCGTTTGGGGCTGAGCACCGCCGTCAAGCGCTTGCCAATCACGGCGTAGGCCGCCTCACACAGCACCGCCGCCACCAGCAGCCACTGACCCAGCCAGGCATACGCATGGGCAACCGTTGCCTCAACCGGCTTGGCCGCTGCGCAGCGCAATCCCCGCCACGGCCAGCACCACCGCCAGCCACGTGCGCGGCATGATCTGCTCGCGCAGCAACAACCAGCTCAACAAGGCCACTGCCACCGGAATGGAAGCCATAGTGACACCGGCCGTGACCGCGCCCGTCAGGCTCACGCCCGTCACCATGCACAGTGTGAACAGGAAGTTGCCAAAGAAGGACTCCAGAAACAGCAACCACCGCGTGCGTGGTGCCAAGGGCGCGTCGCACGGTGTCTTTTTCAGCCAACGGGCCATAGCCACCGCGCCAATACCAAAGCGCAACCATGCCAGCAAAAAAACAGGGAACAAGGCCGCCAACGGTTTGGACAACGCTACATAACTACCCACCAGCGCCATGCTGAGCGCTAAACACACAAAAGCCACAGGCCGAGAAGGACTTTCCCACATCACACATTCAACTTTTTTGAAACTTGCAAACGCTTGCGCACTCTACAAGAGTGTTGGTCGAAACTCGATACTCCCACGGTGCAGGCACAGCCGGCCACCAACTGACAACCCCCATGGGAACTTATGGCTTAGCACTCGGTCTTAGAGAGTGCTAATATGGAGCAATGGATGAAAGGATCAGTGCAATGACAAACCAAACCGGCACCCTCGCTGCTTCGGCCTTGGCACCTGCGAATCCTTGGGCATTGGTACCTCCGCTGGGCAACTTGGATGCCTACATTACTGCGGTGAACCGCCTGCCTATGCTCACTCAAGAAGAAGAGCAGGACTACGCCCGCAAACTCAAAGAACACAATGATCTGGATTCTGCCGGGCGTCTGATCATGTCCCACCTGCGCTTGGTGGTGTCGATCTCGCGCCAGTATTTGGGCTACGGCTTGCCCCAGGGCGATTTGATCCAAGAAGGCAATGTGGGCCTGATGAAGGCCGTCAAGCGCTTTGACCCCGAGCAAAACGTTCGGCTGGTCAGCTACGCCATGCACTGGATCAAGGCAGAGATCCACGAATACATCTTGAAGAACTGGCGCATGGTCAAAGTGGCAACCACCAAGGCCCAGCGCAAGTTGTTTTTCAATCTGCGCTCCATGAAGCAAGGCATGCAAGCCGATGCCGTCATGGATGACGACTTGGCGCTGCGCGAAACCTTGACGGAGCAGCAAATTGAAGCGATGGCCGCCAAACTCAACGTCAAGCGCGAAGAAGTCATGGAGATGGAAACTCGCTTGTCGGGCGGTGATGTGCTGCTTGACCCCAGCCCCAGTGATGATGGTGAGCACGCTTTTGGGCCCATCGCGTACCTGTCGGATGCGGCGCACGAGCCCACCAATATGATTGAGATGCGCCAACGTGATGTATTGGCGACCGATGGCATTGCCCAGGCCCTTGAATTGCTGGATGACCGCAGCCGCCGCATCGTGGAAGAGCGCTGGCTGAAAGTAAACGATGACGGCACGGGCGGCATGACGCTGCATGAGCTGGCTGCAGAGTATGGTGTGAGCGCTGAGCGCATTCGCCAAATTGAAGTGGCTGCTATGAAAAAGATGAAAAAAGCGCTGACTGAGTTCGCCTAAAAAAGTTCTTGCGCGGTCTGGCTGAAATATGCCAGATTGCTGCCTACGCAAGCCCGGATAATCTTCGGGCTTTCTTTTTTTCCTGCAAGGATTTTTCTCTTCTTGCAGTTTTTATGCTCAACGCACGATGACCACCCTCTCTTTGATTGCTCGCCGCACCATATTGGCTGCAGGTACTGCTTTGGTGGCAGCCTCTGCCACCAGTTCTGTTTTTGCAGCTTCTACGGCTGCCTGGCCCACCAAACCGGTACGCATTGTGGTGGGTTTTCCAGGTGGCTCCTCGCCCGACTTGACCGCTCGCACCTTCTCGGAGCCCTTGTCCAAACTACAGGGCCAGCCGGTCATTGTGGAAAACAAAGTGGGGGCTGGCGGCAATATTGGCGCCACCGAAGTGGCCCGCGCCAGACAACCATACGATTGGTTTGATGATCAATGGCAATATGACGATTGCCAAAATCCTCAACCCTGCCACGCCTTATGACCCCCTCAAAGACTTGGCACCGCTGACCTTGATTGGCGTTGCGCCGCTGGTGTTGACCGCTCCTGTCGAGCAACCCGGGGTTCCCAAAGATGCCGATGCCCAATCTTTCTTTGCAGCGGCACAAAAAGCGGGTGACACCTGGAGCTACGGCACCCCCGGTGTAGGCACGATTGGTCACCTCGGCACCGAGCTGCTGAAAGCGCGCAGCGGTATTGCGCCGATCCATGTTCCCTACAGCGGCTACCCCCAGGTTGCTACGGCCATGATGGGCGGCCAACTGCAAATGGCCTTGCTGCCCCAGCGCTGGCCATGGCTCAGGCGCAAGCCGGCAAGCTGCGCTTGATTGGCGTGACCTCCAGCGGCCGCAGTGCTTTGGCCCCTGGCGTTCCGAGCTTGGCGGAGGCTGGTATCAAAAACTTTGACCTGCAAATTTGGAATGCGTTTGCCGCGCCCAGCTCCATGCCCGCAGAGATCCGCACCAAGCTGGCGGCCATGCTGGTAGAGATTGCCCGCAGCCCTGCCGTGCGAGAAAAATTGTTCCAGCAAGGCTGGCAAATGGTCGGCACTTCCCCGGAGGGGCTGGCCAACCGCATCCAGAAAGATACGGCGGAGTTAAGCCGCCTGATTAAGAGCAAAAAATCAGCAACCAGTAACGCGCCCTCTGCATACAAAAATCCACCTTCGGGTGGATTTTTGTAGCTCTCAGGCAATGTCAGCGCTGGCTGTGCCATGTTTCGAACTCCAAAGCAGTCATCGCTTTCGAAGCCAGCCAACCTTGGTAGCACTCACAGCCCATCGCTTCTAGCTGGCTGCGCTGCTCCTCGGTTTCTACGCCTTCCGCCACCACTTGCAGATTCAAAGCGTGGCCAAACTGAATCATCGCCCGCAAAAGCTTGCTACCCAAGCGACCCGTACGCATAAAGTCTTTGCCCAGCTTCAGCCGCTGAACCGGCAAGTGCTGCAAATATGCCAACGAAGAATGGCCGTTCCCAAAATCATCCAGGGCCAAACTTACCCCCAGGCCCGCCAACTCAGCCAGCATGCGACAGGCATGCTCTGGGTCTTGCATCGCCTGCGTTTCCGTCACTTCCAGCTCCAACCAAGACGGAGGCACTTGGTAACGCTCTAAGGCATCACGCACCAGCTGCACCAAGTTGGGCTGGCGCAGCTGTTGCGCCGACAAATTCACCGCAATGCGCACGGGCTGCCCCTGCTGCAGCCACAAACTGATCTGCTTGCAGGCCGCACCCAGCACATAGTTGCCCAGCCCAATAATGAGGCCGGACGATTCAGCCACAGGGATGAAGCGATCTGGCGTAATTTCTCCCAGCAACGGGTCTTTCCAGCGCACCAAGGCCTCGGCACCACAGACTTGCCCGGTGCGGATATCGATCTGCGGCTGGTAATACAACTTGATGCCTTCATAGCCTAATGCCAGCCGCAAGCGCTCAGAGAGCAAGACTTTCTCAGCCATCTCATGGCCCATGCTGTCTTCGTAGAACACAAAGTTGCCCCGGCCATGCTCTTTTGCACGGTACATGGCCATGTCCGCATACCGCAGCAGCGTGGATGGATCTCGAGAGTCGGTCGGAGAAATGGCCACGCCGATACTGGCGCCAAAGTCCAGCAGCACATGCCCCCACCGGCATGGCGTAGACATGGCAAACAAAATTTGCTGCGCCCAAGACTGGGCCTGCTCCATATCAGTGTCAGGCACCAGCACCGTAAATTCGTCTCCGCCCAGACGCGAAAGCACGCCTTGGTTGCGAATCACGGACTTCAAACGTTTGGCCACCTCTTGCAGCACATGGTCACCGGCAGCATGCCCGTAGCCATCGTTGATCGACTTAAAGTTATCCAGATCAAGCAGCAAAAGCGCTACGGGCTCGCCCGTCACTTGCGTTTGCTGCAGGCTCTCACGCAGACGCTGGGTGAATGACCACCGGTTGTGCAGCCCCGTCAAAATGTCGTGCGTGGCTTGGTATTGCATGCGCTCTTCCAAGCGGCGCATTTCTGTGACATCACGCACAAAAGCCACCACCAGCGGTGCGCCATCACGGTCAAAGTTGCCCAGTGCAATGTCCACAGGAACGTGGGCTCCATCTTTGCGTTGCAGCCACAAAGTGCGTCCCATGCCCATGCTGTGGCGCCTTGGCTGCAAGAAGAAACGGTGCACATCCACCTTGTGTGAAGCGTGCATGCTTTCTGGCACCAGCATCTCGACAGCTTGCCTTCCAGCTCATTTTGTGCAAAGCCAGAGATCAAACTCATGGCTGCATTGCTGGAGATGATGGTGCCGCTGCTATCGACCAGCAAAATGCCATCGGGCGCGGCATTCCATGCCTCTTCACCCCTCTCCCCACATAACCGCTGCCGCAGCGGTGTTCGGCCCACCGCCGATAAAAGAGGGCAATGCATGCGGTGATATGGGTTCAGACTCGGTGCTTGAGCTTGCGGCTTTAATGTTCATACAAGGATGACTGGCCGTGCACCGCCAACCGGGTGAAAACAGCACATCCGTAACATGCTACCGTGCAAGTTACAAAATGAATCTGTTTTGACGCAAAAATTTGCATCAAAAGCGCAGGGAGCCTGCGCTGCGTCGCTATTTACGCAGCGGCTTCATCCAGCAAGGCTTTGGCATCCTTGGCCAGTGCGGCGGCCCCTTGGCCATAACGGTGGTAAACACGCAGCTGCCCCTTGGGTCATACACTACATACCTGCGGAATGGTCCAGCGTGTAGCTGCCGGGCTGCTTGCCTTCCACCTTTTTAAAAAAGACCTTGAAATCTTTGGCGACCGCCATGATCTGCTCTGGCGAGCCAGTCAGGGCCACCATGGAAGGATCAAACGCAGCCGCATAGGCTTGCAAGACTTCAGGAGTGTCGCGCTCGGGGTCCAGCGAAACGAATACACCTTGCACCCGATCGCCTTGCGCGCCCAGGGTGGCTTTCACCTCCACCAACTCTTGCAATGTGGTGGGACACACATCAGGGCATTGGGTGTAACCAAAAAAAACCACCACCACTTTCCCTGCGAATTCTTGCACCGAGCGTTGCTTGCCCTGTGTATCGAACAAAGGAAAGTCTTTTCCGTAAGCAGCCCCCGTGATGTCTACCCCTTCAAAGCTCATTTTTTCAGGCTTGCAGCCCAGCAATAAAGAGGCTGCGGTGAGGGTGGTAGCCCCCACCAGCAGGGAGTGCAAAGCGCGTCTTCTGTGCATGGCAATCTCAGTCAAACAATCCAGTCAATCGCACAACCATAACCGCAAACACAAACACGACCTCTGCAAAGGCTTGTAGGCATCAGCGCCCGGGCTGATCCCAAGAAGACGATGCCCTCAGCAGGCGCTCCAAATCGCGCTTGGCCTGCGGTGCGCTCGCTTTGTCAGGTGTGCAGGAAAGCGCATCATCCAGTGCCCTTGCGGGTCCACCACATACAAATGGTCGGACAGCTTGGCACCTTCTTGCGGTTGCAGCCACGTTTGCAAGGCCGTGGCATCGACCTGCAGCACTTGCGCAGACTGCAGCGCAGTTTGCAGCGCCGCAGATGGCGGCTGCCCATCTTGAATCAGCCACACCCAATCAAGGCGGTCTTTTTCTCGCCCCAAGCCTTCGCGCAGTTGGCGCTGTAAATACAAATGGGTTTCGCACTGCGCATCGCATGCCGCATCCGAAGTACTGAGCAAGAGCCACTGCCCCTTTAATGAAGACAGGGGCACAGCTTGCCCCTCCAGCGTCGTGGCCATGAGTGCCGCAGGCATGTCTTTTGCGGTGCAATCAACGCTCCAAAATTGCGACGCCCTTCCGGACGTACCACGTAATAGGTGAAGTACGACGCAATCACCGGCGCTGCACACACCAGCAGCACAGCAAACATTTTCCAGCGGCCTGTGCGCTGGGTTGCATGGTCTTGCACGCCCTGTGCCAGGCTGTGCATGCTGGGCGTGCTGTGAACGGTTAGCCCCAAGGGCTGCAAATCAGTGTGTTTGGATGGCATGGCGTGAAAGACGGCGCCGGCGAGGGCGCAAAAATTGGAACCACAACAACATGGTGGCAAGGACTGCGGCAATCGCAAACCATTGGAAGGCATAACCTTGGTGTGTGGCAATGCCGCTGCTGGGCTGGGGCCAGTCACGCAGCAGCCCTTCACTGGCCGCGTCCGTTTGCACCACGGTCAGAGGCCACAGCGCCAGCCCTGTGGCCTTGGCATAGGCCGGCAGCGACAAATTTTGCTGAATACGGGGCTGCTGCGGCGGCGCAACATCCTCTTGCCCCAAGGCATACAGCCGCGCGGGCGGGCCTGCCAGCACCCCTTGCACCTGCACGCTACCAGCCGGTGTTGTGACGGGCTGCAGCGCGGTGCGATCTTGAAAGTTGCGCGCAATCCAGCCGCGCTGCACCAAGACCACGCCGCCATCTTCCAGTTGCAGCGGCGTCAGCACATAAAAACCGGGGCGCCCTTGCATCTGGCGGTTGTCCAGATACACCGTATAGGCAGCGAGCCACTGTCCTTGAAGTTGAATGCGACGGTGCAGCCACGCTCCAGCATCGCCACCATCTCGCAGATTGTGCGCAAAACGCTGGCTGAGCAAGCCTGCATCCAGCAAGGGCGCCTCTGCCTGTGCCTGCGCTGCTGCGTGCAACTGCTTTTTTTGCGCCGCCCTATCCAGCTGCCACAAACCCAGCGCAATGCCCAGCAACACCCGCAGACGCCACACAGCGTGGCGATCCACCACCGCAGGTTGCCCCGCTTGCGCGTCATACAGGCCTCCCGATAATGGATGACATGACATATGCCATCGCCCTTTTCTTGCTGGCCATTGTGGTCTGCCTTGCCAGCGCCGGTTTTTTATGCTGCGCAAAAGCGATGCGCACAGTGACGAGCAGCGCAGCAAAACATGGCCCGCGCGCTGACCGTGCGGGTGCTGCTGTCGGTGGTCTTGTTTGTGTGTTTGCTGCTGGCATGGAAGCTGGGGTACATCCAGCCCACGGGCTTGCCCATCTCGCGTTGAAATAAAAAGAGAACTGCTGGCGCTTGAAGATATTGCGCTTCAATGCTTTTCATATTGAAACCCAATATTTACGTACGCCAACCGCTCTCTTTTATGCATTGTTTCAGTCGTTGTTGCTACCAGTTTGCTGCTTCTCTGCGCTAGGCCGCAGCCTGAACCCTACATCCAGTACACCAGGATGTACAAGCCCAGCCACACCACATCCACAAAGTGCCAGTACCACGCGGCGCCTTCAAAGCCGAAATGGCGCTCGGCCGTGAAATGCCCACTTTGCAGCCGCAGGGTGATGAACAGCAGCATCAACATCCCCACAAACACATGAAAGCCGTGAAAGCCCGTGAGCAAGTAGAAGGTGGAGCCAAAAATGCCGGAAGACATCTTCAAGTTCAAGTCGGTGTAAAGGTGAAAGTACTCATAACCTTGTACACACAAGAACGTGATGCCCAGCAACACGGTCACCCACATCCAAGCCACCGTTTTGGTGCGCTGCCCCAATCGCAATGCATGGTGCGCAATGGTGAGTGTGACGCCAGAAGTCAGTAGCAACGCGGTATTGATGGTGGGCAACCAAAACGGACCCACGGTTTGAAAGGCTTCGACCGTACCTGCGGGAGAAGCGGTGGCACCCGGCATCACACTGGGCCACACCGCGCTGAAACCGGGCCACAGCAAAGCATTGTCCAAGCTACCCAAGGCAGGTACGGAGTGCGCTCGCCCCCACCACAAGGTGGTAAAGAAAGCGCCAAAGAACATCACTTCTGAAAAGATGAACCAGCTCATGCTCCAGCGGTAAGACAAATCAATCTTGCGACCCAGCAGCCCCTGCTCACTTTCGATGGCTGCTTCGTGGAACCAGCGGTAGAGCACCACCAGCCACCACGACAGGCCAAACACAAAGCTCCACATGCCCCATTGGTGGCCGTTCACCCACATCCCGGCACCCAGCACCACAAAAAACAAGCCGGCTGCCGCCCAGATGGGGTACCCCGACGCTGCGGGAACATAGTAGTAAGGGGTGCTTGCAGTCTGCGGTGTCGCCATGTCAGCTCCTGTAATCACGCATCTCAACCATTGCGTGTCCCAACCATTGCGTATCGGCCCAGCGCTGTGCGCTAAACCACCCAATTCACGATCGCTATCAACATCAATACAAAGACAAAAATCGCCGCCACTCCTACCGCCACAATTTGTAGCGGCTTGATGTGCGCGGAGTCTTTGTGCCATTCACTGCCTTTGCGCACCCCCAGCAAAGCCCAAGCCATGGCTTGAATGGATCGCCAGCGCGACGGAGGTCGTGGTGGTGGGGTACTCAAGACGGCTGCTCCTCCTGCCCTTTGACGCTGCCCGTGACCACAGGGGAAGTGGGCGCGGCAGGCACACGCCCACCCACTTCAAAAAAGGTGTAGCTCAAGGTAATCGTGGTCACGTCTTTAGGCAGCTTGGGGTCGATCACAAACGCCACCGGCCATTCTTTTTTTTCACCAGGCTGCAGCTCATACTGGTTAAAGCAAAAACATTCCAGTTTGGTGAAATGCGGCGCAGCATTGCGCGGTGCATAACTGGGAATGGCCTGCGCCGCCATAGCGCGGTCTTGCACATTTTGAAACTCGTACAACACCGTGGCCAGCTCGCCCGGGTGCACCTGCATGGACACCTTTTCCGGTTTGAAGTCCCACGGGCCACGCGCGTTGGCATCAAACTCCACGGTGATAGTGCGGCTGGTATCGACTTGGGTGTTCGCAGGCAGCTTACCCACCACGCCGTTACCCGGCACCTGCCGCTCAGAAATCGTGAGAATGTTGATACCCAGCGCCTCGCACACATGCTTGTAAATGGGTATGAGGGCATACCCAAAAGCAAACATGCCGATGGTGATCACCAAGAGCTTGGTGACCATCTGCAAATTGGCGCGGCGCTTGTGCTGTTGCATGTGCATGCCTGAGTGTTAGCCGCCAAGCCAGGCCATCTTGGCGACAAAGCCGATAAAAAATGTGGCGGCAATCGACGCCAAGATCCACGCCATGCGTGCATTGCGCTGGCGCTGGAGTTGCCACGTCTCAGTGCGGCTGGGCATGGAGTTGCTGTGTTTAAGGTGCATCATGGTTTTATCCAATCACACGGGTGGCCGTGCTGTCGAGTTTGGGAGGGGTTTCAAACGTGTGGAAAGGTGCGGGCGAAGGCACTTCCCACTCCAGACCTTCTGCAGCCTCCCAGGGCTTTTGCGGAGCTTTGGCACCCTTGCCGCGCATGGCAGGGACCACCACTGCCAGGAAGAAATACACCTGCATCAAACCAAAGCCCAGCGCCCCCACCGATGCCACAGCATTGAAGTCTGCAAACTGCATCGGATAGTCGGCATAGCGGCGCGGCATACCTGCCAAGCCCAAGAAGTGCATGGGGAAGAAAGTGATGTTGAAGAAAACCAAAGAGCCCCAAAATGGACCTGCCCCCGGCGCTCGGAGTACATCACCCCCGTCCACTTGGGCGACCAGTAGTAGTAGGCAGCAAACATGGAAAACAGCGAGCCAGCGACCAGCACATAGTGAAAGTGCGCCACCACGTAGTAGGTGTCTTGCAACTGAATGTCGATGGGTGCCATGGACAGAATCAGACCCGTAAACCCACCCATGGTGAAGACAAAGATAAAGCCCACCGAAAACAACATGGGCGTCTCAAACGTCATGGAGCCGCGCCACATGGTGGCCACCCAGTTGAAAATCTTCACCGCCGTGGGCACCGAGATCAGCATGGTGGAATACATGAAAAACAGTTGCCCCGTCACCGGCATGCCCGTGGTGAACATGTGGTGCGCCCAGACGATGAAGCTGAGGATGGCGATAGAGCTGGTCGCGTAGACCATGGAGGCATAGCCGAACAGCTTCTTGCGACTGAAGGCTGGCACGATCTGGCTGATGATGCCAAAGGCCGGCAAGATCATGATGTAGACCTCGGGGTGGCCAAAGAACCAGAAGATGTGCTGGTACATCACCGGATCGCCCCCACCTGCGGGGTTGAAGAAACTGGTGCCAAAGTGGCGGTCGGTCAGCTTCATGGTGATGGCACCGGCCAGCACTGGCATCACGGCAATCAGCAGGTAGGCCGTAATCAGCCAGGTCCAGGCAAACATGGGCATTTTCATCAGCGTCATGCCGGGCGCGCGCATGTTCAAGATGGTGACGATGATGTTGATCGACCCCATGATGGAGCTAGCCCCCATGATGTGCATGGCAAAAATACTGGTGTCCATCGAGGGGCCCATCTGCAGCGTCAGCGGTGCGTACAGCGTCCAGCCTGCAGCAGGCGCTCCCCGGGCATAAAAACGAAGCCACCAGCATGATGCCGGCGGGCACCATCAGCCAGAAAATGAAGTTGTTCATGCGCGCGAACGCCATGTCTGAAGCACCGATTTGCAGCGGCAGCATCCAGTTCGCAAAGCCCACAAAGGCGGGCATGATGGCGCCAAACACCATGATCAAGCCGTGCATCGTGGTCAGCTGGTTAAACAGCTCTGGGTTGACCAGTTGCAGACCGGGCTGAAACAGCTCTGCCCGAATCAGCAGTGCCAGCACACCACCAATCATCAGCATGGTGAAGCTGAACAGCAAATACAGCGTGCCAATATCTTTATGGTTGGTGGCATACAGCCAGCGGCGCCAGCCCGTGGGCGTGGGGTGGTGATGATCATGGCGGTGATCGTCGTGAACGGCGTCATGAGAAGGTGGGTAAATGGCGCTCATGTGCGTGTCTCCCTCGCTCTGTCTGTTCAATGCGCTCACTGCGCAGCCACGATATCGACACGACGCGCTTGCTCATCAGCGCCTGTGCTGTCGGGAATGGTTTGGGGGTTGCGCATTTCAATGCGCTCTGCCGCAACGCCCGCATCTGTCAAGGCTTTAGCGACGGCCTGTGCCCGCCGCTTTGCCTGAGC
>NZ_CADEPJ010000087.1 GCF_902829245.1 Comamonas jiangduensis | reverse complement strand
CTCGCACCAGCGCACTGCCATCCAGCGGCTTGATTGCGCCAGCGCCCTTGCCATTGGCCTGATGGCAGGCCGCGCAATTGGCCGCATACACCTTGGCACCACGGGCAATCAGCTCATCAAGCTTCCATTCTTTGGTGGGGTCATCTTTTTTTGCAGCTGCCAGCTTTTGCTGCTCTTCCACCCACGCGGCATAGGGCCCTGTATCCAGCACCTTCACGTGAATTGGCATATAGGCATGTTCTTTGCCACACAACTCCGCGCACTGGCCGTAATAGTCGCCGGGCTTTTCTGCTTTGAACCAGGTATCGCGCACAAAGCCAGGTATCGCGTCTTGCTTGATGCCAAACGCCGGCACCATGAAACTGTGAATCACATCATTGGCGGTGGTGATGATGGGCACCTTCTTGCCTACGGGCACCACCAACGGGTGGTCTACGCGCAGCAGGTAGTCATTCGGCGCTTGGCTCACGTCACCGCTGTCCGACATCGCACGGTGGCTGCTGTCAATGGTTGATAAAAAGCTCAAGCCCTCTCCCGGCCCCTTGAGGTAGTCATAACCCCATTTCCACTGGTAGCCCGTGACCTTGATGGTCAGCTCTGCATTCGTCGTATCTTTTTGCGCCACCAAAACCTTGGTGGCAGGCAGAGCCATCAAGATCACGATGATGAAGGAATGACCGTCCAGATCACCTCCACGGTCGCAGACTCATGAAAGTTGGCTGCTTTGGCACCCTGTGATTTGCGATGCTTCCAGATGGAATAAAACATCACCGCAAACACACCCACAAAAATCACCACGCAAATGGACAGCATCATCCAGTGCAGAAAGTGCTGCTCTTGGGCAATGCGCGTAACGGGTGGATGCAAGTTCAACTGCTTTACGGCCGGGCCACCGGGCAAATCTTGCACCGCATGTGCCGCACTTGCTACCCATGCCGCTGCCGCCGTACCCAGAGAAACCAGTGGGGAAAATCTGCTTTTCATAATTCTCACTTGCGTCTAAGCCTCCGGAATTCCGTTGCGTAGCTGCCCTGCAGTTCCACGCGACATCTTGCAAAGAAAGCGGGCGGATCAAGGCACCTGGCACGCAGCACTGCGCTGCCGCACTGGCAGTCTGCAAGGCGGCGACACAAATGCGTACAGGGATTTCAAGCAGGAAGCACGACTGCTACAACGACGTGCTGTAGGACGTTGCGCAGACTTCGACCGATGGAGAGGCAGGCTGCGTGCGAATGGCCACGCAAGACCCCAAGAAACAAACACACTGCAGGCCGACGCAAGATTTGCGCTCGAGCCTGTCTGCAAGGCATAGCGACACACCAATTTTGTCTCCCCTGAAGAGGCCCTCGGGCCCTATGGCTTTGCACCGCGCAGAGTGGCATTTCCACGCGTGCTTGCTATCAGTAGTTTGAAAAAATTGTAGTGCGCTTTGTTTTAAATCAAAGCAGCAAAAGCGGCATTTCGCCTATCGCAAACCCTGCTCCCTGCCTTTTTGAAGCATGCTGCGCATTTGATCCAAAGAGACAGCGCTTTCGCGCTCCACTGCGACGCGCGGAGCTGGCTTGAATGCATGGCCATACACCAGCTCAAAGGTCAGAGCAATCTGTCCCTCACTGCTGTCAACGCGCAAGTGCTGGTCTATAGCCCGATGCAAAGCGTTGAGCCATGCTTTGCCGCGCAACCCTGCAAAGCGCTGAGGGTGCAAGTTGCACCCCAGCTCACGCAGCTCTTGCAGCAAGCGCTCAGGCGTGGCAAAAGTCAAGGTGATCGTCTCCATGTCCATCACGGGTTCTGCAAAACCGGCCTGCACCAGCATGTCACCCCAATCATGCATGTCGGTAAAGCTGTGGCCCGCTGCAGGCCAGCCCATTTGGACATACAGCTGCCGCAGCTCTTTGGCGGTATCTGGTCCAAAACATGAAAACATCACAAACCCATCCACCGCCAAAGCGTCATGCCAGGCTTGGAGCATGCGCATAGGCTGCGCTTGGTGGTGCAGTGCCATATTGGCCCACAGCATTTCTACCGAGCCTTTCGCTGGCATTTCTACCCAGGTTTTCGCGCCGCCCCAACCCGACTTCCACCAAGGCTTGGCCCACTGCGCTTGCGCCACGGCCTGCATGCGCGGCGCCACCTCCACCACATGGCACTGGGCTTGCGGATAACGCTGCACCACCAGGGTATGCGCCTGGATACCTCCACGCACAGGCTGCCAGTCACACCATGTTTTCGGTGTACGGCAAATCCATTGCAAACGATCTTCCATGCGGCGCCCCACCTCTTCGTGCAGCCAAGGCGATTGCGCAGGGGCAGCAAGCTGCCAGCGTGCGGCAGCCATCGGATCAATGGTGGGGGGCAAGTTCTCAGACATGAAATATTCACTGCACAACCCCGCCGCCATACGGCATGGCAGTCGCGGGTGCCGCGGCAGTATATTGATTTCATGCTGCCGCGCTGGCCAACATGGCTATCCCCTTTTAGCAAAGACCGCCTCACGCTTCCCAGCCAATGCCTGGCTTGCCGTGCATGGCCCAGTGCCGATGTGCTGTGCGCCGCCTGCCAGCAGCGCTTTTTCCACCCCGTCTTTCGCTGCACCGGTTGCGCTATGGCGTTGCCCGGCTTGAGCGCTGAGCGCCCCCGCTGTGGCACATGCTTGCAAAAACCCGCCATCTGGCAACACGCCCATGCATGGATGGACTACAGCTACCCGTGCAATACGTTGATTGCCCGCTGGAAATTCGCGCAGCAGCCCGCACTGGCCGCACACTTTGCACGCTGGATGCGACAAGACCCACAGGTCATCAACCTCCTCGAGACGGCCGATGTACTCATCCCCATCCCCCTGTCACCGCAGCGCATGCGAGAGCGCGGATACAACCCCGCCGCACAACTGGCACGGCACCTGAGCCCCGAGCAATACCTCCCCCACTGCCTGCAACGCACGCGCCACACAACCGCGCAAAGCGATTTGACCCGGGCACAACGCTTGCGCAATCTGCGCCACGCCTTTGCAGTGGCAGATGCACAGCGCCACCGCATTACCGACCGACATGTGCTGCTGATTGATGACGTCATGACCACCGGCGCCACCCTGACCGCAGCCAGCCATTGCCTGCTGCAAGCCGGTGCGCGCCAGATTGATGTGCTTTGCATGGCCCGGACACCATAAACACCGGCAAGGACAAGCCCAAAAGCGGACAATACGCCGCCATGTTTCATATCGTTCTTGTAGAGCCTGAGATTCCACCGAATACAGGCAACATCATCCGCCTGGCCGCCAATACCGGGTGCCAGTTGCACCTGATTGAGCCCCTGGGCTTTTCGATGGAAGACCGCCTGATGCGCCGTGCAGGTCTGGATTACCACGAATACACCAGCACGCGCCGCCATGCCAACTGGCAAGCCTTTCTGGACACCATGCAGCCCAACCCCACACGCATGTTTGCCATGACCACCCACGGCAGCCAGCCTGCGCACAGTCTGCAATTTCAGCCCGGCGACTACTTTGTCTTTGGCTGCGAAACCCGCGGCCTCGCACCCGCGCTGCGCGAATCTTTTCCCACCACGCAGCGCCTGCGCCTGCCCATGCTGGCGGGCCAGCGCAGCCTGAACCTGTCCAACGCCGTGGCCGTGACCGTGTTTGAAGCCTGGCGCCAAAACGGCTTCATCACGCCGACAGGCACAGCCGCACATTGAACCACTCACTGTCCCATTTTCAGCAACAGTGTGTTGTAAATACTGGGAGCAATAAACACTGAACTGCAAACACATTCCTTCACTCTATTCAACATGCGCCGCCTAAGACGCTATGTTTTTAGATGATTGAAAGGAAATCAGATGTTTGCGATTCGTACCATGGGTGTTGTGATTGCGTTGGCTAGCACTGCGGCATTTGCCAGCGACCAAACCCCGCTGCGCGCTGATGAGCTGCGCACCGACAGCCAGTTGACCCGCGCCCAAGTGATTGCCGATTACCAAGCCGCACGTGCTGCCGGGCAAGTGGTGCACGGCGACAACGTCGTGCTGCGCGCCGATGAAACCAGCGCCCAGTCCACCGTCAGCCGTGCCGAGGTCATCGCCCAAGCACAAGCTGCACGCGATGCCGGGCTGATTCCCAGCGGCGAACATTAATCACCCACGCCCCCGGCACCACGCTGGACGCGGCGCTGGGGGCTGCAACCCCGCTTACCAATCTCCCATCGCCGCGCCATAACTGCGTGACAGCGACTCCGCCACACACACGGGCTTGTCGCCGCCTTCACGCTCTACCGTCACCAACCAGGTGATTTGCACACTGTCCGGCCCCACGGGCTCCACCGCCTGCACCCCCACCCGTGCGCGCACACGGCTGCCCACAGGCACTGGCGCAGGAAAACGCACTTTGTTCAGCCCATAGTTCACACCCATCGTGGCGCCCTGGATACGCACTGCTTTTTCAAAAAACAGCGGCAGCAGCGACAGTGACAAAAAACCATGCGCAATCGGCCCTCCAAAAGGGCCTTGCGCAGCTTTGACAGGATCGACGTGGATCCACTGGTGATCGCCTGTCGCATCGGCAAACAGATTGACCTGCGCCTGGGTGATGGTCACCCAGTCTGTCACAGCAACTTCTTGGCCTGCGCAGGCGCGCAGTTCGGCATAAGAGTGGAAAGTTTTCATGCCTGCAATCTAGAAAGCATGGCGCATGCCGTCAGTCGGCCGCGCGACAAGGGTTGCCCCTTAAGCCTCATGCATCCAATCAGCCTCTAGCGCTTATGCGGCAAGCGCCAGCAGCTATGATTTATTTTGCAAGCCTGCAAGCCTGAGGATTACCCTTGGTGCACAGAACGCTGCACAAAAAACAGCCCCGCCCCCACCAGCATCAGCAGGCCGCCAAAAATCCGGTTTTGCCAACGCATCGCTTCTGCGCTGCGCATCCAGCGGCGCAAAGCACTGGCACTGGCCGCATAGCCGTGCATGACCACGGTATCTACGGCCAGACAGGTCACCGACATCACCAGCAACTGCACCCACAGCGGGCGCTGGGTGCTTAAAAACTGCGGCAATACCGCCACCATGAAAATGATGCCCTTGGGGTTGGTCGCATTGGTCAAAAAACCCGATAACGTGCGCTGCTGCCAAGGCAGGGGCGTAGCTTGCAAATGCCCCACATCCACCCCGTTACCCACACTGCGCAACTGGCTCCACCCCAGATAAATCAGGTAGCAAGCACCCAGCACTTTCACCACCGTAAAGGCTACATCGGAGGCAATCAGCACTGCGCCCACGCCCCCACCGGCTATCAAAGAATGAGCAGCAAGCCCAGTTGCAGACCACCAATGGTGGCGGAAGTCTGGCGCACACCGTAGGCCAGGCCGTGGCTCATGGACAGCACCGCGCCAGAGCCGGGAGAGATGGCAATAAACACGCACGCCGAAAAAAACGCCAACCAAGTCTGAAAATCCATGAACCCACACCCAAGAGCTGCACACCCAAAGCGTGCGATCTTACGCTTGCGCGGCAGCCTGGTGTTTGGCACCTTGGCGACTGGTTTTCCATGGTCATGCTACGCTAGCGGCCATCATGCTTTTCAACCCCACCCAAGCTGACGTACGCCGTTTTTTTTGCAGCGTACGCAGCAAAATGAACACCAACGCCCCCATGAAGGCGATTGAGACACTGGCCAGCCTGTGGATTGATGAACACCCCGAATACTTCGCCGAGCTGGACGATGTAGAGGCTGCCGTCCAACGCAATTACGATCTGGAGCCAGAGCGCACCAACCCGTTCTTGCACCTGTCCATGCACCTGTCCATCAGCGAACAATGCAGCATTGACCAGCCCCGCGGCATACGCCAGGCAGTGGAGCTGCTGGCCAAGCGCCGTGGTGACTTACACAAAGCGCACCATGAAGTGATGGAATGCCTGGGCCAAATGCTGGCCGACAGCCAGCGCAACGGCCATCCGCCCGATGGCAACCAGTACGTCGCCGCCGTGCAGCGCCGCGCCACCAAAGACTAAGCAGCTTGCCAATGCCCCAAAAACAAAGCCCGCACTGTGCGGGCTTTGTTTTTTGAGGGGGGCGCAGAAGGCAGATTGGCCGCAACCTACTGTTCAGCGGAAATGCGGCTGGGGCACGGTTTTCAAATCACCGTCCAGCTTGCCAATGTAGTTGGCCAGCAGCTTGAGCTCTTGGTTGCTGAACTGCTGCGCAATCGGCGCCATGATGCCGTTGCTGCGCCCCACCCTGGCGTTGTCCGTCGTTTTATACGATTTCAGCGCCACCAACACATAGTCCGCATGCTGACCCGCCACTTTGGGGTAGCTGGCATCAATGGGTTTGCCAAAGTTTTGCCCGTGGCAGCTAAAGCACGCGCCTTTTTCGATCAAGGCGGCGACCTGGGCCGGCGGGTCATGGGGCTGCACTTCAGCACGTGAGGGGCTTTGTGCCTCGTAGTATGCAGAGACATCAGCAATATCTTGATCGCTCAGCGACTGCGCAATCCCGCGCATTGTCGGATGGCGACGATCCCCTTTGCGGTAAGCGTCTAGTGCTGCAGCCATATATGCGGCAGACTGCCCTCCGATCATCGGTACCTTGTGCACCTCCGGAAAACTGGCTTGGTAGCCCGGAATGCCATGGCAGCCAATACACATGGCCACCTTGCCTTTACCTGCCTGGATATCGCCCTGCGCCGTTTGGGCAGTGGCGGACGACGTCGCACAAGCGACAAACATTGCAAACACCGTGGTCCATGTTTTGATCATTTGTGCACAAAATCCTTTGCAAAGTTGTAGCTGGGATCTGCTCGCGAAAATTCATTATCAGAGCAGTTGTCAAGCACTCACATCAATGTTTACGCTGATATCACGCCCATGAAATTCCAAGGTTCTGACAATTACGTTGCCACCCAAGACTTGATGTTGGCCGTCAACGCCGCCATCCAGCTACAGCGCCCGCTGCTGGTGAAAGGGGAGCCTGGCACGGGCAAAACCATGCTGGCCGAAGAAGTGGCCGCAGCCCTGCACATGCCTTTGCTGCAATGGCACATCAAGTCCACCACCAAGGCACAGCAGGGCCTGTACGAATATGACGCGGTTTCGCGTCTGCGCGACAGCCAGTTGGGCGACGAACGCACGCAAGACATCCGCAACTACATTGTCAAAGGCGTGCTTTGGCAGGCGTTCACTTCCGAGCAGCCCGTGGCCTTGCTGATCGATGAAATCGACAAAGCAGACATTGAGTTCCCCAACGATTTGCTGCGCGAAATCGACCGCATGGAGTTTTACTGCTACGAAACCCGCGAGATGGTCCGCGCCAAGCACCGCCCGCTGGTGTTCATCACCTCGAACAACGAAAAAGAACTGCCCGACGCGTTCTTGCGCCGCTGCTTTTTCCACTACATCAAGTTCCCCGACGCAGACACCATGCGCCAAATCGTGGCGGTGCACTTTCCCACCCTCAAGGGTGACTTGCTCAGCGCCGCGCTCAAGACCTTCTACGACGTGCGCGGCCTGCCCGGCCTGAAAAAAAAGCCTTCGACCAGCGAGCTGATCGACTGGCTCAAGCTGCTGGTGGCCGAAGACATTCCGCTGGAAGCGCTGCAATCGCCCGACCCAAAAGTGTCTGTGCCGCCGCTGGTGGGCGCACTGCTGAAGAACGAACAGGACATGAGCCTGTTTGAAAACTGGTGTTCATGAACCAGCGCAACCGCTGACCCTGGCGCGCGTGTGCGCTGACGTGGGCTGACACCCCCTTTGCAGACTTGCCCCAATGCGCAAAACCGCCGCTTGTCGTAGCTTTACAGGCTTCACCACCAATCATCAGGGAGATCAACAATGGCTTCTGCGCAAAAACTGCTGCTGGAAGGGGTGTCTGACGCGGTGTGCTTCATGCTGGGCGCACTGGCTGGCTATGGCCTCGGGCAAGCTGTGGGCATCGACATCTTTAGCGACGGCTACAGCGGCTCCAGCATGGTGGGTATTTTGATGGTCGGCCTCGGCGGTGGAGCAGGCTTGCCCCTGGGTCGCATCTGGCGCAACCGCCGAAAATCCAAAGCTTCGCTGGGAGAAGCCGGAGCCGAATGATGACGATTAAAGGCGAGCCCCGCATACCTGACGCCGCGGCCGCTTTTGTTGCACCCGTCCAGTTGCAAGGCTGGGGCGTTCGTTTGCAGCCCCTGACACTGGCGCACACCGCAGGCCTGCAAGCGGCGGCGGCAGACGGCCAGCTGTGGAATCTGCGCGTGACCTGGGTGCCAGCGCCCGATGAAACCACGGCCTACATCGACAAAGCGCTGGAGATGCAAGCCCAAGGCACGCGCTACCCCTTTGTCGTCACCGATGCCCACAGCGGCCAAGTGCTGGGCACCAGCAGCTACCACGACATCGTGCCCGGCGCCCAGCGCCTGGAAATTGGCTACACCTGGTACGCCGCCAGCGTGCAACGCAGCCACGTCAATACCGCTGCCAAGCTGCTGTTGATGCAGCATGCCTTTGAGACGCTGGGCTGCGCCGTGGTGGGCTGGCGCACCGACATTCTGAACACCCGCAGCCAGCAGGCCATTGAGCGGCTGGGTGCGCACAAAGATGGCGTCATCCGCCACCACACCCCACGCTGGGACGGCACGGTGCGCGACACAGTCATGTACAGCATGCTGGCAGCCGAATGGCCCGCCGCACAGCAGCGCTTGCTTGCAAAACTGCAGCAACTAGCGCCTGTCAATGCTTGATATAAGCATGAAAACTATCTGAAACCCAAATAAAACCAGCGCTAGCATCTCTTTTTAGACTCTTCCCCATGTTGATCGACTTTTTCTACACCTTGCGCGCTGCCAAACTGCCGGTATCGGTCAAGAATTTTGATGCTGCTGCAGGCGCTGGAGGCCGGTGTGGTGGGCCCGCGCAGCGAAGACGGCTGGAGCCTGGATGATTTTACTTCCTCGCCCGCACCATCGTCGTCAAAGATGAGAAGCACTACGACAAGTTTGACTGCGCCTTTGCCGCCTACTTCAAAGGCGTGGAAATGGTGGCCGATTTCAAAAAAGATCTGCCCGAAGAGTGGCTGCGCAAGCTGCTGGACAAAGAACTCACGCCCGAGCAAAAAGCCGCCATCGAGAAGATGGGCTGGGATGAGTTGATGGAGACTTTAAAGAAGCGCCTGGAAGAGCAAAAAGGCCGCCACGAAGGCGGCAACAAATGGATTGGCACGGGCGGCACCAGCCCCTATGGCCACGGCGGCTACAACCCGCAGGGCGTGCGCATTGGCGGCCCCGGCAAAAACCGCAGCGCCGTCAAAGTGTGGGAGCAGCGCGCCTACCGTGACTACGACGACACGCAAGAGCTGGGCACGCGCAACATCAAGGTGGCCCTGCGCCGCCTGCGCAAGTTTGCCCGCCAAGGCAGCAACCTGGAGCTGGACTTGCCCGACACCATCCGCAGCACCGCCGCCAACGCGGGCTGGCTGGACATCAAGATGGTGCCCGAGCGCCACAACAACGTGAAGGTGCTGCTGCTGATGGACGTGGGCGGCACCATGGACGACCACATCCAGCGGGTGGAAGAGTTGTTCAGCGCCGTCAAAAGCGAGTTCAAGCACCTGGAGTTTTATTACTTCCACAACTGCGTCTACGACTTCATGTGGAAGAACAACCGCCGCCGCTTTGCCGAGAAATTCGACACCTGGGACATCATTCGCAAGTACAACAAAGACTACAAGCTGATCTTTGTGGGCGATGCCACCATGAGCCCGTATGAAATCATCCAGCCCGGCGGCAGCGTGGAATACAACAACGATGAGCCCGGTGCCGAATGGTTGCAAAGACTTACCAATGCTTTCCCGCACCATGCATGGATCAACCCCGAGCCTCAGGGCGTGTGGGAATACCGCCAAAGTATTGACATCATTCGCCAACTCATGGGCGGGCGAATGTACCCCCTTACATTAAAAGGTCTGGAAGAAACCATGAGGCTGCTGTCAAAATAGGTTCATGCCCAAACCTTTTCTCTCAAAGACGTCGGCGTTGCCGTCGGCGTTTTTGTTAGCCAGTGCGCTGCTGCTGTCTGGCTGCAGCCTGCTGTCCAAAGACCGAAATTCCCCGTCCGCTGTGGGCCCGGCCAGTTTCACGCTGGAAGTCAAGCCCCCAAAGATGTGCGCGAGCTGCTGCAAGAGCACATGGAGCTGCAGCGCTACCGCCAGTTGAGCGATTTGCGCCGCAGCGAACTGGGCCGCCTGCTGGGCGCGGCGGACGCCAACATCCGCAGCCTGCTGGGCACCATGGGGTATTTTTCGCCCAGCATAGAGCTGCAGTTGATTGACACCCTGACGACCCGGACACACCCTCAAAGTCTTGGTCAAGGTGGAGCCCGGCACACCCACCACCATTGCACAGGCCCGCGTGGACTTCAGCGGCACCAATGCTGACGACCCCAAAGGGCTGAACATGCGCGAAGGCATTCGCCGCAACTGGGCGCTGCCCGAGGGGGCCCAGTTCACCCAGTCCGCGTGGAGCAATGCCAAAAATGACGGCATACGCCGCTTGCAAAATCGCCGCTACCCCACGGCCAGCCTCACGGAAAGCCGCGCCGACATTGACACCGACACCCAGCAAGCGCAGCTCACCGTCACCTATGAACCCGGGCCTGCGTATTACTTTGGCCCTTTGGTGATTGAAGGCGCGCAGCGCTACAACCCGTCGGGCCTCATTCGCCTGGCACGCCTGCCCGTGGGCGATGAATACCGCCAAACCACCTTGCTCGACACCCAGCAACGTTTGGCCAACAGCGGCTATTACGACTCCGTGTTTCTGACGCTGGCCACCGAGGTCGCGCAGCCCGGTGACACCGAAGTGCATGCCCTGTGATTGCGCAAGTGCGCGAGGCCAGCTGCAAAAGTGGGTCTACGTTGGGGTCAGCACCGATACTGGCTTTCGCTTCTCTGTCGACCACACGCACAACCGCGTGCCGTATCTGGACTGGCGCGCCCAAAGCAAGCTGCAACTGGACAAAAAGAACCCCTTGCTGTCCACCCGCATCACATCGTTGCCCGACTACAGTGGCTGGAATTACTTTGTGGGCGGCAAAGCTGCCGTGAAGAACTGGCGGACTACACCGCCAACAGTGTGAGCTTGGTGGCCGGGCGCGGCAAAAGCGAACAAGATCGACCGTGGCTACTACCTGCAATACGACATGGCTAAGGCGCAGGGCGAAGGGGCACCACCGTCCAGCTCGTCCCTCACGCTCAACTATGGCTGGACGGGCCGCTACTTCAACAACCCGACCAGCCCCACGCGCGGCTATGGCCTGGGCTGGGAAGTGGGCGCGGGTAGCACCATCACCCCCGAGCGCAAACCCTTTGGCCGCATGGCCGCCCGCTGGCTGTACCTGATGCCACTGGATCGCAACGAAGGAGAAACCGGACGGCGCAGCCGGCTGGCTTTTCGGGCCAATGGCGGTGCGGTGATTGCCAATAGCAACACGGTGGTGCCGATCACCCAGCTGTTTCTCTCGGGCGGCGACACCACCGTGCGCGGCTACAGCCACCAAAGCATTGGCGCGCGTACCGACCACGACAAACTCATCGGGGGTCGCTATATGGCGTCGGGCAGCGTGGAATGGCAACGCCCCATCACGATTGCGGGCAACCGCAACGATTGGGAACACGCTATGTTTGTCGATGCAGGTACGGTCACAGATTCACTGGACACCTACACCGTCTTTGTCGGCGTGGGCACCGGCATTCGCTGGCGCAGCCCCGTAGGCCCACTGCAAGCCGACCTGGCCTATGGCCTGGAAACCAAGAAGGTGCGCTTGCACCTGCGCTTGGGCTTCAACTTCTGATTGCATGCAAGAACGTCAAGAACCCTCGCTGGAGAGCGCAAACACTCCGCCTTCCAAGCCCCCCGCAGCGCCACCGCGTCGTCGCCGCCGATGGCTGCGCTGGCTGATGATGGCGATTGCCCTGTCACTGATTGCGGTTTGCGCGCTGCTGGGCATGGCTTGGTGGTGGGCCGGTCAGGCCGATTCTTTGCAGCGCACGCTGGCCCGTGTTGCCAGCTGGATGCCTGCAGACCAAAAGCTCGAGGCCGATGGCATTGAAGGCAGCTTGCGCCATGGCGGTCGCATTGACTGGTTGCGCTGGACCAGCCCCGCCTTGCAAGTGGAGATCAAAGGTACCGACATCGCTTGGCGCTTGCAGCCTTTGCTGCAGCGAGAGCTGCGCTTTGGCCGCGTGAACATGGATGAGTTGCGCATTCGCAGCACGCCACAGCCCAAAGAAGACACCCCCACCACGCCATTGCAATCACTGCAGCTGCCCATGCGCCTAGATATACCGGTGCGCATCGAAAAATTAGTCTGGGAGGGGCCACCAGAGACCACCGTGACCGCGCTGGGTGAAGAAGACCAGCGCATGCAAGAGCTATCCGACCAGCTGGTGCATTTTTTGCGCACTGCACCGCCCCCCTTGGCAACGCTAGAGCAAAGGCTGCACAACTACAGCTACCGCCTGTCCTTCACCGCGCAAGACCAGGCGCAGCGGCGCATGGGCATGCACGCCCTGTTGCGCATGGTGGGCGAGCACATTGCCTATTCAGCGCTGCCCCCCAACCCATGCATCGCGAAACTCTTGGGTGGTGCCCACATTTTCATTAAGCGCCTCCAGCAACTTGTTGGCGTGCTGGTTGGTGTCTTTGACGTACTTGGCCTGCGGGGCAATAAACCCCCACTGTGCAGGCACCCATTCGCGCGCCACTTGGGGTGCAGTTTTTTTGCTGGGGGCAGGCACTGGTGCGCTGCCATCACTTGCCGCTTCAGGGGCGGGCGCAGGTGCAGGGGCGGCAAGCTCCGGCGCTTGCGCAGCAGGCAATACCGTGCCGCGGATAAAGCCGGACATGCGGCGCGCGCGCATCTGGCGCTCTGCGGGCAGTTCGGCAGGGGTAACTTTGAAAAAGTCGTTCCACAGCTCGAGTGTGGCGAGGTTTTCGTATTGGGTGGTCATGGGGTAATCGTACGTGGCTGCGGCCTGAAAATACTGTAGCCATAAAAAATCCCCGCACAGCCAAAGCCTGCGGGGACTGAGGAATCCAACACTGCCTTTGGCAGCCGCCAGCAACTTCCGGCGTTACTTGCGCTCCCACACGGCGGCAAAGAAGCCATCGGTTTGGTGGGTGTGCGGCCACAGGCGCACATAGCGCGTGCCGGTTTCACCCCCGGCGCACAGACCTTCGGCCTGCTCTACCTTGAGCTTGGCCAAGGTTTCGCCCGCATCCAGCGGCACAAAGTCAGGGTGTGCCTTTTGGAAGGCTTCGGCAATGTGCTCGTTTTCTTCGGGCAACACCGAGCAGGTGGCGTAGACCAGGCGCCCGCCCGACTTCACCATGCGCGCGGCGCTGGTCAGGATGGAGAGTTGCTTTTCATTCAACTCGGCCACGGCCTTTTCATCCTGGCGCCACTTCAGATCGGGGTTGCGACGCAAGGTGCCCAGACCCGAGCAGGGTGCATCGACCAGTACGCGGTCAATCTTGCCTGCCAGGCGCTTGACGCGTTCATCGCGCTCATGGGCCAGCGCGGCGGGGTGCACGTTCGACAAACCGCTGCGCGCCAGACGGGGCTTCAAGGCTTCCAGACGGTGGGCCGATACGTCAAACGCGTACAGGCGGCCGGTGTTGCGCATCTGCGCGCCAATGGCCAGGGTTTTGCCACCGGCACCGGCGCAAAAGTCCACCACCATCTCGCCGCGCTTGGCCTCCAGCAGCAGGTGCTTGCAGTTCGCGCAGTGAGCGCAATCGTGATGCGGCTTTTGACCGTTTAGCTGGCGCAGGTGCTGAGCTGGTGACGACCGAAATGGTGGCCTTTGAATGGATTCGCAGCTGTGAGCACCCAGCCTTTAAGCAAATGCTAGAGTTGATCAAATAAGTACCACTTGGGTCGTACTCTAAAAAGCGCTGGATTACTGGCGCTTTTTATACAACAACGAATGCAGCTTACATGAGATTTATTTATATTCTAAAACAAACAAATGCTCTAATAAACAGAGGTTTTTAACAGCACTAATTATTAAAAAGATAGCTGCTGACGCAGCAAATAAAAGGGTCCAGTATGTTTCTGTACTGAACCCTTTTATTTATCTGCGCTTAATGCTCATTTTTTTTGAGAACTGGGAATGCTTGGCAAGGTCTCAAGCTGCGCGGGGCTCAACACAGCATTGATGCTATGCACATCTTGCATGCTTAAATTACCCGCCGCTTGGCGCAGCTGAAGTTGCCCCACTAGCAGGTTGTAGCGTGCTTGGGCCAGGTCTTTTTGCACCGCATCGCGCTTGGCGTTCAGGGTGTTGACGCGAAGGTCCAGCGGTGCGGGCTCCAGCATGCTGGCGGCCAGTGCTTCAAACTGGTCGCCCACCTGGGCTTGCAGAGCGTCTGCCATCCACTGGGGCAGGTTGTGGCGATGCTGGGCCATCAACTCTTCGGGCTGGATGGCGTCGCACTGCTGCAGCCACTTGATTTCTTGGTCGCTCAACGCCGCCTGCAAGAAATTGCGCGGTGCGTGAAAACCCAAAATGGCCAAGCGGCGCTCTTTGGGGCCGCTGCCACTGCGCGCCATGGCTTCAAACAAGGTTTTCTTGCGCAGCACGGTGTAGGCGGTTTCAGCCAAGGTGGCGCGCTCGCGCGGCCCCAGGTTGCGGTGGTCGCGGAAATAGCGGGACACCACGGCGTCGGCGGGGTGTTGGAATTGGAGGGTCAGCTTGACCAGTTCGGCGCAAGCGTCGAGAAGGGCTTTGGGATGCATAGCCCGTATTGTCCCACTGCCGCCAAATCCCGGTGGCGCGCTGGCTGCTGCAACTGGGTACGATGGCGCTAGGCCACGGCTGCAGGTTGGCGTATTTCAACCCTTTTAGGGCTTAAACCCTTATGCAACCTACGCCAGCAGCTCTTATTTTGATAGATTGTTATGCACAACGACCACCTGCCCCGCTGATCGTCACCCGCCCGGCCGGTCCCGCCACTACAAAGGCATGCTGTATGAAGTGATCGACACCGTGCGCCACAGCGAAACCCTGGAGCCGATGACGCTGTACCGCGCACTGTATGGCGAGCGCGGCCTGTGGGTGCGCCCCGCAGCCATGTTCAATGAGACTGTGGTGATCGATGGCGTGCCGCAGCCACGCTTTACGCGGGTGGAAGCGGCCCGGTAACTGGCCCCGCATGGCCGCGATGCTGCATCGTGGTGTGTCGTTTGTTTGGAGATGCCCATGTACATTCCTCCCGATTTTCAGGTGCAAGACCCTGAGCAGGCGCTGGCGCTGATCCGCGCGTACCCGCTGGGCATGCTGGTGCATGTGCATACCGGCGGGCTGGATGCCAACCACATTCCGTGGGAGTTGGAGACCTTGGCGCCAGAAGACGGCGGCACCCGGCTGATTGGCCATGTGGCCAGGGCCAACCCCTTGGCACAGCAACTGTGCGATGGCGATGCGGTGCTGGTGGTGTTTCGTGCAGAGCATGCCTACATCTCGCCCAACTGGTACCCCAGCAAACACGACACCCATTTGCTGGTGCCCACCTGGAATTACCGCGTGGTGCACGTGCACGGCCACGTGCGTGTGCATACCGACCAGCGTTTTTTGCTGCGCGTGCTGGGCAAGCTCTCGCGCACGCAGGAGCACCGCATCCACGAACAGATGCCCGACCCTGCCGGGCCTTGGGGCCCCAAGCACATGCCGCACGATGCCTTGATGGAGCGGCTGCAGCACATCGTCGGGCTGGAGATTGCGGTGGAGCGGCTGGAGGCCAAGTTCAAGCTCAGCCAAAACCGCAGTGATGCAGACCGCCTGGCAGCGGCACAGAAAGTCAGCGCCGCAGGCGCGCCGGAACTGGGCAGCGCCATGACCGGCAGCCCAGCGCAGACTTAGCGCAGCGTTCAGCTTTATTTCGCACCACCCATCCTGCGTGGCGCGAAGCCACGCGCAGACATGGCAGCAGCAAGGCAAGGCGGAAGTGACTGAGTGATGGAAGGCTGAGCACCCTGGAATCAGGCGCTAGCTGACGTGGCTTGCAGCAGGGCCGCTACGGCACGCGGGTAAATGATGTGCTCTTGCGTGAGCACGCGGGCGGCCAGCGTCTCGGCCGTGTCATCGGGCAGCACGGGCACCACGGCCTGGTCCAAAATGGGGCCGACATCCAGCTCCGCCGTCACACCATGCACGGTGCAGCCAGCAAACTTGCAGCCCGCATCAATGGCGCGCTGGTGGGTGTGCAAACCGGTGAAGGCGGGCAGCAGCGAGGGGTGGATGTTGACCATGCGCCCCGCAAAATGCTGCACAAAGCCGGGCGTCAGAATGCGCATAAAGCCTGCCAGCACCACCACACTGGGGGTGTAGCGGTCAATCACTTGCGCCAGCTGCGCATCAAAGGCTTCGCGGCTGTCAAACTGCTTGTGATCCAGCACCTCGGTGGCGATGCCGTGCTCCTTGGCAAAAATCAGCCCCTTGGCATCGGCCTTGTTGCTGAGCACCGCTGCCACGCGGGCACCATAACGGCGCTCCCAGTTCTGCTGCTTGGCTGCCTTCACAATGGCAGCCATATTGGATCCGCCGCCCGAGATCAAAATCACGATGTTTTTCATTGCGTCGCAATTATCCCTGCCATGACCTTCGACCATCAGAACCAGCCCTTGTCCCCGACTGAAGCACGTGTGCTTGCCACCCTCATGGAAAAAGCGCGCACCGTGCCGGACAGCTACCCGCTCACGCTCAACAGCCTGGCCAGCGGCTGCACAGAAAACCAGCCGCGAGCCGGTCATGAACCTGAGCGAGGCTGACATTCTCAGCGCCCTCGACAGCCTGCGTGACCGCCATTTGGTGATTGAAGTCAGCGGCCAGCGCGCCATGCGCTGGGAGCACAACTTTGAGCGCGTGCTGGGCGTGCCCAGCCAGGCCAGCGCCCTGCTGGGCTTGCTGATGCTGCGTGGCACACAAACTGCGGCCGAGCTGCGCACGAATGCCGAGCGCTGGCACCGCTTTGCTGACACCGGATCGGTGGAAGCCTTTTTGGAAGAGCTGCAAGACCGCAGCTCAGACAAAGGTGGCGCGCTGGTACAACTGCTGCCCAAAGCCCCGGGCGCACGCGAAGCGCGCTGGGCCCACCTGCTGTGCGGCGCACCCAGCTTGGCCGTACCAGGCGGCGCCAGCAGTGACCACAGCGCCCCAGCCCTTGACTGCGTCGAGGCCCGCCGCATTGAGGCCCTGGAAGCCCGGGTGGAAATGCTAGAAGCCCAGGTACAGCGCTTGTGCGCTGCGTTAGGGGAGTAATCCACCCACCGATCCAGGCAAGGCGTGCCGCGCCTGCACAAGGCACGCCCTTTTACCCGCAGCAGCGACTCAGGCCTGCGTCAAAGCGTAGGCAGCGCCTGCATCGGTCGCTGGCTTGGCGCGGGCCACACTCACGCCGCCTCTGACATCTTCCAGCTTGAAGGCGGCCACCGCTTGCACCAGTTGCCGCGCTTGCTGGTTCAGGCTGTCCGCCGCCGAGGCGGACTCTTCCACCAAGGCCGCATTTTGCTGGGTGACTTGATCGAGCTGCATGACGGCATGGCTGACCTGTTCAATCCCGGCCGTTTGTTCTGTGGCCGCCTCATTGATGTCGGAGATCAAGGTGCTGACCTGTTGCGCCTGGGTCACGATGTCCCGCATGGTGGTTCCGGCTTCGCCCACCAACTTACCGCCCGCCTCGACCTTTTGCACGCTGTCGCCAATCAAGGTTTTGATTTCCTTGGCGGCTTCCGCACTGCGCTGCGCCAAAGTACGCACCTCTCCAGCCACCACCGCAAAACCGCGCCCTTGCTCGCCCGCACGCGCAGCTTCCACCGCAGCATTCAAGGCCAAGATATTGGTTTGGAACGCAATGCCATCAATCACACCAATGATGTCGCTGATCTTGCGACTGGAGGTGTTGATCTGGTCCATGCTCATCACCACCTGGCTGACCACTTCACCACCACGCTCTGCCGCTTGCACCGCAGTCGTAGCCAACTGGTTGGCCTGGCGGGCTGTATCGGCAGACTGCGCGACGGTCGATGTCAACTCTTCAATGCTGGCCGCAGTTTCTTCCAGGTTGGCCGCTGTTTGCTCGGTACGTGCCGACAGATCTTGGTTACCCGTTGCAATTTGCGACGCGGCGGAAGACACCGAATCCACCCCATTGCGCACCTCACCGACCACGGCGCGCAGCTTTTGCGTCATGGCATTCAGGCTACGCAGCAGTTGGCCCAATTCGTCCTTGCGGTCATCGTGCACATCACGGGTCAGATCACCTGCCGCAATGGTTTCTGCCAGCTCTACCGCACGGGCCAGAGGTGCCGTCAGCTGACGCACCAGCCATGCCGAGAACAGCAAGCTCAGCACCACCACAGCCGCCAATGTCAGGCTACCCACAGACATAGCGACCGCAGAATCCTTTTCGCCTTGGTCTATCGTTTTTTGCAGCAATTGCTGCTGCAAAACGACCAGTTCCTCTTGCAAGGCCAAATACTGCTGTACCGCAGGCAACAGCTCGGTCTTCACCATCGAAGCGACATCACCATCATTGCGACGCTCCAGACCAATTTGCTCTGCGACTTTCAGCAGTTTCTGGCGCTGCTCCAAGATGCGATCGAACACTGCGCGGCCTTCTGCCGATGACAGGCGCTGACCTGTACGGTCCAGCAGCGCTTTCGCTTCATTCGCAATGGTTGCGTACTGCTCGCCGAAGAACTCCATCGACATGTTGTCTTGCGCCATGTTGGAGGCGATCAAATAGCTGGAGGTGGCTTGCGTATTCCCACGCAACTGCATCACCAAGCTGATGCGCTCCTCCATATCAATGACTTCATTGAGCATCTTTTTATCGACGCTTTTCAGATACGCGGTCATGCCCAAGCCAGCAAGCAGCATCGTGCTCAACACGGTCAACAACAACAACCAAACTTTTTTTGCGACAGAAAGATTTTTGAATTGCATAGCAGCCAGAAAAAAGAAAACCGCCTGCACCTACGTGCAAGCGGCCTGAAAATTCACAGACAGTGACAATTACACCGGGTTTACCCACATATTCCAACCTCTTGTGACACTTAATTACAAACTTTCAAAGAACGCCTATTGCAGATTTGGACAAAGCAACGCTGCACACCAACACAGTTTGCCGTGTCACTTCTTCCACTGATCAAGCCTTGCCCAAGCAAATCCCAATGTCTCGGGCCATGGTCAGTAGGGGGTGATCAAGTGCAATTTTGCGCTGCGTATTGGCCACGGTCGCAATCTCGACGCTCCCAATCTCGCCGTTTTGTAGCGTGACCATGCGTCCAAATTGCCCCGACAAAATCAGCTGCGCAGCGTGGTGGCCAAACTGCGTGGCCAACACGCGGTCAAACGGCGTGGGATCCCCACCGCGCTGCACATGGCCCAGCACCGTAGTGCGCACCTCACTCTTCAAGTGCGGCTGCAAGCGCTCACGCAACACATGCCCCACTCCGCCTAAACGTACCGGGTCAGGAC
>NZ_CADEPJ010000086.1 GCF_902829245.1 Comamonas jiangduensis | reverse complement strand
CACTACGGCAAAGCCCCGGCCTTGCTCACCGGCGCGGGCGGCTTCTACGGCGGCGTTCAGCGCCAGAATATTGGTTTGGAAGGCAATGCCGTCAATCACCCCAATGATGTCGGCAATCTTTTGGCTGCTGCTGTGGATGTCGGTCATGGCCTCCACCACTTGGTGTACCACCGTGCCGCCGCGCTGTGCCACGCCGCAGGCTTGTTGCGCCAAACCTGCGGCGTGCTGGGCGCTGCTGGCGGTTGCTTGCAGGGTCTGGGTCAGTTGCAGCATGGCCGCAGCGGCTTGCTGCAGGTGGCTGGAGGTGACTTCGGTGCGCTGCGACAAGTCTTGGTTGCCCGAGGCGATCTCGCTGCTGGCCAAGGTGATGGCATCGTCGCTTTGGCGCACATCCTCCATCATGCTGGACAGCGACTGGCTCATGCGCTGCAGCGACTGTAGCAACTGGCCAAATTCGTCGTGGCGCACGTCTTCACCAAAATTCGAGCGCAAATCACCTGCGGCAATTTGCTCGGCAATCTGGTTGGCCTGTTGCATGGAGCGGCGAATGCTGCCAATCAGCAAATAGGCGCCCACAGCAATACCCAGCAACAAAAACACCATGTGGATGGCAGCCGCGCGCACCACGCCTTGGCGGGCAGCGCCCATGTCGGCGCGCATTTGTGCAAGCTGCTGGGTTTGCTGCTGCACGTATTGCTGCAGGGCGCTGGCGTAGGCCTGAGCGGCTTGGCGCAGGCTGCTGCGGGCGGTTTGCAGCTCGGCAGGCGCAGCGCCTGGATTCGTTTTGCTGCGCTGGGCTTGCTCGGTGAGCGACAGCATCGTTTGGCGCAGTTGCGCCAGCTGTTGCAGCGCTGCCTGGTCCTGGCTGCCGGTGCTGCTGGCCTGCAAAGCTTGCTGCAGCGTGGCAATCACTTGCTGGGTGGCGCTGATTTGCGTGGCCAGCTCGGCTGCCTCCTGTGCATCACTGCTGGAGAGCGCGGCTTGTGTGCGTACGATGTTGACCTGGGCCAGCGCACTCCATTGCGCGGCTTGATCCAGCCGCTGCGACAGCAGGCGGTCTTGTTCGTTGAACTGCTTTTGGTGGCTGGCGGAGTTGTAGCCGGCGTGGCCCACGATCACGATGGCGCCCAGCACAATGCTGCCAACGCCGAGCCACAGCTTTGTCGTCACACTGAGGTGCTTCATGGCGGTTTGTCTGGTGGAGGAAATAGCGGCGCTGCACTTGTAAAAGCACGACCGTGCGAAATTGCAGTTGAAACCAAATGTGAGACGGTGCGTATTGGGGCATACGCCCATTGATGCCCCTTGCCGATGGCAAGTGAGAGCGTGGTTTGGCATCTTTGGCAAGGCGCTAGATCAAGCTTTGGTCAGCTTGTTGCAGCGGCTGGTAATGCGCAGCGATGTGCAGATAATGAAACGGTTACACCTTGCTGCACGCCCTGGATTTGCTCATGCATTTGCGCTCTTTCGCCTCTTTGCACTTTTGTTTCACAACCGCTGTCGGTGCCGTTTTGCTGGCGTTCGCGCTGCAACCTGTGGCCTATGCGCAGGCGGGCAAAACCATCACCCAGGCCGACTTGCAGGCGCGCTTGCACGAAGCGCAGGCCAACCCCGAGCTGGGACAAAAGCTTTATGGCCTGGGCAAAAAAGTGGCGGCAGTGTGTGTCAATTGCCACGGTGGTCAAAACGGCCAGGCCATTTTGGAAGTGCCTTACCTGGATGGGCAAAACCCGGCTTATCTGGTGGAACAGATTCGCCAGTTTTCACAGGGCACGCGCAAGAACGCCTTCATGGAAGGCATTTTGAAAGCCATGAACCGCGATGAAATGGTGGGCATGGTGCTGTTTTACGAGAAAGAAAAGCTGGCCCCCCGCCCACCCAAAGATGCGGCAATGCATGCGCGCGGCAAAGCGTATTACGAGCGTATTTGCATCAACTGCCACGCTGCCAACGGCCATGGCAACGAGCGTTTGCCCCGCATTGCGGGCCAGCACGCTGGGTACGTCGATCTCACCTTGAAACGCTACCGTGACGGCAGCAGCGTGCGCTCTGACCCGAACATGGCGTTTGTGACCAAGGGCATGTCAGACCAAGACATTCAGGCCTTGGCCACGTATTTGGAAACCATGCCGTAATTGCCCGCTGCTGCAGGCGATGCACCGTCCACCGCCCCTGCATGGCATGTGCCTGCAGGGGCTTGTCGTTGCTCAGGGCCGCACAGGGCTGTGCACGGGCGCATACTTGGCGGTTATTTGCACAACCCTATTTGTTGCTCCATGACTTTGGCGACCTCGCCGATTGGCGTTTTTGACAGCGGTATTGGCGGCTTGAGCGTGTTGCAAGCACTGCGCCGCGAGTTGCCCCATGAACATTTCGTCTACCTTGCAGACAGCGGCAACGCGCCCTACGGTGAGCGTGGCGATGCCTTTGTGCAGGCGCGTACCCACGCGATTGCCCAGCATTTGCAGGCACAGCACGGCATCAAGGCGCTGGTGATAGCCTGCAACACGGCCACCGCTGCTGCGGTGGAATCCCTGCGGGCGGCCATGCCGCAGTTGCCGCTGATTGGGGTGGAGCCTGCCATCAAGCCGGCAGCGGCTTCCAGCCAGACCCAGCATGTGGGGGTGATGGCAACGCGGGGCACCGTAGAGAGTCGCCGCTTTCGCAAGCTGCTGAGCGAACATGGCCAGAACGTGCAGTTTCATGTGCAAGCCTGCGATGGCTTGGCGCGCGCCATTGAGCTGAGCACTTTGCAGCAGCCAGAAGCGGCGGGCGAAGCTTCAGAAATTGAAGCACTCAGCGCACGCTACATCAGCGCTTTAGGCCAATTTGGCTTGAAAACTGGTGAGATGGATACGTTGGTGCTGGGTTGCACGCACTACATCTTTATCAAAGAGGAGTTGCGGGCCTTGCTGGGGCGGAGGTGCAACTGATTGACACGGGGCCCCGGTGGCGCGCCAGACGCGGCGCTTGCTGGCGCAGCAGCAGCGTTTGCGCCCCGAGCCTGCGCAGACTCCCCCCGATGCCTGTGCGCAAGCCCATCAGATCCGGTTGATGACGACGGGCTCTTTGCCCTCGCTGCAAGCGGCGGCCCAGCGCTGGTTGCAGCTGCCGGCCAGCTGCTGCGCGACGGTGCAGGTCTAGCCCGCTTCAGCAGCTGATAGCCGCTGACAGCGGCCATTGCACGGCCGAAGGATGTTGAAACAAATAGATAGCTGCTTGCGTAAGCTGCATCTGCGCTAGAGGCTTATTTAAGCCTCAACCCCATGCGCCGGCAGCGAGCCAATCCGAGTGCCTGTGCAGGGGCGCTCAGTCCATCGCTGCAGTGAGCGGGCGGTTGGCCACCACTTCTTTCATGACCAAGGTGGATGTCATGCGGTGCATACCCGGCAGGGCGGTGAGGCGCTCGTCATAAAAGCGCTGAAAAGCCGGCAGGTCATGTGCCACCACGTGCAGCAGGTAGTCGGGTTCCCCAAATAGGCGCTGGGCCTGCACCACGTTTTCGAGCTGGGCAACGGCCTGTTCAAACTCCGCCACGGCTTTGCTGCCCGTCAGTGTCACAAACACCAGCGCGGCAAATTCCAGCCCCAGCGCCGATGCGTCCAGTTGGGCGCGGTAGCCCCGGATGACGCCGGACTCCTCCAGCGCACGCACGCGCCGGTGGCAGGGCGAGAGGCTCAAGCCCACCCGCTCTGCCAGTTCGGTGACGGTTAATCGCCCGTCGTTTTCGAGTTCAGCAAGAATTTTTCGATCTAAGGCGTTCATGGGGTGAAATTTTCCAAAATCTAGAATTTTGGGAAGTTATAGGGAGCACATTTTCCGCTGATCTTCCTATCCTTGCTGCTTTCAAAAACCTGTGTAGGTGTGCTGTGTCAGTGACCATGATGGCCGCGTTTTGGGCCGTTTCCTTGCTTCTTGTGGTGACGCCGGGGGCCGACTGGGCCTATGCCATTTCGGCAGGCTTGCGTGGCCGCTCCAAAGTGGCGCCTGCCGTGCTGGGGCTGGCCTTGGGGGCCATGCTGGCTACCTTGGCGGTTGCGGCAGGCGTGGGGGCGCTGGTGGCCAAGCACCCGCTGGTGCTGACAGCCATTACGGTGCTGGGCGCGGCCTATTTGCTGTGGCTGGGCGTGGCGATGTGGCGCAGCCCGGGTGCCGCCCATGCAGGCCAGGCGCAGGGGAATGACACCTCCTGGCACTGGCTGGCCAAGGGCACATGTGTGAGTGGCTTGAACCCCAAGCAGTTGCTGCTGTTGCTGGCCTTGCTGCCCCAGTTTGTGCAGCAAACCGCGCAGTGGCCGGTGGCGTTGCAAATTGTGGTGCTGGGGGGCTTGCACGCGGCCAGCTGTGCTGTGGTCTATATGGGGTGGGCCTGGCTCGCAGCGCGTGCTGGGTGCGCGGCCTGCAGCGGCGCAATGGGTGTCGCGGGTGTCTGGCGGGTTGATGGTGGGCATTGCTGCCATGCTGATGGCAGAGCAACTGTGGCTGGGCGCGCCCCCAGCTCTCTAGGGCGCTGTGTACCGGCGGTGAATGGGCCATGCATCAAAAAAGCGCTCCTGGGGAGCGCTTTTTTTACAGGTGCATGCCCGTGATTACTGGGGCTGCACGCCGGGCAGCAGTTCCATGCCGGTGCGCTTGACCAGCTCTGCATAGCTGATGGGAGGACTCACGCGCTCATCGTCGCGGTTGGCTTGCCAGTGGGCCCAGGCCCGGTTGCTGCTGGCGTCATACACCAGCTTGTACAGGTAGGTGGGGACGGCCACGCGGTTGTCGCCCACGGTGGCAGGCTGTGCATCAAAGACCGGGCCGGTGATGACATACACATCCCCCTTGGCGCGGGCGGCGTAGCGGCGCGTGTCTTTTTCAATCTGCGCCCAAGGGCCACTGTTTTGCTTGATGGACTGGGGCACCATATTGGCCAGCGAAAAGCTTTGCGCCATGGCCTGGGCAGTGGGCATATCGGCAGCCGGGGCCATGTGGCCACGGGAATAGCCAGAGCGCTTGTAGTCGTTCAGTTCTGCACGTTCGGCGCGGGGCAGGCGGGCGTCGGCATAGAACTTGTTGGTGCGCTTTTCATCGGCATCGGCCACCAGCGTTTTGTTCAGTCGCTGTGCCACAAACAGGGGCGTGCGGGTGTTGCCGTTGTGCAGGACGGCAAATGCATCGAAGCACAGGTCACGCAGCTTGGGCTGGGGGGCGATGGCAGGCGGCTCACCGGCCGCAAAAAACTGGCGGCACGCTGAAAAGTGCTGGCTGGTGGCTGGTGCTGCGGCAGATGCATGGGGCGCTGGCGCTGCAGGGCCAGGTGTCGCAGAGGTGGAGGGGGAAGAAGTGTTGCTTAAACAGGCGCTTAACAAAGCGGCGCCCAAAGCGGATGCCACGACAGCGCGTGCACTGCGCGCTGAAAACTTTTGAAAAATCACTGAAATCCCTTGCAGCCATTACGGCTGATGTTCACAAATCAATAGCAAGGGATTGGAGCAGCTTTTGCAAAAAAGTTCCGACGAACGGTTATCTGTGTGCGCACTGTGGCGCAGCATTGTCAGCGCGCTGCAAGCAACGCGCTGACGTTGGGCTAGTTGCCATCCCAGCTGGCACTCCAGCGGTCATTCCATTGGTGGCGCACGCGATCCATGCTGCGGCGATCACGTTTGCTGGGGCGGCCATCGTGTTGCAGTGCGATGTTGCTGGCTGGCTCGGGTGCCAGGCGGTGCTGCTCAGCCAGACGCTCGCGCTCGGCCACACTCTCTGCGGTTTCCTGGTAGAGCTGCTGGGCCACGGGCGCAGGGCCACGCATGGCACTCAAGCCCATCACCCGGACGGTTTTGGGCACATTGCCTTGGCGCAGGGCAATGGTGTCGCCCACACGCACTTCGCGCGAGGCTTTGGCGGCCGCTGCATTCACCGTCACACGGTTTTTGCTGATTTGTTCCACGGCCAAGCTACGGGTTTTGTAAAAACGCGCCGCCCATAACCATTTGTCGAGTCGCATGGAAGAAACTTCACTCATGCGCACATTGTCGTGGATGCCTGCGGCAGTCGTGGCTTGAACGCGGCAGGCATGGCGCCATCCGGGTTTTTACCGGCTGTGCAGATGCCGATGAACGGGATGATGCAGCAGCCCAACAAGCTTGATCCTGCGCAGAGCGGCGCCACGGCACAGGTGGCAGCCTTGCGCTGCATGGTTGGGCAATGCAATCCAGACAAGAAGGTGTGACGTATGACTGAACAAGACGCAGCAGCGCCTGCGCAGACTTTGCAGGAAGAGGCAGGGCCGATGGTGCCACCGCCTGCAGTTGCATGGCAAATTGCGGTGGGGGTGGTGATTGCTGTGGTGGCGGTGGTGCTGGCCTGGGCCACCTGGCAGTTGCCTGCACAACCCCTGCAGCTGGATGGCGGAGCGCGGCTGGTGCCGGGCTTGTGCGCTGGCGTGCTGGGCCTGTGTGGCGGGTGGCTGGTCTGGGAGGCGCTGCATGGGGGCTGGCGCCATCTGCCAGCGTCCACCAGCGCGGCCCATTTTCAGATTACGCCATGGGTGTGGGTGACGGCAGGGCTGCTGCTGTGTGCCTTGCTGATGCGGCAAAGCGGTTTTGTCTGTGCTGCCGCGCTGTGCTACGTGCTGGCTTTGCAGGGCTTGCGTGCTGCAGAGCAGCCAGGGCTGGGTGTGCGTGGCATCCGTTTGGTGACGGATGGGGCGGTCGGGCTGCTGCTGGCCGCCGGGGGGTACGTTCTTTTACGAAGGTGCTGGGCATCAGTTTGCCTGCGGGTGGTTGCCATGGATGTGATACATGCCTGTGGCAGGGCTGGCAGTTGCCACCACCCCCTGAAAATTTGGCCTGGGCTTTGGCGGTGTGCTGGGTACGGCGCTGGGGGTGCTGCCGGCTTTGGGCCTTCGGTGGCCGTAGCGCTGTTGCCCATGACTTTCCATGTCGACATCACCCAGGCTTTCATCTTTTTTATTGCGATTGCCTGCGGGGGCATGTATGGCGGATCGACCCCTCCATCCTGCTCAATATACCGGGGGAAAGCGCTAGCATGGTCACCGCCATGGAAGGAAACCGCATGGCCTTGAACGGGCGTGCAGGCGTGGCGCTGGCGACGGCGGCGATTGGCTCATGGCTGGCGGGCACGCTGGCGGCGCTGCTGGTGGTGTGGGTGGCACCTTGGGTGGCAGGGATTGCCAGTCGCCTGGGGCCTGCAGAAATCTTCATGCTCATGGTGATGGCGCTTGGTGCTGTCAGCGCGGCGATTGGTAAAAGCACCTTGCGGGGCATGACGGCCTTGTTTGTGGGGCTGGCGCTGGCATGCGTGGGGGCAGAGTCGGTCACCGGGGTGGAGCGCTGGACTGCAGGCTGGCCGTTGCTGCTTGACGGTATCGATATGGTGCTGGTGGCGGTGGGCCTGTTTGTAGTGGCAGAAGTGTTGCATGCCGCCATGTTCGAAGGCCGGGTGCGCCGCACCTTGAATACCGTAGGCCGCGTGCGCATGTCGGCCCAAGACTGGAAGCGTTCCTGGCGACCTTGGCTGCGCGGCACCGTGATTGGGGCGCTTTGGTGTGTGCCCATCGGCGGTATTGATATGCCCACCCATGTGAGCTATGCCTGAGCGTTACATGGTGCGCGATGCCTACCGCGCGGAGTTTGGACGTGAGGCGCGATTGAAGGCGTGGCAGGCCCCGAAGCGGCCAACAATGCCACGGTGACGGCAGCGCTCATACCGTTGCTGGTGATGGGATTCACCAGCAACACCACGGCGGTGATGCTGGGCGCGTTTCAAACTATGGGTATTGCCGGGCCACAGTGGTTTACCAGTGGCCACAGCTTCGTCTGGGTGCTGATTGCGTCGTTGTTCATTGGCAATGCCATGCTGTGGGTGCTGAATATGCCCATGGTGCGGATGTGGACCGTGTTGCTGCGCATACCGCGTCCGCAGCTGTACGCCGCCATGCTGGTGCTGGCGGCTGCCGGTGTTTATGGCATGCGCCAGAGCGTGGGTGATCTGTTGCTGCTCTATGGCATGGGCTTGCTGGGCGTGGCCATGCGGCGCTTTGATTTTCCGCTGACGCCGCTGGTGATCGGTGTGGCGCTGGGCCCGCTGGCCGAGGTGCAACTGCGCCAAGCCGTGGCGGTGGGCAATGGCAGCCTAGCGATTTTTGTGCAGCAGCCCTTGGCACTGACCCTGTTGATGGCCGTGGTGGCGCTGGTAGTGTTGCCGCGGGCACTGCAAGGTTGGGCCAATCACCGTATGGCACAGGCACGCGCTGCGGCGCAGCAAGAGCAGCTGTAGCGAGCTTGCGCAGGCGGCGGGTGCGCTGCAGCGGCATAAAAAAAGGCCTTGGTGCATGCCAAGGCCTTTGTGTGGTGCGCGGTGCTTAGTGGAGCATCAAGGGCTCTTGCTCCTCGGTTTTTGTCGTGCGGCTGGCTTGGGTGCTGGCAGCGCTTGCAGGCGCTAATTGGGGCGACAGCGCCGCAAAGCGTGCCGAGGTGCCGGTGCCCGTTTTGAAGGTGGAGACCAGCTGGTTCAGCTCTGCAGCCTGGTGGCTGAGGCTGCTGGCTGCGGCTGCGCTTTCTTCCACCAAGGCCGCATTTTGTTGGGTGACCTGGTCCAGCTGCGCAATCGCGTCGCTGACTTGGCCGGTGCCCTGGCTTTGCTCCTGGCTGGCGTTGCTGATTTCTTGAATCAGCGTGGAAACGCTTTGCACCTGACGCACCACGTCGGCGATGGTTTGGCCGGTGACACCGACCAAGCGCGTGCCTTCGCTCACTTGGTTCACGCTTTGCTGAATCAGTTGTTTGATTTCCTTGGCGGCTTCGGCGCTGCGGCCCGCCAAAGCACGCACTTCACCCGCCACCACGGCAAAGCCGCGACCTTGCTCACCGGCGCGGGCTGCTTCGACGGCGGCGTTCAGCGCCAAGATGTTGGTCTGGAAGGCAATACCGTCGATCACGCCAATGATGTCGGCAATCTTGCGTGAGCTGGTGGAGATGGTCTCCATGGTGCGTGTGACTTGCTCCATGGCTTCGCCGCCTTGGCTGGCGGTTTGGGCAGCGTCGCGCGCCAGGGCTGTGGCTTGGTGCGCGTTGTCGGTGTTGTTGCGCACGGTCGAGGCCAGCTGCTCCATGCTGGCGGCGGTTTGCTGCAAGTTGCTGGCTTGCTCTTCGGTGCGCTGCGACAGATCGGCATTGCCCATGGAGATTTGATTTGCACCCGTTGCAATGCTGTCGCTGCTGCTGCGCACGGCGCCCACCACTTGGCGCAACGAGGCTTGCATCTGCTGCATGGCAAACACCACGCTGCCCGGCTGAGCACGGGACGTATCAATGGTGGTAGACAAATCGCCATCGGCAATCGCCGTCGCCGTGGCGGCCACGTCCACCGGCTCGCCGCCCAACTGCTTGGACAAGCCCCGGGTCAGCAAGACGCCGATCGCAATCCCCGCCAGCACACCCAGCACCGTCACACTGATCAGCAAAAAGCGAATGTCTGCATACACCTGGTCGGTTAGGGCACTCAATCTGGCGGCATTGTCTTTCTTGCGTGCCATCAGCTCCGACATCATGTCGTCGGCCTTGTCCGTGACGGGGCGCAGTTGGGTGAACACCATCTCGGTGGAATCGCGCTTATCGCTCAACCCCTCCGTTTGCAGCTTGTCCAGCAACGTTTGCGACATTGCATCAAAGGCTTGAACAGCTTTGAAGGCTTCATTCACCTGCGCTTTGCCGGCAGCGGTCACAAACAGTTTTTCTGCCTGCTGCAGCTCCGCGTACACCTGCCCCACACGTTCCTTATAGACCTTGAGACTGTAATTTCGCTCCTCTGCCGTGTACGCCAAAATGGCATTGCGGGTGGCACGGCTGGCCGATACCAGCTGCACATTCGCTTCGGCGACATGACTGAGCCCCACCACCTCGTTGTCATACATGGTCGACGCCATCTGATTGATTTGTGCCGACTTCAGAATACCGAGCGTGCCAATCACAGCCCCGATTGCAGCCACCACCAGAAAGCCGCCGATGAGCTTGACGCCCACCCGCAGGTTTGTAAACCAACTCATTTTTCGTCCTAAAAAATAGCTCTGAAAGCACCGAATTTCACTGTTCAGCACCCCAATCCGTGTGATTTATGACCTGTGGAAGAAGCCTGCCTGCACCGTGAACAGCGTGGGCCTGCACCTCGGGGTCTGCACCTTGCATGCGACCTTTCACGGCGCTGGTTCTGCTTTATCCACATGTTTCAAATTGTATATTTTTTGATGCAAAGCATGGGTCTGCAGCCCTATAGGGGCTAAGGAAATCAGCAGTTTTCAGCACCTCTCACCACTTACTGCCTTGGCTGCGCGCACTGCAGGGGATAGGCATCTATCTACCGTCCTAGCGTCACTCCCTGAGATGCCCCCTCGGCCCATGCGCCATGCAGCACCTTGGTGACAGCTTCTGCGTATTCCCCCTGTTGCCGCAGCGCAGCAAAAGGCCCACGCTCAGTGGCATGGTGGGCCTTGTGTCCACCTTGCTACACAAGGAGAGCATTTGCATGGACTTGGCATACACGCCCGAAGAACTGGCCTTCCGCGAAGAAGTTCGCGCCTGGCTCAAAGACAACCTCAACCCCGCGCTGGCTGACAAGGTACGCAACGACCTGCGCCTGAGCCGCGAAGACATCCAAGGCTGGGCCAAGGTGCTGGGAAAAAAGGGCTGGCTGGCCAGCGGCTGGCCCAAAGAATTTGGTGGCCCCGGCTGGACCGCCGTGCAAAAACACCTGTTTGCCGAAGAATGCGCCCGCGCCTGTGCACCTGCTGTGGTGCCGTTTGGCCCGGTGATGGTGGCCCCGGTCATCATGGCCTATGGCACGTCCGAACAACAGCAGCGCTTTTGCCCGGCATTGCCAGCGGTGAAGTGTGGTGGAGCCAGGGCTATTCGAACCCGGCTCCGGCTCCGACCTGGCCAGCGTCAAAACCCGGGCCGAACGCCACGGTGACCATTACATCGTCAACGGCCAAAAACCTGGACCACGCTGGGCCAGCACGGCGACTGGATGTTCAATCTGGTGCGCACCAGCAACGAAGGCAAACCCCAGACTGGCATCAGCTTCCTGCTGGTGGACATGAAGAGCCGGCGTGACCGTGCGCCCCATCAAGCTGCTGGACGGCGAGTGCGAAGTCAACGAGGTGTTCTTTGACAACGTGAAAGTGCCCGCCGACCAGTTGATTGGCGAAGAAAACAAGGGCTGGACCTACGCCAAGCACCTGCTGGCCCATGAGCGCACCAACATCGCCGATGTGAACCGCTCCAAGCGCGAGTTGGAGCGCCTCAAGCGCATTGCCAAACAAGAAGGCGTCTGGGAAGACCTCCGCTTCCGCGACCAGATTGCCTTGCTGGAAGTGGACATTATTGCGCTGGAAATGCTGGTGTTGCGCGTGCTCTCGGCCGAGAAAAGCGGCAAGAACTCGCTGGACATTGCCGGCCTGCTCAAGATCAAAGGCAGCGAGATTCAGCAGCGCTACACCGAGCTGATGATGCTGGCCGCAGGCCCCTACAGCCTGCCGTTCATTGAAGAAGCCATGGAAGCGGGCTGGCAAGGCAACTTCCCCGGCGGCACCGTGGGCAACGCACCGTTGGCCGGGACTTACTTCAACTTCCGCAAGACCACCATTTACGGTGGCAGCAATGAAGTGCAACGCAACATCGTCGCTCAGACGCTGCTGGGCTAAGACTGGGAGAGACACACATGGATTTCGATTTTTCTGACGACCAGCAGCAACTGCGCGATGCCGCCCGCCGCTGGGTGGACAAGGCCTACACCTTTGAACACCGCCGCGCGGCAGTGCAAGCTGGCGGATTCAGCCGTGACACCTATAGCGCCCTGGCCGAGTTGGGCCTGACGGCGCTGAACGTGCCAGAAGCCCACGGTGGCATGGGCATGGGCGCTGTAGAAGCGATGGTGGTGATGGAAGAAATGGGCCGTGGCATGGTGCTGGAGCCCTTGGCGCAAAGCTTTATGGCGGCAAGGTGCTGAACCACTACGCCCCAGAGGCGGTACAGGCCCACTGGCTGCCCCGCATTGCCAGCGGTGAAACGCTGGTGGTGCTGGCCCACCAAGAGCGCCGCGCTCGCTATCGTTTAGACAAATGTGAGTCAAAAGCGGCTCAAACGTCCAATGGATATACGCTGACAGCTCATAAAAGCATAGTTCCTGCAGGCGACCACGCCGATGCCTTCCTCGTGCCCGCCATGCTGGATGGCCAGCAAGCCCTGTTCTTGCTGGAGCGCAACGCCCCTGGCGAGACCACCCGGGGCTATATCACCCAAGACGGCAGCCGCGCCGCCGAGGCGGAAGCCGAGCACAGCCCGGCCACCCTGGTGACCTCCGAAGGCCTGGCCGCGCTGGAACTGGCCGTGGACACGGGCAGCGCCGCCGTCTGCGCCGAGGCCGTGGGGGTGATGGACCAGGTGCTGCGCATCACGGCCGACTACCTGAACCAGCGCAAGCAGTTTGGCGTGGCCATTGCCAGCTTCCAGGCGCTGCGCCACCGTTTGGCCGACATGAAGATGCAGCTGGAGCTGGCGCGTTCCATGAGCTACTACGCCAGCCTGCAACTGGACACGCCCGCCGAGCAACGTCGCCGCGCCATTGCCCGCGCCCGCGTGCAACTGAGCCAGGCTATGCGCTTTGTAGGCCAGCAAGCGGTGCAGTTGCATGGCGGCATTGGCGTGACCGATGAATACATCGTCTCGCACCAGTTCAAAAAACTGACGCAACTGGAGATGACCTACGGTGACGGCCTGCACCATTTGGGTGAGGTCTCGTCTCGCATGCAGGAAACCGCCGGCGTGGGCGACGCATAAAGCCATCGCGCGGATGCGCTGCGAAGCGGGTGCCTGGGAGTGTTCTCCCTGCGCGCACACCCCGGCATGAAGCAGGCCCCCCGAGAAAGCACAAGGCCACCTCTGCGGTGGCCTTTGCTTTTGCTGCCTGCTATGCGCTTGCAACAGGCAGCACGCGTTATGTGAGCTTGCTGTGTACCGGCTGCATGGGAGCGGGGATTTCCGTATCCCCGAGCAAATGCAGCAAATTCATCTCCATGCTGCGGCACATGGCATCCAGCGGCAAGTCATTGTTGTCGGTGCCAAAAGGCTCTTCCAGCTCGTCGCCCAAGGCATCCAGACCAAAGAAGGTGTAGGCCACAATCGCCACCACAAACGGGGTCATGAAGCCCGTCACGTCCACCAAACCAAACGGCAGCAAAAAGCAATACAGGTGCGCGGTGCGGTGCAGCAGCAAGGTGTAAGAAAACGGCATGGGCGTGTGACGCAGACGCTCGCACGAAGCCGCCGCAAACGTCATAAAAGTGAGCGTTTCGTCCATCTTGTTGTAGTTGATGGGATCAATACGCCCTTCGCGCATGCAATGCGCCAGATCGTTGGCGTTGGCTTGCACGATGGCATCGCCCCGGTAGTCCAGCGCCAGATTGCGTACCTTGTCCCAATCTTGCGCAGTGAGCCAGCGCTGCACCGCCCGGTCATCCATGTGGTTGCGCAGCTGCGCGCGCAAGGCATGCGCATGGGCGAGTGTGCGGTGCACCACGCGCACGCGCACATCGCCATCGCGGTTGTTCGGATCCAGGGGCTGCTCGGTGTGAATCAGGCTCAGGCACTGTCGTGCCATCACGCGGGCGCGGATATTCAAATCCCCCCACAGCTTGCGGCCTTCCCAGTAGCGGTCGTACGCGGTGTTGTTGCGAAAGCCCAGGAAAATCGCCAATGGCAAGCCAATCAGCGTAAAGGGAATGGGCGTCACGGTGATCTTGATGTCAAAGAGATAACCGTGGGCAAATGTGACCAGCAGCGCCAGCAAGATGTTCAAGCAGAGCTTGCCACGAATGCGCTGCAAGATAGACCCCCTCAGCATGACAAAAAGGGTCAGCCCGTTGGGGCGCTCGTGAACAATCATGGCGGCAGGTGTAAAGGGGAAACCCTGGATTTCACCATGCCGCAAATGGCCAATTCAGGTATTGCTGCAATATTCAAACTCTGCCGCATGGTCTTTGGACATGGCCAACCGTGACGTCTTGGGCACATGCATGCGCAGAAACTCCATTTGGTCCGCCAAGATGCGGCGGTTGCGCAAAATAAAGTCTTCCCAGATGCTGGGCACATACGGCGCATACAACAAGGGCATACGTGCTTGCTCTGGCGTGCGCGGGCCTTTGCGGTGATTGCAGGGCTTGCAGGCCGTGACCACATTCATCCATGTGTTCTGGCCTTTTTGACACACGGGCAGGATGTGTTCGCGGGTGAGTGCCTCAGCCTCAAAGCTTTTGCCGCAGTACGCACACACATTGCAGTCACGGGCAAACAGCTTGGCGTTGGTCAACCCCGGTTTCAAATCATGGGGGCTGACCCGGGGCACGCCGCGCGTGCCAATGATGCTGTGCACCTCGATGCACGATTGCAGACCGGTGGCTGCATTGTGGCCGCCGCGAAACAGGGCCACCGAGGCGCCCAGGGTCCAGCGCACATCGTCCGCCGCATAGTGCAGCACGGCCTCTTCCAGGGTGATCCATGACTGGGGCAAGCCATGGGCGGACAGCTTCAAAACTCTCACGTTCGGCCTCCTTCCACGGGATGGGCAACTGCCTGAGCGCCCACCGTCGGGCTTGGTTCGCCGTCCATCTGCAGCACAATATACTTGCTTTCGGTGACAAACTGCTACCACAGCACATACAGCAGGTTTTACAAGCTATAAAAACCAAAGCACACAATGAAGATTTTTCGCGGATTCAAGCACCCGGATTGGCTCCCATTGCGCCGTCACGATTGGCAACTTTGACGGCGTGCACCGCGGGCACCAAGCCATGCTGGCGCTGCTGTCCGCCGAAGCCTCCCAGCGCCACATTCCTACGTGCGTGCTGACGTTTGAGCCCCACCCGCGTGACTACTTTGCGGAAAAATTCAAAAAACCAGAACTTGCCCCTGCGCGCGTAGGTACGCTGCGCGACAAGCTCTCGCAGTTGAAGCTGTGTGGCGTTGACCAGGTCATCGTGCTGCCCTTCAACGAGAAACTGGCCAGCCAGTCGCCAGACACGTTTATCCAAGAAGTCCTGCTCAATGGTTTGGGGGCGCAATATGTGCTGGTGGGCGATGACTTCAAATTTGGTGCCCAGCGCGCGGGCGACTACGCCATGCTGGACGCGGCAGGGCAGGCACAAGGCTTTGACGTGGCGCGCATGAACAGCTACGAGGTGCATGGCGAGCGCGTCTCCAGCACCACCGTGCGTGCGGCACTGGCACGGGGCGACATGGCGTTGGCCGCGCAGATGCTGGGCCACCCCTACACCATCTCCGGCCATGTGGTGCATGGCCGCAAGCTGGCCGCCAATTGGCGGAATCCACCCCGGTGCACAGGACGGTTTTCGCACCTTGAATCTGCGCTTTAACCACTGGAAACCAGCCGCCAGCGGCATCTTTGCCGTGCTGGTGCATGGCCTGGTGCACAGCCGCTGCGCGGCGTGGCCAACCTAGGCGTGCGCCCCTCGCTGGACCCGAACGATGTCAATGGCGGGCGTGTACTGCTAGAGACGCACTGCCTGGATTGGCCGCTTCCACTCGGTGGCGAAGGTGCCTACGGTAAAATCATCCGTGTGGAACTTTTGCACAAACTGCACGACGAGCTCAAATACGACAGTCTGGCTGCCCTCACTGCGGGTATTGCCAAGGACTGCGATGACGCGCGCGCGTTCTTCGCCTCGTACACCGAAACCCGTCGCCAAACCACGCGCGACCGAATTTGACGCTCGCCCTCGTCAGCTCGGGCGCCGGCATTGCGCTCGGTGCTCCATCCCCGCTTTTTACGCCCGGCCGATAAAGCCCGGTAAGTCCTCAAGGTTCCCCCATGTCTGAACAGAAATCGAACAAGCCCGAAGCGTCCGCCTACCGCGCCACGCTGAACATGCCCGACACCCCCTTCCCGATGCGCGGCGACCTGCCCAAGCGCGAGCCCGCCTGGGCCAAGGAGTGGGATGAACAGGGCATTTACAAGAAGCTGCGCGATGCCCGCAGCGGGGCACCCAAGTTCATCCTGCACGACGGCCCGCCCTACGCCAATGGCAAGTTGCACATCGGCCATGCGGTGAACAAGATTTTGAAGGACATGATCGTCAAGAGCCGCCAGCTCGAAGGCTTTGACGCGCTGTACGCCCCCGGCTGGGACTGCCACGGCCTGCCCATCGAAAACGCCATCGAAAAACTGCATGGCCGCAACCTGCCCCGCGACGAAATGCAGGCCAAGAGCCGTGCCTTTGCCACCGAGCAGATCGCGCAGCAGATGGTGGACTTCAAACGCCTGGGCGTGCTGGGTGACTGGGATCACCCCTACAAGACCATGAACTACGCGAACGAAGCCAACGAGCTGCGTGCGCTGAAAAAGGTCATGGAGCGCGGCTTTGTGTACCGCGGTCTGAAGCCCGTGTACTGGTGCTTTGACTGCGCCTCCTCGCTGGCCGAGTTTGAAATCGAATACGCCGACAAGCAGTCGCAGACGCTGGATGTGATGTTCCCTGCGGCTGATCCAGCCCAACTGGCGGCCGCCTTTGGACTGCCCGCGCTGAACAAGGAAGCGTTTGTGGTGATCTGGACCACCACGGCGTGGACCATCCCCGCCAACCAGGCGCTGAACGTCAACCCCGATCTGGAATACAGCCTGGTCGACACCGAGCGCGGCCTGCTGGTGCTGGCTTCGGCACTGGTCGAAAAATGCCTGGCCCGCTGGAAGATCGAAGGCACCGTGGTGGCCACGGTCAAGGGCGAAAAGCTTGACCACATGCCCTTCAAGCATCCGCTGGCGCACGTGGACAAGGGCTATGACCGCATCTCGCCCGTGTACCTGGCCGAATACGCTACCGCCGAAGACGGTACCGGTATCGTGCACTCGTCGCCGGCTTACGGGGTGGACGACTTCAACTCCTGCGTGGCCAATGGCCTGGACTACAAGGACATCCTGAACCCGGTGACTGGCAACGGCGTGTATGCGGCTGACCTGCCCCTGTTTGGCGGCCAGCACATCTGGAAGGCCGTGCCCGTGATTCTGGACGCCTTGAAGGTGGCCAATCGCCTGATGGATACCACCGGCTTGACCCACAGCTACCCGCACTGCTGGCGTCACAAGACGCCCGTCATCTACCGCGCGGCGGCCCAGTGGTTCATCCGCATGGACGAAGGCGAAGGTGTGTTCACCGAACCCGCGCAAAAGCCCGAGAAGACCCTGCGCCAGATCGCGCTAGAAGCCATTGAAGCCACCAGCTTCTACCCCGAGAACGGCAAGGACCGCCTGCGCGCCATGATCGCGGGCCGCCCAGACTGGTGCATCTCGCGCCAGCGTTCGTGGGGGGTGCCCATCCCCTTCTTCCTGCATGTGGACACGGGCGCGCTGCACCCCCGCACCATGGAAATCATCGACCAGGCCGCAGCCATGATCGAGCAAGGCGGTATCGAGGCCTGGAGCCGCGTGACCACCGAAGAAATTCTGGGTGCCGAAGAAGCCAAGCTCTACACCAAGAGCACCGACATTCTGGAAGTGTGGTTTGACTCCGGCTCCACCTTCTGGCACGTGCTGCGCGGCTCGCACCCCGGTCACCACCATGACCACGGCCCCGAGGCTGATCTGTACCTGGAAGGGCACGATCAGCACCGCGGCTGGTTCCACTCTTCGCTGCTGCTGGCCAGCGCCATCTTTGGCCGCGCGCCGTACCGCGGTCGCTGACCCACGGCTTCACCGTGGACGGCCAGGGCAAGAAGATGTCCAAGTCGCTGGGCAACACCGTAGCGCCGCAGGACGTCTCCAGCAAAATGGGCGCCGAAATCATCCGCCTGTGGGTGGCCTCCACCGACTACTCGGGCGACCTGGGCATCGACGACAAGATCCTGGCCCGCGTCGTGGACGCCTACCGCCGCATCCGCAACACGCTGCGCTTTTTGCTGGCCAACACCAGCGACTTTGACGTGGCCACCGATGCTGTGGCGTACGACGACCTACTGGAAATCGACCAGTACGCGCTGGCGCGTGCAGCGGAGCTGCAGCAAGACATTCTGGGCCACTACAAGGTGTACGAATTCCACCCCGTGGTCGCCAAGATCCAGCTGTTCTGCTCGGAAGACCTGGGGGGCTTCTACCTAGACGTGTTGAAAGACCGCCTGTACACCAGCGCGCCCAAGAGCCTGGCGCGCCGCTCGGCGCAGACCGCGCTGCACCAGATCACCCATGCGCTGCTGCGCTGGATGGCGCCCTTCCTGTCGTTCACGGCGGAAGAAGCGTGGAAGATCGTGGGCCACAGCGAATCCATCTTCCTGGAGCAGTTCACCGCGCTGCCCGCAGGCGACGCAGCGCTGCTGGCCAAGTGGAACCGCATCTGCGAAATCCGCAACCAGGTCAACAAGGACATCGAAGTGGTGCGCGGCACCGGCGCCGTGGGCTCGTCCCTGCAGGCCGAAGTCACGCTGACCGCCGAGCCCGAAGATCTGGCCCTGCTGCAGTCGCTGGGCGACGACATGAAGTTTGTGTTCATCACCTCGGCCGCGCAGGCCATCGCCGGTGAGGCGCTGGTCACCAGCGTCCAGGCCAGCGAACACGCCAAGTGCGAGCGCTGCTGGCACTACCGCGACGACGTGGGCGTAAACCCCGCGCACCCCACCATCTGTGGCCGCTGCGACAGCAATCTGCACGGCGAAGGTGAAGTGCGCACCAAGGCCTAAGCCTTGTGTGGGCTGCGGCGCTCCTTCAAAAAGGGAGCGCCTAGCGCTTGTATTTATTAGGTTTCAATATGTTTTTATATGAAAAGCCAATGGATACAAGCGCAAGCAGCTATATTTTTCTGCCCTTACCTCTCAAAGGCACGCCATGCGTTCTCCAGCTTCTATCTCCCCTGGTATGACCCGCAAGCCTGCTTATTGGCCCTGGCTGGTCTGGGCAGCCCTGCTGGTGGGGCTCGACCAATTCACCAAACAGTGGATTTTGAGTTTCTTTGAATACGGGGACTGGACCCCGGTCACCAGCTTCTTCAACATCGTGCGTGCGCACAATACCGGTGCGGCGTTCAGCTTCTTGGCCGACCACGGCGGCTGGCAGCGCTGGCTGTTTGTAGGGATTGGCGCTGTGGCCACCGTGCTCATCATCTGGCAGCTGCGCAAACACCCGCAGCAAAAGTTTTTCTGCTTCTCGATTGCCAGCATTTTGGGCGGTGCCCTGGGTAATGTGATCGACCGCCTGCAGCACGGCTATGTGGTGGATTTTCTGGATTTTCACTGGCGCGGTGCCCACTACCCTGCCTTCACCGTGGCCGACATTGCCATTGGCGTCGGCGCAGCCAGCCTGATCCTGGATGAGATTTTGCGTGCCCGCCGCGCCAAACGCGCCGCGACTTGAAGTGGCCTTGGCCCCTCCCCCGCAAAGCAGGCACAAAGCCTGCTTTTTTTATGCCTACAGGAACACCCTGTATACAAATCGCACCCTGTCGTGCGTTATTGCCTCTGAATCGCACTACGTTGCTGTATGCGGCGTATATTCCCAAGCTCCTTTGTCGAGCATCCATGAAGCATTTACTGAATCTTTTAGCCGCTATTGCCCTCTTGGTTTGGGGCACCCAACTGGTTCGCACCGGCGTTTTGCGCGTTTTCGGGGCGAATTTGCGCCAATTTATTTCGCGTGGGGTGAGCAACCGGCTCAAAGCAGTGCTTTCAGGGATCGGGGTCACGGCCATCGTGCAGTCCAGCACGGCAACGGCGCTGATCGTCTCGTCGTTTGTGGGCCAGGGCATGGTCTCCTGACTGCGGCGCTGGCTGTGATGCTGGGCGCGGATGTGGGCACCAGCGTGATGGCTGTGGTCTTCTCGCTGGATTTGTCGTGGCTGTCACCGCTGTTTATTTTTGTGGGCGTGGCGATGTTCATCCCACGCCAGGACACCACCACAGGGCGCGTAGGCCGTGTCTTTCTTGGCCCGGGCTTGATGCTGCTGGCGCTGCGCCTGATCACTGAATCCACCACCGTGCTAACCCAGAGCCCCACCCTGCTGACGCTGTTGGAGGCTTTGACCAGCGACATCACCATGGAGGCGCTCACGCGCGCCCTCATTTCCATCATTTCTTATTCCAGTTTGGCCACCGTGCTGCTGGTGGCCACCTTGGCAGCGTCGGGCGGTATTCCGGTGGATGTGGCCCTGGGGCTGGTGATTGGTGCCAACCTGGGCAGCGGTTTGCTGGCGGTGCTGACCACGCTGAAAGCCAATGTCCAAACCCGCCAGGTGCCCTTGGGCAATCTGATGTTCAAGATGGTGGGCGTGGTGCTGATGACCCCCCTGATTGGCCCCTGGCATACGTACATGCGCGCCGTGGCCCCCGATGTGGGCACCCTGGTGGTGCTGTTCCACCTGGCATTCAATACGGTGGTGGCCATGGTGTGCATTTTGCTCACCGGGCGCATCGCCTTCATCGTGGAAAAAATCTTGCCCGTGCAGGTGGCATCGCCTTCTACCAGCCGCCCCCACCATCTGGATGCATCGGCGCTGAGCACACCATCGCTGGCCATTTCATGTGCGGCCCGTGAAGCCCTGCACCAGGCCGACGTGGTGGAGTCCATGCTGCTGGGCCTCAAGCGCGTGTGGCAAACCGATGACCAGAAGCTGGCTGAAGACCTGCGCAAGCTGGACGATGAAGTGGACGATTTGTACTCCGCCATCAAGTACTACATGACCAAGATTTCACGCGCCGAACTGGACGAGAAAGAAGGCCGCCGCTGGACCGACATCATCAGCTTCACCATCAATATGGAGCAGGTGGGCGACTTGGTGGAACGCGTGCTGCAGGACGTGGAAGACAAGAAGATCAAAAAGGGGCGCCAGTTTTCCCAAGCGGGGCTGGAAGAGATCAACCGCATGCACGACCACTTGGTAGCCAACTTGCGCCTGGCCATGAGCGTGTTCTTGAACGGTAATGTGCGCGACGCGCAAAAACTGCTGGAAGAAAAGGCGCGCTTTCGTGATCTGGAGCTGGCCTACTCGGCCACCCACCTGGATCGCCTCTCGGACAATACGGTGCAAAGCATTGAGACCAGCTCGCTGCACATTGACTTGATCAGTGACCTCAAGCGCATCAACTCGCTGCTGTGCTCGGTGGCCTACCCGATTTTGGAATCCGCTGGGGCGCTGGCACCCAGCCGCCTGCGTGAGCCTTTGGAGCACCGTTAAGCCCTCTCCGCGCAGCGCTTGCCCGCATGCACTGCCACCAAAAAAGCCGCTGAATCAGCGGCTTTTTTGATGACGTCCGGGGCCGTGCTCCAACGTCACAAATCCAGATAGTCGGCCAGCACCAAGGTGGCTTCCGGGGTGAAAAGGCCTTGCTCCAGCCACTGCATCAGGGTGGGCAGGTCGATGCACTGAAATTGCTGCACTTCACCATCTTGGTTGCGGGGCTCCAGGCCATCCGGCACCACAGCGCTGAACCAGTCAATGCGCTCACGCATGTAGGCCACGCCCCCTTTGACTTCATCGCTGGGGCAGGCAAACGCCACATGGCCGCCATGCCGCACTTGCTGCAGCTGCGCCACATCCAGGCCCGCGTCCTCATAGGTTTCGCGCGCCAGCGCTTGCTCCAGCGTGTCGGCGGCCGATACCATGCCGCCCATCAGCGTGTCCCACTTATTGGGGTGGTTGGGCTTTTTTTTGCTGCGCTGCTGCACCCACATGCGCCCGTCAGCGGTCAAACCCACCAGATGCACGGCATGCGTGCTCACACCCAGCACCCGCACGGCACCGCGCTCGACGGTGGCCACGCGCTGCCCCTGGGGCGTGCAAACTGCAATTTGCTCATCGCGCCACGGGCCGCTGCGCCCTTTTTCACGCAGCAACTGGGCCAAGGCGTTGAGACCAAAACTGGCATCGGGTGCGACGAAGCTCCACGCCTCGCCCAGCCCGGGGTTTTCTTGTGGGTGAAGGTAATGCGTTGCCCGCGCAGAAAAATCTACGTCCACACTTTCCAAAAGCCTTGCGCCACCGTGCCGATAACCTGCCCATTCCACAGCAGTGGCATGCGCGGCTGGGCCGGGGAGCGTTGGGCATCATCACGTAGCTTTTCCAACCAATTCATCATCTCTCCTGTGCTGACTCACACGGTCAAAATCGTGGAACCCGTGGTTTGCCGTGCCTCGAGTGCCTGGTGCGCAGCGCGCACCTCCTGCAACGCGTAGCGTTGCGCAATATGGATGTTGACCTTACCGCTTGATACAACTTCAAACAATTGGTCGGCCATGGCCTGTGTGGTTTCGCGGCTATGGGCATAGACAAACACGCTCGGGCGTGTCAGATACAACCCTTTGGGTGCCAACGCGGCCACGCTGATGGGCGGCACCGGGCCCGATGCGTTGCCAAACGACACCATCAACCCCAAACGGCGCAGGCAAGCCAGCGAGCCTTCCCAGGTGTCTTTGCCCACGCTGTCATACACCACCTTCACACCTTGCCCACCGGTAATTTCTTGCACCCTGGCAGCAAAGTCTTGCGTTCTGTAATTGATAGCGTGTGACGCCCCACTGAGTAAGGCCAACTGGCATTTTTCATCAGATCCTGCGGTGGCAATCAGCTTCAGGCCCAGTGCTTTGGCCCACTGGCAGGCAATCAGCCCGACGCCGCCTGCCGCCGCATGGAACAGCACATGGTCACCCGCCTGCAGCCCTTCCACCGGAATGCATTGCTTGAGCAGGTACTGCACCGTCAGGCCCTTGAGCATCATGGCGGCGCCGGTCTCAAAGCTGATGTGGTCGGGCAGCTTGCACACATGGGTGGCTGGCATGACACGGCGCTCGCAATAGCTGCCCGGAGGGTTGCTGGCATACGCCACACGGTCACCTTTTTGAAGATGGGTCACGCCGTCACCCACGGCCTCCACCACCCCTGCGCCTTCCATGCCCAGCGCCAAAGGCAGGGGCAAAGCGTACAGGCCAGAGCGCTGGTACACGTCAATAAAGTTCAGCCCGATGGCGTGATGGCGCAACAAGATTTCTCCTGCGGCAGGTTGCCCCACTGCACGCTCTACCAGCTCTAGAACTTCCGCACCGCCATAGCGTGTGATTTGGACGGTTTTACTCACGGTGGCTGTCATATTGGTCTGTCTCCTTGTGGCCCTGATGCGCTGATCAACTGGCTATGGTGCCAGGTTCATGTCACACCACGATGACACATGCGCGCTACCATTCCGAGAATGAGTTCCCCATTGACATTCAGCACGGTTGCCATGCTGACCTTGGCACCCCTGCTTTGGGCGGGCAATGCCATTGTTGGCCGCTTGGTGCATGACCTGATCTCCCCCTTTACGCTCAACCTGATCCGCTGGTGCCTGGCATTTGTGGTGCTGCTGCCCGTGGCTGGTTACGTACTACGCAAAAACAGTGCCATGTGGCAATGCTGGAAGCAGTACGCCTGGCTGGGCATGCTGGGCATTGGCAGCTACAACGGCCTGCTGTATCTGGCGCTGAAAACCTCCTCGCCCATCAACGTCACGCTGGTCAGCTCCAGCATGCCGATTTGGATGCTGGTGATTGGGCACGTTTGGTTTGGCATCACCGTCAACAGCCGCCAGATCACGGGCGCGCTGCTGTCGGTGCTGGGAGTGGCCGTGGTGCTCAGCCGGGGCGATGCGCAGCAGCTGCTGGGCTTGCACCTGGTGCCCGGCGACTGGTTCATGCTGCTGGCCACGATTGTCTGGTCTATCTACAGCTGGCTGCTGGCGCGCAGCGGTCAGACCATGCCCGGGCAAGCAGACATTCGCGGCAACTGGGCGGCGTTTTTGATGGCACAGATGGTGTTTGGCATTGGCTGGTCGGCCGTGCTGGTCGGGGGCGAAGCGGCTGCGGGTGATTTTGTCTTTACCCCCAACGGGACACTGGCCGCAGCCCTGCTGTTCATTGTGCTGGGGCCGGCGATTGCGGCCTACCGCTTCTGGGGCGAAGGCGTCAAACGCGCGGGCCCAGCCACGGCGGGTTTTTTTGGCAACCTGATTCCCCTGTTCACGGCCCTGCTGTCCATCGCGGTGCTGGGTGAAGCGCCCCAGCTCTACCATGCGCTGGCATTTGCACTGATTGTGGGCGGCATCATCGTCTCCTCGCGCCGCTGACAGCGGTGTGCCAACGCGTTGGCATGCAAAAAGCCCCGCAGTGCGGGGCTTTTTTTCACCGAAGTTGGTGGTGACAGTAAGGCACCGCCCCCTTCGCACCGGGGTTAGTAAGTACCGGGGTACAAACCGCCATCGGGCAAGATGTTCTGACCTGTCATATAGCCTGCATGCACGCTGCACAGGAAGGCACAGATCGCACCGAACTCTTCGGCCGTACCAAAGCGTTTGGCAGGAATTTGCGCCGCCTGCGCAGCACGGATGGCATCCACCGCTTGGCCGGTTTGCTGGCCGCCGCCTGGTGGGTGGCCACCAGACGTCGGTATCAAACTTGCCGGGCAAGATGCTGTTGATGGTCACACCCTTGGCGGCAATGCCCGGGCGCCCCAGCCCCGCCACAAAGCCGGTCAAGCCGCTGCGCGCGCCGTTGGACAAGCCCAAGATATCAATCGGTGCCTTCACCGCGCTGGAGGTGATGTTGACGATGCGGCCAAAACCGCGCGCCGCCATGCCGTCCACGGTGGCTTTGATCAGCTCAATCGGGGTGAGCATGTTTGCGTCTACTGCCTTGATCCAGGCCTCGCGGTCCCAGTCGCGGAAATCACCGGGGGCGGCCACCGGCGTTGGTCACCACAATGTCGAAATCCTTGCCCGGGCCACCGGGTACGCTGAACACGGCATCGCGCCCCTCGGGGCTGGTGATGTCACAGGCCACGGCCAGCACTTGCGAAGGTTTTTGGCCTTTAGCGCTTGCTACATCTGCGCTGATAGCTCGCAATTTGCAGCTGCTTCTTGCAAGGCAGCATCGGTGCGGGCGTTGATGACCACATTCACACCGTCTTCCACCAAGGCCTTGGCACAGCCAAAACCCAGCCTGCTGGCGCCACATACCAACGCCCACTTACCGGCAATTCCTAAATCCATGCGGATGCTCCTTCAATGTCACGGGTTGCGCGAAACGCCGGGCTTTTGGGCCCAGCGCGTAAATACAAAAATCCCCACCATCACCAAGCAGGTACCTGCCACCATGAAGGCGTTGAGCTGCTCGTCCAGCAGCCACACGCCCATCAAGATGGTCGACAGCGGGCCAATCATGCCGGTCTGCGCCGTCATGCCGGGGCCAATGCGCTCAATCGCCATCATCACCATCAGCACAGGCGCGACGGTGCAGGCCGTGGAATTGAGCAGCGACAGCCACAGCACCTGTGGCGCCACCTGCATGGCCGACAGCGGGTGGGCCAGCAAAAACTGCGCGATGCAGAAGCAACACGCCACGCTGGATGCCAGCCCCACCAGGCGCAAAGCGCCCAGGCGTTTCACCATCTCACCGCTGTAGACCAAGTAAATGGCATAGCTCACCGCACTGCCCAGCACCAACAGCGCCCCCCAAACGGCATGCTTGCCCTGGGCGCCCACCTCATGGCCAAACACCAGCAGCACGCCGCAGTAGCTCAGCAGCATGGCGGCAAACTGCCCCCAGGTAATGCCGCGCCGGTAAACCACCCAGCCAAAGAGGACAACCAGCGTCGGGTTGAGGTAGAGAATCAGGCGCTCCAGCGCCGCAGAGATGTAGGCCAGCCCGGCAAAGTCCAGATAGCTGGCCAGGTAATAGCCTGAAAAGCCCAGACCGATTACGCCCAGCACATCCTTGCGCGACAGCGGTGGCTGCCCCCGCCCGGCCCACCAGGCCATCAGCAAAAAGATGGGCAAGGCAAACAGCATGCGGTACATCAGCAGCGTGACGGCATCCACCCCGTAGCGGTAAGCCAGCTTCACGATGATGGCCTTGCCACTGAAAGCCATCGACCCCAGCACCGCCAAGGTCAGACCCAGCGCTATGCCTTTGTTAGCTGCTTGCGCAGGCTTTTCCTTCACTTCAGACACTTTTCCATCTCAAACCATTGAAACACAAGCGCCAAACGCTCTTGTTTTTATATCTTTCTGCGCACCACCGACCGCCCCCCACACATCGCAGCGTTGCGCTGGAAACGTGGCGCGAAGCCGTGGGCAGCACCAGCGCACGATCAGACCAAGCAGCGACGAACCAAGGGTGATGTGTGCAGGTCTTAATGCTTGGCGCCAAACAATTTGTGGTGCAAGCGGCGCAGCGACCACCACACACTGAACGCCACCACCGGGATGGCAATCGCTGCCGTGATTTCGGGCGACAGCGGCCAGCCCATTTTTGCGCGCCCTTGGTCAGGTAGGTGATCAAGCCGGTGATGTAGTAGGTAATGGCCGCCACCGACAGCCCCTCCACCGTGGACTGCAGTTTCAGCTGCATGCCCTGGCGGTCATTCATCGTGGCCAGAATTTCCTGGTTGCTTTGGTGCTGCTCAATTTCCACGCGTGTGCGCAGCAAATTACTCATTCGCGACACCCGTTGCGACAGCGCGTTCTGCCGGTGCACGGCCCACTCACAGGTGCTGCGCGCGGGCGAGAGGCGCCGCTCCATGAACTCCTGGATGGTCAGCAGACCCGACAAGCGCTCCTCGCGCAAATCGTGAATGCGTTTGTCCACCAGCTCAAAGTAGGCCTTGCTGGCCGAAAAGCGCGAGTGGGTGGCCGCGAATTCGCTCTCCACCTGCCCGGCCAGACGCGTCAGCCGATCGAGTAACTCGGGCTCGTCATCGCTCTTGGCCTCGCGAATCGCTTGCGCCAGATCTGCCAGCTCTCGCTCGGCCGTCCCCAGCACCACCGCCGCCTTGCGTGCGGCAGGCAGGCCCAGCAGCGCCGCCATGCGGTAGGTTTCTATCTCCAGCACCCGTTGCACCAGGCGCCCCAGACGGCGGGCGCTGATGCTGTCCGAAGGTTTGACCAAGATGCGCGAATAGCCATCCGCATGGATGGCGAAATCGGTACACACCTCGGTGTGCCCCATGTGCACGGCGGCACCGGCCAAGGTGTCGTCATTGAGCATGTGCTTGACCACATGCCGCATACCCTGACCGTCGCATTGCGCATCTTTCAAGATCCACAGATGCACGCTGCTCAAACACTGCCCGGGCAAATCTTTGAGCCATTGCTGCGGCACTTCTTCGATCGCCGTCGAAGGGTTGCGTGCATTCAAGGGAGCATCCGCAGCCAGCGGCACCATGAACGTCCAGCAGACAAACTCGGTGTGCAACTCCCAGCGCAGGCGGAATGCACCAAAGTCCACCCGCAGGTGGGTGCAGTCGGCATCCGGCCCGGTGCGGTGGTGGTCATGCATCAAAGCCGACAGGTGCGCGCGGCTGGCCTCCCGCTGGGCGGGGTCCGTCAGCATCACCAAGTGGGTGATGGCGGCCGGGCCGCTCACCGGCTCCGCAGGGCGGGCATGCACTTCGTTGTGCAGCAAGGCACGCAATGGATGTTGGGTAGGCTGGGGCAAGACAGGCATAGGCGATGCAAAAGAGACAACGGCAAACAGTTGCTTATTGTGGGGCTTTCCCTGTGCAGCGAGACCGCACAAACAAAGTAGCCCCGCATCGCGGGGCTACGCAGCTGGGTGCCTGCACCACGCCGGGCACTGCCAGCGCCTGGCGTGGTTCATGCCTTAGAAGGTCTCCCAATCGTCTTCACTTTGCGCAGCAGCGGTGCGGGCAGGCTGCTTGGCAGGCAAGCTGGGCGCATGCAGCGTCCGTTGCTTGGACTTTGCCGCTGCCTTTGTAGGTGACGGTGCGGGGGCTGTCGCAGAGGATGCGGCGGTTTGTCTCACGGCTGCGGCACTCTGGGGGACAGTTGCGCGGTCCGGCGCGCGGGCCACGGTATTGCTCACTGCCTGCGCGCCCACATTGAACGCAGCCATGGCTTGTAGCAAGCGCTGGGCTTGCGCGTCCATCGCGTCGGCGGCGGCGCTCGACTCCTCAACCAGTGCCGCATTTTGCTGCGTCATTTGATCCAGATTGCTCACCGCCTGATTCACCTGGGCAAAGCCATCGTGCTGCTCATTGGCGGCGGCACTGATCTCGCCAATCAAATCCGTCACGCGGCGCACGCTGGCCACAATTTCCTGCATGCTCTCGCCGGCCTGCGCCACCTGGCCTGTGCCGATGTCCACGTTGCGCACACTGGCGGTAATCAAGGCCTTGATTTCTTTGGCAGCCTCTGCACTGCGGCCCGCCAGGCTGCGCACCTCTCCGGCCACCACCGCAAAGCCACGGCCTTGCTCGCCAGCGCGGGCAGCTTCCACGGCCGCATTCAAAGCCAAAATGTTGGTCTGGAAAGCAATGCCATCAATCACCCCGATGATGTCGCTGATCTTGCGGCTCGAGCTGTTGATCTGCTCCATGCTTTGC
>NZ_CADEPJ010000085.1 GCF_902829245.1 Comamonas jiangduensis | reverse complement strand
ACATTACCGCCACGCTCTGCGGCCTGCACCGCGGTCGTGGCCAATTGGGCCGCCTGGCGCGAGGTATCTGCAGACTGGTGCACGGTGGCAGTCAGCTGTTCAATGCTGGCGGCGGTTTCTTCCAAGTTGGCTGCCGTTTGTTCGGTGCGTGCAGACAGGTCTTGATTGCCACGGGCAATTTCTGAAGCCGCAGAGGACACTTCGTTCACACCACCGCGCACATCGACCACCACATCCCGCAGCCGCTGTGCCATGGCGTTGAGCGCCTGCAGCAGGTGACCAAACTCATCTTTGCGCTGGGTGTGGATCTGCACCGTCAAATCTCCCCCGCCAATGGCCTGGGTCAGCTGCACCGCTTGCAGCAGCGGACGCGTGATGGTGACCACCAGCCAGCGCGCCATCAGCACACCCGTCAGCAACAGCACAATGGTGACTACCCAGCCCACGAGAGCGCTAAGTTGGCGTTTTTCGGCAGCTTGTTTGAGCACCACATCCAGCTGGTTCACTTGGTACTGCATAAAGTCATCAAACGCTTGGGAATACTGCATACCCAAAGCGGCATATTCACCAAACGCAAAATTGGCACGTGCGTTGTAATCGTCCAGATCCAGATTGCGCTCTGCCTCGGCACGGCGACCTTGGACCTTCGCTCGGGCTTGCAACACGCGTTCAAACTGTGCGCGGTCTTCTTCCGTTTGCAAGGCTTCCTGCATGGCATTTAACGCAGCGGTGGAGTTTTGTTGGCGCTGCTGAAAGCGCTTTTCCAGCTCAAGCTGCAAGCGGTTTTCATTGGTCGCAAACTGGGCAATCCCCAGCTCCAGCCCCGTCATGGCTGCGCCGCGCATATTCAGGGCAAGCGCAATCTTGCGCTCGATCTGCTGCACGTTTTCACGCGCCTGTTCCAGCGCCTGCTCGGTATTGCTGCGCACCCACAGGTTGGACAGCAGCATCACGCTCAGCAAGCCCAAAACAGTTACCCATAGCTTGGGAGCAACACGCATGTTGCGTAACTTCATAGTTTTGGTTTCTTTGGTGCCCATGCCCTCGCCCATGAGGGAGGTACTGGGGTTAAGCCAAGAGCTCACACGCCAAACAACCATTGCAGTTGTTCGCAGTTATGTGATGCAAATTGGTCTGCGCCAATCTCGAAGGTGTCTGTCTCGTGGCCCATGTCGCGACGCAAGCGCGACAGGCCAATCACTTGGATGCACCTGGTTTTCAACCAGTAAGCTCTCAAAGTCGCAATTATCGTGTAACTATTTTTTACAAAGTAAGCAGCCGTAAATACCGTATGGCACATCGGGATAAAAAAAAGCGCCCCGAAGGGCGCTTTTTTGCACGATGAAGGCTGAAGCTTATTCTTCAACGAAAGCTTCTTCGCGCTTATTCTTCACTGCGGGCAGTGTCACGACGACCAGCAAAATCACCGCCAGCACCAGCATGGTGGCAGAGATAGGACGTGTCACAAAAACCGACCAGTCACCGCGCGACAGCAGCAGGGCACGGCGCAGGTTTTCTTCCATCATCGGGCCCAAGATAAAGCCCAGCAGCAGCGGTGCGGGTTCGGTTCCCAGCTTGTAGAACAGATAGCCCACAAAACCGAAGATGCCCACCAACCACACGTCAAACTCAGAGTTCTTGGTGCCATACACACCCACCGCACAGAACAGCACGATGGCAGGGAACAACCAGCGGTAAGGCACGGACAGCAGCTTGATCCACATGCCGATCATGGGCAGGTTCAAGATGATCAGCATCGCGTTACCGATCCACATCGAGGCAATCAGACCCCAGAACAACTCAGGGTTGCTGGTCATCACTTGAGGACCAGGCTGAATGTTGTGGATGGTCATCGCCCCCACCATCAGCGCCATCACGGCGTTGGGAGGGATACCCAGAGTCAGCAGCGGAATGAACGAAGTCTGCGAACCAGCGTTGTTGGCCGATTCAGGTGCCGTCACGCCACGGATGTTGCCTTGGCCGAAAGGTACTTCACCGGGCTTGAGCTTGGTCTTCTTTTCGATGGTGTACGAAGCAAAAGCCGACAACATCGCACCACCGCCAGGCAAGATACCCAGGGCAGAGCCCAGCACAGTACCGCGCACCATGGCAGGGAACATCAGCTTCAAGTCTTGCTTGGTGGGCATCAGACCCTTGACCTTGGCCGTGAAGATTTCACGTTCATCTTCAGGCTTGGACAGGTTGGCGATGATTTCACCGTAGCCAAACACACCCATGGCGATCACGACGAAGTCGATGCCGTCGGTCATTTCAGGGATGTCGAAGCTGTAACGCGCCACACCGGAGTTCACGTCGGTGCCGACCATGCCAAACAGCAGGCCCAGCACGATCATGCCCACAGCCTTGAGCAGCGAGCCGGAAGCCAGCACCACGGCACCAATCAGGCCCAGCACCATCAGCGAGAAGTACTCGGCGGGGCCGAACATGAAGGCCACTTCGGTCAGTGGAGGTGCAAAGGCAGCCAAGATGATGGTGCCCACGCAACCCGCAAAGAAAGAGCCAATACCAGCAGCAGCCAGTGCAGGCCCTGCCCGCCCCTTGCGTGCCATCTGATAGCCGTCAATCATCGTCACTACCGACGAGGACTCACCTGGCAAGTTGACCAAAATCGCAGTGGTGGAGCCTCCGTACTGTGCGCCGTAATAAGTGGAATACAGCGTGGTGGTTTTGCCCGAACCTGTCGGCCCGGTCACCAAAATAATGCCGTGCGGACGCTGCACCAGTTGCTCCCAGCGCTGCGCGTCATGCGGCATAAAGCCCAGCTGGTCGAGCTGTTTGATGGTGTTGTCCGGATCAAAAATGCGCATCACCATCTTCTCGCCAAAGGCGGTGGGCAAGGTCGAGAGGCGCATTTCAATTTCTTCGCCGCGCGGATTGCGGGTTTTGATGCGGCCATCCAAGGGGCGGCGCTTTTCCACCACATCCATGCGCCCCAGCAATTTGATGCGCGCAATCATGGCGTTGAGCACCCCCATGGGCATGCGATAGACGCTGTGCAGCACGCCATCAATGCGGAAGCGAATCACTCCCTGCTCGCGCCGGGGCTCCAGGTGAATGTCGCTGGCCCGCTGGTCAAACGCGTACTGCCACAGCCAGTCCACCACGCGGATCACCCCCGTGTCATTGGCATCTAGCTGCTTGTTGGTGCGCCCCAGCTCCACCAGTTGTTCAAAGCTGGCGGCCCCCGTCGCGCCACCCAGCTTTTGGGCAGAACGCACCGAATTGGCCAAGGCAAAAAACTCGGCCGTGTAACGCTGAATCTCGAGTGGATTGGCCATCACCCGGCGCACCGTCTTGCGCGTCTGGCGCTCGATTTCTGCTACCCAGTGCTGCACAAAAGGCTCTGAGGTCGCGATGACAATTTCGCTGTTGCCCACTTGCAGCGGCAGCACCTTGTGTCGCTGCGCATATTGGGCACTCATGGCATCGCCCACGCGGCCCACATCCACCTTGAGCGGGTCAATCCGCTGGTAGCCCATGCCCGTGGCAGATGCCACAAAAGCAGTCAGCGCCTCAATGTCCAAAGGCAGGCCATCGCTGGCACGCGCCACCCCCACACTGGCTAGGCGTACCAAGGGGTGCTGCATACTTTGCGCCACCGAACAACGGGCACGAATACGCTGTGCCTCGGCATCATCCACCACACCTTGGTCGTGCAGCCACTGCAGCACTTGCGCCCAGTCCAGCGCACGCTCGGGCTGGGGCTCTACCTTGGCTACAGGGTTGGGGGTTCTGATGGAGTGCATAACGGGCAACAAAGAGTTCAAACGGCCCAGCTATTGTGCCGCCGGACGCCGTGCACGCTTTGTACCCCTCAGGCATAGGTGACCTAGACATGCCTGCCTGCTGGCGCACATACCAACAAAGTACCCCGCACAAGCCTGTGCGCAGCGCCGCTGCTAAGAGCCAGTACCAGGCTCCACCTGTTTGAATACCTTGAGCCACTTGGTGGCAGGCAAGCCCCAACGGGCTTGCACCGCCTCTGCACGGGATTGGAGCTCCTCGCGCGACAAAGGCGTTGCCACGCGCTGCGCCAGCACAATCGTGTTGCCTTCCCGCGTGGGTTTAAAGGCCCAGACATTGCTGGCGCCAAAAGCGGCGCTGATTTTGTCCAGACTGCGCTGGTAACTGGAAGCACGGCCAAACAGATTCACCGTCATCACCCCCTCTGGGGTGAGCATGTTGCGGCAATCGGCATAGAACTCGGCACTGTCGAGCACCGGTGCTGCAGCATTGTGGTCATACAAATCCACCTGCAGCGCATCCACCGCGCCTTGCCAGCGAGGTTTCAAAATTTCCAAGGAGGCATCGCCCAACACCACTTCCAGCATGTCGTTATCGGGCGGCAACTTGAACCAGCTGCGGCAGATATTGACGACCAGCGGGTTGATCTCAATCGCCGTGGTGTGCATCTTGAGTTTTTTGTAGTGGAACTTGGTCAGCGCGGCAGCACCCAAACCCAGCTGCACTGCGGTGCGCTCGGCAATGCTGTCGGGCTCCGCAAACAGCAGCCACGCCATCATGCGCTGCACATACTCCAGGTCAATCTCAAACGGTTCTTTGAGCTTCATGGAGCCCTGCACCCAAGGCGTGCCCAAATGCAGGTAGCGCGAGATACCGTCGTCAGACACGCTGACTTGGGGCATGTCTTCTTCGGTTGCGGTGCTGGAAATTCTCTTGCGTGCTGCCACGGCTTACTCTTTCTCTGTCTGAATGCCTGTGTGTATCAGGCCTGCGGCCTGCATCACTTCACGCCATGCGGTGAGTTTGCGCTCCCAGCTCCATCCGGCATTGGCCGGGCTGGTCGAGGCAACTTGTACACCACCAGGCCCAACCCTGCGAGTTTGCCTGCGTGTTTAAAACTCTCTGCCCCGTTGTGGGCCACGGCCTGCAACTGCGGGCAACGCTGCTTTAACGCGGCAAAGTCATTGACTTGGGGAATGCGAATGGCGCTGTCCAGACTCCCTTGGCGCTCACAGCTGTCATACACATCCCACAGCCCCAGCCCTCGCTGCAGCAGCCATTCACAGCGTGCGGCGTAATCCGCCCGATCGGGCTGCGGCACCTGCGGCCACAAAGCCGCCAAGATAGGCCACAACTTGTTGTGCGGATGCGCTAGTACTGCTGCGCCTGCAAAGACGCAACGCCGGGAAAGCTGCCCAAAATCAGCAAGCGCGTGCGCGTATCCGCCACAGGAGGCAGCCCTTGCAAACGCAGCAAAGCAGAGTCCAAAGCCACTGTCATGGCTGGGCATTGTGCGTGCAAAACAATGCCGCCTGCCACGGATAGAGTTTTACAAGGTCATAGCTACCAGCGCTTACCAGATAAGCGCTAGCGCCCTACAACGCTTTGAATGCAGGCAAACCCCGCAATGCCTTGCGCGCATTCTGGCTGGTCGCCTCGGCCAGTGCCTGCACGTCCATGCCGCGCAAATCGGCCACGGTGGCTGCTATGCGTGGTAGCTCGCCGGGGCTGTTACGCCCTTGCGCCTGACCTTGGGCGCGTTGCTCTGCCGTGGTGTAGCGCCAATGGGGGGGAATGTCGGGGGCATCGGTTTCCATGACGATGCTCTCTAGCGGCAACTGGCTCGCCAACTCCCGCAACTTGAGCGCACGCTCATACGTCACCGCCCCCCCAAACCCCAGTTTGAAACCCAGCTCTATGAACGTCTGTGCCTGCTGCCAGCTGCCATTGAAAGCATGGGCAATCCCGCCCTCCACGGGGTAGGCACGCAAGGTTTTCAGCAAGCGGTCACTGCTTTTGCGCACATGCAAAATCACGGGCAAGCCAAATTCACGGGCCAGCAGTACCTGCTGCTCATAAAACCAGATTTGCCGCTGTGCATCCAAGCCCGGCACAAAAAAGTCCAGACCAATTTCTCCAACGGCGACCAGGTGCGGATCGCCCTGCACTTCCTGCAGCAAGGTGCGCAGCGCGGCAACATCACCCTCCTGCGCCTGCGGTGTGTACAGGGGGTGAATGCCCAGCGCATAGCTGTCGCCGTGGCGGTGGGCCAGTGCCATCACGGCGCGCCAGTCGCTGCGTTGCACAGCTGGAATGACCAGATGCCCCACGCCCGCTGCCTGGCTGCAGCGCGCACGGCATCGCGGTCCTGGTGAAATTCTGCGGCGTCCAGGTGGCAGTGGGTGTCAATCCAGAGGGTCACGGTCACCTCGGCTGTGCGTCGGCCCACTGCTGCAGCACGCGCTGCATATCGCTCAGCACCTGCTGCAGGCCAAAGACCCGGGCATAGTCCAGCGCCACCCTGCCGTCCACCATCAGGCGCAACACCGGCAGGCTGAACACCCCGTGCTGTGCACAGGCGGAAGGCGCCTGTGCACAATCCACGCTGTACAGCGGCAGCTGTGGGAAATGCGCAGCCACCTGCTGCGCCAGCCGGGGCTTGATTGCCTGGCAGACACCGCACTGCGCCCCGCCCCAAAGCACCAGGGCCAGAGGCTGCTGCAACACCTGCTGCAAGGCGGCCTCATCAGCCACCGGCTGCCAGGATGGCGCGCTGGCAGCCCGCATCAGGCCAGTTGCCCTTTGACCAGCCGCACCATGCGGTCGCATTTGGCGGCCAGACTTTCGTCATGCGTCACCATCACAAACGCCGTGCCCTCACCTTGCTTTTTGGGGCTGAGCGTGTGCATGGGCTGGCCCAGCAAATGCACGCTGCCTTGTGTGGGTGTGTCCAGCCCGCCCAGCAAATGCAGCAGCGTGCTTTTGCCCGAGCCCGAGGCACCGACAATCGCCAGCGTCTCGCCCGCATGCACCTGCAAATTCACATCCTGCAGCACCTGCACATTCAGGTGCCCATCTTCAAAGCGCTTGGACAGGTGGCGCGCATCCAGAACAACTTGATTACTCATAACGCAGCGCCTCCGCAGGGTTCACGCGGCTGGCGCGCCAGCTGGGGTAAATGGTGGCGACAAAGGCCAGAATCAAAGAAATGATGGCAATCGGCATGATGTCGCTGCTTTGCGGCTCGCTGGGCATCTTGCTGATCAGGTAAATGTCTTTGGGCAAGAACTGGCCCCCAGCGCCTGCTCAATCGCCGGCACGATCACATCAATATTACAAGCCACCAGCACCCCAGCGCCAGCCCGCAAACGTACCAATCACGCCCACCATGGCGCCTTGCACCATGAAGATGCCCATGATGGAAGCGGGCGATGCGCCCAGCGTGCGCAAGATGGCAATGTCGGCGCGCTTGTCGGTCACGGTCATCACCAGCGTAGAAACCAGATTGAATGCCGCCACCGCCACGATCAGCGTGAGGATGATGAACATCATGCGTTTTTCCACCTGCACGGCGGCAAACCAGGTTTTGTTTTGCTGCGTCCAGTCACGCAGGTACAAAAACTCCGTGATCATGCCGGACAGCTCTTGCACCACCCGCGGTGCTTCGTGCAGATTTTTGAGCTTCAAACGAATGCCCGTCGGGCCTTCCAGGCGAAAGATGCGCTGGGCATCTTCATGGTGCAGCATGACCATGGCCGAGTCGTACTCATAGTGGCCCGAGTCAAACGTGCCAGCCACCGTCATCTGCTTGAGGCGCGGCACCACGCCCGCTGGCGTGACTTGCCCGCTGGGCGCAATCAGCGTCACGGTATCGCCCACCTGCACGCCCATCTGGTGTGCCAGCTCCTGCCCCAGCACGATGTTGAACGAGCCCGGCGTGAGCTGCTGCAGCACCAGCGCATTGGCAGCGGCCAGATCGGTCACTTCGCCTTCGCGCTCCGGGTCAATCCCGCGCACGATGACGCCTTTCATGTCTTCACCACGGGCAATCAAGCCTTGTGCCGCCACAAAAGGCGCGGCGCCTATTACCTCGGGGTGCTGCTTGGCCTGCCGCATGGTGGTGTCCACATCCTGCATGGCCTGCCCGTTGGGCGCAAAAATCTCCACATGCGAAACGACGCTGAGCATGCGGTCGCGCACTTCCTTCTGAAAGCCATTCATCACGCTGAGCACGATGATGAGCGCGGCCACGCCCAGCGCAATGCCCAGCATGGACACCCCAGAAATAAAAGAAATAAAACCGTTGCGCCGCGTGGCGCGGCCTGCACGCGTGTAGCGCCAGCCTAAAGCGAGTTCGTAGGGAATTTGCATACGTGGGCAGCATTGTGGCATTGCCATAAAAGCTGGCGTGTCATACGGGTCTGACGCAGCGGCCGTGGTTTAGGGACAATAGACGGCTATGTCGCCTTCTGCCTTGCCTGTTTTGCCACTACCGTTTGCTACCCCGCCCCTGCAGACACGTGCCCGCCATATGCACCTGATCTTGCCGTATGCGGCCATGCCCTCGGACAGCTGTCAGCACGTCCTCCAAAATTTGGCACTGCCGCAGCTCGATCAGTTGCTGGCCATGCTGGACCCTGCCCACGCTGACCAAGACACGGAAGACCACCCCATCCCCCCGCATGAACGCGCCGTCGCGCGCGCCTGGGGGCTGAACCCGGAGGCCCCAGCTTGGGCCGCCGTGGCACAGCGCGAGGCATTGCCCGCGCCCAGCGCATGGATGACGCTGTGCCACTGGAGCGCTGGTGCCGATCAGGTGCGCATGGATGACCCCGCCAGCCTGCCCATCACGCTGGAAGATGCCCACGCCCTGCACGCAGTGCTGCAGCCGTGGTTTGCCGAAGATGGCATGCAACTGCAGGTCGTTGATCCCGGCCGCTGGCTGGTTACGGGCGCGCCCCTGCAAGATTTGCCCACCGCATCGCTGGACCGCGTGCTGCTGCGTGATGTCAGCACCTGGCTGCCGCACAGCAGCCACAGCCGCATGCTGCACCGCCTGCACAGCGAAGTGCAAATGCTGCTGTACAACCACGCTTCCAACGCCCAGCGGGCCCAGCGCGGGCTGCCACCCATCAATGCATTTTGGCTGCACGGCGCGGGGCCGCTCAGCCCTGACAGCCTGCAGGCTGCGCACACCTTGCAAAAAGTCGCCCCGCTCTTGCTGGTAGACAACCTGCGCCAAGCCGCACTGCGCCAAGACTGGCCCGCCTGGAAGGCGGCCTGGCTGGCTGCTGACGCGGGCCCCATCGGCCAGGTGCTGGCCCATGTGCAGCTGGGGGGCACGGCCACCGTCACGTTCTGTGGCGAGCGCCATGCCCGCAGCTACACCAGCACCCGCCGTAACTGGTTGGGCAAAATCAAGAACAAATTGAGCCCCCAGCGCTTTGCTGGCTTGCACCAAGCGCTATGAAAATTATTGAACGCGAGATTCCTGACGCCACCGTCCAAACGCTGGTGCAATCGGGCATCAACCCCTTGCTGGCCCGCCTGTATGTGGCGCGCGGCGTGCAGTCTATGGATGAGCTGGACACCGGGCTGGGCAAGTTGTTGCCACCCTCGGGCCTGCGGGGCATTCAAGAGGCGGCCTGCGTCTTGGCCGATGCGATTGCCCAGCAGAGGCGCATCTGCATCGTGGCCGACTATGACTGCGACGGCGCCACCGCCTGCGCCGTGGGCGTGCGCGGCCTGCGCATGCTGGGCGCCCAGCACGTCACGTACGAGGTGCCCGACCGCATCAATGATGGCTATGGCCTGTCCGCCCCCATCGCCCGCCGCGTGCACGCCAAGGGCCATGAGCTGCTGCTCACGGTCGACAACGGCATTGGCAGCGTGGAAGGGGTGGCCGAAGCCATGCGACTGGGCCTGACCGTGGTGGTCACCGACCACCACCTGCCCGCGAGACGCTGCCCGCCCCACGCCATGGTCAACCCCAACCAGCCCGGCTGCACCTTTGCCAGCAAGCACTTGGCAGGTGTGGGCGTGATGTTTTACGTGCTGCTGGTGCTGCGCGCCGAGTTGCGCACACGGGGCGTTTTCAACGCACAAAACCAGCCCAAGCTCGACACCCTGCTGCCGCTGGTGGCACTGGGCACAGTGGCCGACGTGGTCAAGCTCGATGCCAACAACCGCCGCCTGGTGGCCCAGGGCCTGCAGCGCATACGCAAAGGCCATATGCAAGCGGGCATTCGCGGCTTGTACGAAGCGGCAGGCAAAACCTACGCGCAGGCCACCACGTCAGACTTTGGTTTTGCCCTGGGCCCGCGCATCAATGCCGCCGGGCGCTTGGCTGACATGACGATTGGCATTGAATGCCTGCTGACCGACGACGACTCCAGAGCCCTGGAGCTGGCCCACGTCCTCACCCGCATCAACCGCGACCGGCAGGAGATGGAGTCCGGCATGCGCATGCAAGCCTTTGCGCTGGCCGATGAATTGTGGGAAGACGGCAGCACACCGCCTGCCGCCATCAGCGTGTTTGACCTCGATTTTCACGAAGGCGTGGTGGGCATCGTGGCCTCGCGCGTCAAAGACCGGCTGCACCGC
>NZ_CADEPJ010000084.1 GCF_902829245.1 Comamonas jiangduensis | reverse complement strand
CAGATAGATCTTGGTTGCCTGTGGCGATCTGTGACGCTGCGGAAGAAACCGAGTCCACGCCATTGCGCACTTCGGACACCACGGAGCGCAAGCGCTGGGTCATCGTATGCAAGCTGCGCAGCAATTTACCCAGTTCATCGCGGCGGTCATCATGCACATCCACCGTCAGATCCCCTGCAGCGATGGTGTCCGCCAGTGCTACCGCCCGATCCAACGGCGCCGTGATCTGCCGCACCACCACCACAGACAGCAGCAACCCCATCACCACCACCAGCGCCACCGCTCCACCACCCAGCGACATTGCCATGTCACGGGCCTGCTGCCCTTCAGCCAAAGACTGATCGCGCATGCGCTCTTGCAAGCTCACCAGATCCGTCTGGGCTTGGTTATAGACCGATACGGCTGGCAACAACTGCGCCTCTAAGAAACTGCGTGCCTGTGCCATATCACCGGCAGCACGCAATTTGCCGATGGCTGCCGTCGCCTCCAGCACTTGTGCTCGCGCTTGGGCAATTTTTTCGAGCTGCTGTCGACCTTGCGGGCTGGTCAACTCGCGCTCCATCGTTTGTTGCAGTGCAGTGGCGGCGGCGATCCCTTCCTGGGTCTTGCCCTGCGCATACGTACTTAGCGCTTCCTCACTCGACATTGCGCCCACCACCACATGGGATACCGCAACGTCTGTCACACCGCGCCACTGCACGGCTTGGCGAATGCGGTTGTCATAGTCTTGCACCTCGACACGCTCTACTGCCTCCAAACGGCTGAGGTAGGCGGTCATGGCGAGACCTGCCAGCAAAGTCAGTGCCATCACCCCCAGCAGCAAGCCCCAGATTTTTTTAGCCACCGATAAGTTTTTTAATTCCATACCCTCCCCTTTCATTTTTTCAGCGCCATACGGCATCCATCAAAACACCCCACTACAACCACTTCGGCACCTCGCGGAGTATGGGTACGTGCTAAAAAAATGCGTGCTACAGACCTGATGCTTCTTGCGGAATCTCAAACACCGTTAACAATCTATACACCACCGCTTTGATTTTTTGTGCCGCATGCCACAGTGCTTGCCCCCTACTTTTTATGCCACGTCCTTTCCATGCTGATCTGCACTGCCACTCCACTTTTTCGGATGGCACGCTCTCGCCCTCCGCCTTGGCGCAGCGTGCCCAAGCCAACGGGGTGACGCTGTGGGCATTGACCGACCATGACGAAGTGGCGGGATTGCCTCAAGCGCAATCTGCAGCGCACGCATGCGGGCTGGATTTTTTAACGGGTGTTGAAATCTCGGTCAGCTTTGCCAATACCACGGTGCACATCGTCGGACTGGGGTTTGACGCAGACAATCCAGCGTTGCAACAAGGCCTGCATGCCTTGCGCAACAGCCGGGGGCCACGCGCCCAGGAGATGGGCTTGCAACTGGCTTCGGTCGGTATTCCCAACGCCTATGAAGGCGCACTCAAGTACGTGGGAAATCCCGCACTGATTTCACGCACCCACTTTGCGCGCTACCTGGTGGAAGCCGGTGTTTGCCGAGACACCTACGAAGTCTTTAAGCACTACCTGGTCGAAGGCAAGCCGGGCTATGCGCCACAACGCTGGGCCTCCTTGCAGGAGGCGGTGGGCTGGATCACCCATGCACACGGGGTGGCCGTCATTGCCCACCCTGCGCGTTATGGTTTCAGTCACACCGAGGAATACGCTTTTTTCAGCAGTTTCAAAAACTATGGCGGCCAGGCGCTAGAGGCAGTCACAGGCAGCCATGCAGCACACGAGTTCTCGCGTTACGCCCATTGGGCCAAAGAATTTGGCTTTGCCATTTCACGGGGCAGCGATTTCCACAGCCCGCAAGAATCGAAAATCGACCTGGGCACGCTGCCCCCTGACCCGGCGGGGGGTGCAGGCGGTTGGGAGTTGCTGGCAGACCGCATACACAGGCACGGCACCACCGCCCCCTAGCCACACTCGCATGCGCGCACAATCCCATCTTGCGCACGACAAAGGACACTCCCCATGGCACAGTACTTTGAGATTTACCCTGACAACCCACAGCCCCGCTTGCTCAAACAGGCGGTGGCCATTTTGCAAAAAGGTGGGGTGCTGGCTCTGCCTACTGACTCCAGCTACGCACTGGTCTGCCAGCTGGACGACAAAACGCCGTGGATCGTCTGCGCCGCATTCGCCAGGTCAATGACAAGCACCACCTGACCTTGCTCTGTCGCGATCTGTCAGAGCTGGCCAATTACGCGGTGGTGGACAACCGCCAATACCGGCTGATGAAGCTGGGTACACCCGGGCCCTACACCTTCATTTTGGACGCCACCAAAGAGGTTCCCCGGCGTGTAAGCCATCCCTCACGCAAAACCATTGGTTTGCGCGTGCCTGATCGCAAAGGCACCCAGATGCTGCTGGAGTTGATGGGAGCACCTTTGCTGGCCACCACCTTAATTGCCCCCGGAGAAACCGAGCCCATGAATGACCCGCAGGCCATTCGCGAGCGTTTCGAACACGCCGTGGATGCCGTGGTCGATGCGGGCGCCTGCCCCTTGGAGCCCACCACCGTTTTGGATTTAACTCCCATGGCTGGTGGTGGAGACCCCGTTGTCATGCGCCAAGGTGCGGGTAGCTTGCAAGCGATTGGCTTGTAGCGTCGCCCCAGCGCAAGACAGCCTCAGCGATGTTTGCGACAATCGCTGCGTGCAAGAACTCATCCAAACCGTCCTCATCTATGCCCTGCCCGTGCTGTTTGCCATCACGGTGCACGAGGCAGCCCACGGCTATGCCGCTCGTTACTTTGGCGACCACACGGCGTCCATGCTCGGGCGCATCACACTCAACCCCATCAAGCACATCGACCCGATTGGCACCATCTTGATGCCTTTGCTGCTGTACTTTTCCACCTCCGGCGCCTTCCTGTTTGGTTATGCCAAGCCGGTACCTGTGAACTTTGGCAATCTGCGCCACCCCAAGCGCGACATGATCTGGGTGGCCTTGGCAGGGCCAGCGTCCAACTTCATCCAGGCAATTGGCTGGGCGGTGGTACTGGTCCTCTTGGTGGCGGTGGGCGTGCAAGAGCGCTTTTTCATGGAAATGGCCCGCGCAGGCATCTTGGTCAACCTGGTGATGTGGGCCTTCAATCTGTTTCCGCTGCCACCGCTGGATGGTGGCCGCATCCTGGTCGGCCTGCTGCCCACCAAGCAAGCCATCGCGGTCTCGCGCATGGAGCCTTACGGTTTTTTCATCGTGCTGGGCCTGGTGTTGCTCGGGGTGGTGGGCACCTACTGGCTGCGCCCGCTCATGAATGTGGGCTACGAGGTGATTGACTTGCTCATCACCCCCCTGCTGGCCCTGCTGCGCTAACCCTTTTGGCTTGCAGTGATGGCACTGCAAGCCCTGACTTTGAACTTGATAGAGCTATGAGCACCACCCGTTTCCTGACTGGCATTACCCCTTCCGGCACCCCGCACCTGGGCAACTACGCGGGTGCTATCCGCCCCGCCGTGACCGCCAGCAGACAGCCCGGCGCAGACAATTTTTATTTTCTGGCGGACTACCATGCGCTGATCAAGTGCCAAGACCCGGCCCGTATCCACCGCTCTACCTTGGAAATTTCTGCCAGCTGGCTCGCTTGCGGCCTCAACCCGGAGCACGTAGTTTTTTACCGCCAGTCCGATGTGCCAGAAATTCCAGAGCTGAACTGGTTTCTCACCTGCGTGACCGGCAAGGGGGTACTCAATCGCGCCCACGCCTACAAGGCATCCCAGGATAAAAATGCCGAAGCGGGCAAGGATCTGGACGACGGCGTCACGGCAGGGCTGTTCATGTACCCCGTGCTGATGGCCGCCGACATCTTGATGTTCAACGCCCACAAAGTCCCCGTGGGCCGTGACCAAATCCAGCACATTGAAATGGCGCGCGACATGGCGTCCAGCTTCAACCACCTGTATGGCGAGCACTTCGTACTGCCCGAGGCGGCTATTGAAGAAAGCGTGGCCACCTTGCCGGGCCTCGATGGGCGCAAGATGAGCAAAAGCTACGACAACACCATCCCGCTGTTTGCGCCCCGCAATGAACTCAAGAAGTTGATCAGCAGCATCGTCACCGACTCGCGCGCGCCCGGTGAGTCCAAGGAGACCGAAGGCTCGGCACTGTTCCAGCTCTACCAGGCTTTTGCTACCCCCGAAGAAACCGAAACCATGCGCCAGGCTTTTGCCAACGGCATTGCCTGGGGTGAGGCCAAGACCATGCTGTTTGAGCGCATTGATGCCGAGCTGAGCCCCATGCGCGAGCGCTATGAAGACCTGATGGCCCACCCCGAGAAAGTGGAAGCTGCTTTGCAAATCGGTGCCGAGCGTGCCCGCGCACTGAGCCGTCCTTTCATTGCCAAGCTGCGTGCTGCCGTCGGCCTGCGCAGCCTGGCCAGCCAAGACGGTGGCTCTCACAAAGCCAAAGCGGCTAAAGTTGCTCTGCCCAGCTTCAAGCAATACCGCGAATCTGACGGCAAGTTCTACTTCAAATTCATGGCGGCAGACGGTCAATTGCTGCTGCAAAGCACAGGGTTTGAACAGCCCAAGCAGGCGGGCCAAAGCATCGCGCAGCTGCAGCAGCAAGGTGCTGACGCCTTGACGGCGCTGGCGCCCATGCTGCAATGGGCTGACGGCGTGACGCACAGCGACGTAGCGCAAGCGCTGCACACACTGCAAGAGGCGGCAAAGGCTTAAACCCCAGCGCCGACCCATACAGACACAGAGGGGAGCATCTGCATGCGTATTGCTGTTTTGGATGATGATCGTCTGCTGCTCGAGATGATGGAGCGTGTGATCCAAGAAATGGGCAACACCTGCCAGCTCTATGAGACAGGGCAAGCCTGTTTGCAGGATCTGCGCCGGGAAACCTTTGACATGCTGATCGTGGACTGGGAGTTGCCCGACACCAGCGGCCCCGAAGTCATCCGCTGGGCACGGCAACACCTGGATGCCTCCCTGCCTATCTTGTTCATCACGCACCGCAGCGAGGAGCGCGACATTGTCGAAGGCCTGCAATGCGGGGCGGATGACTTCATGACCAAACCCGTGCGGGTGGCAGAACTCAAAGCCCGCATGCATGCGCTGCTGCGCCGGGCGTACCCGGAATGCACCGACGATGTGCAAACCTTTGGCCCCTACACCTTCACACGCTCTTCGTTGAGCGTGACTTTTGGTGGCAAAGAGGTGGTGCTGACCTACCGTGAATTTGCACTGGCGTTGCTGCTGTTTCAAAACGCTGGCCGCCTGATGTCCCGCGATCATTTGCACGAAGCCGTTTGGGGGCAAAACTCCGAGGTGCTGTCGCGCACGCTGGACACGCATGTATCGCGTCTGCGCCAGGTGCTGCAACTGCGCCCGGGCACCCGCTATTCGATTGCTGCCGTCTCCGGCTTGGGCTACCGCTTGGACAGCCACGAGATCTAGCTTCGCCCTCACACCGATTGCCCCATGCACGCCTTCGCAACCCTATTTGTCCGCCCGGCCAGTCTCGTTGCCTTGGCATGCACAGCCGCCGTATTTGCTGCCGCTGCACAAAACAACACCCCGTTACTGCGCAGCAGCACCATCCAGCACAAGGTGCTGCAGGGGACACGCTGGAACATCTGGCGCTGCGCTACTTGGGTAATGCCTCCTTATGGCCTGCTTTGCAAAGCCACAACCGCGTTGCCAGCCCCTACCGGCTGCAGCCCGGCTCGATACTGAAATTCCCCGTCAGCTGCTGCGCGCGGCCACAGCGTCGGTGGACTATGTGCATGGCGATGCCCACGTGCAGCGCAGCGGCGCCACGGCCTCTGCGACACGCGGCATGGCCTTGCAAGAAGGTGACCGCCTTACGCTGGCACCGAATGCGTTTGTTGCAGTCAAGCTGGCCGATGGCAGCACCGTGCACGTGCAATCTGCCTCGCAGCTGGCACTGAGCCAGCTGCGCCGCCGTGGCCGTGCGGGCAGCCTGCAATCGGTGCTGGAGGTGCAAAGCGGGGGCGTTGAAATCCAGGTTCCCGGCAAGCCTGACGCACAGCGACAGCTTGAAGTCATCACCCCCGTGGCAGCCACCAGCGTACGCGGCACCGTGTTTGATGCGCAGCTGGCGGCGGAGGGCCACCCTGCGGCCGCCGCGCTGCGAGGGCCCGCGGCGGGCCGCGCGCTGGCCGCGGCCGCCCACCCTTCTCCCACCGCGCCGCCGCGCCGGTACACCCGTCGCCCACCCTGGCCTGCAACCCGCAGGGAGCCATTGTGCTGGCCAACAGCGCCGCGCACCGCTATGCGCACAGCCTGGGCCGCACGCTGCAAGTGCAGCAGCCGATTACCGATTTGCTGGAGGGCGCCATGGAGCGCGGCAGCCTGCTGCCCCTGTGGGACCGCAATGCACCACCACCGCTGACACAAACCATCCAGCGCGAAGGCATGGATGTGCGCCAAAACAGCCTGCTCATGCTGGCGCAGCCCTTTAGCGTGGCAGGGGAGACAGGCTGGCTTGTCAGCTTGGTCGACATCAGTGCTTTGCGCCAAGCCATGGCACAGCGTGACCAGGCCATGCACTTTATCTCGCACGACATCCGCGCTCCCATCAGCGCCATCCTGACGGTCATCGAGATGGAGCAGCACTTTGGCGAGCACTGCAGTGACACCCTATCTACCCCCTTGCTGGAGCGCATCCAGCGCTACGCCCGCAGCGGCCTGGCGCTGGCCGACGACTTTGTGCACCTTGCACGTGCCCAAAACACCACCGTACAGCGTGCCCCTGTGGAGCTGGGCGCCATCATTGACCAAGCGCTGGATGACACCTGGGCAGCAGCACATGAACGCTTGGTAGAGCTGGACTGGATGCCCCAGGAAGAAGAAGCCTGGGTGCTGGGCGATGCCAGCATGCTGCGCCGCGCGTGCGTGAACCTGCTGAGCAATGCCATCAAATACGGCCCCATCGAAGGCACGGTATCTTGCAGCTTGGCGCTGGAAGGCAGTGACTGGTGCATCACCGTGCGCGATCAAGGCGAAGGCATCAGCCCCAGCGAGCAAGAGCGGCTGTTTGCGCCTTTCACCCGCCAAGCCCAGCATGAAAGCAGCAGCACTCCCGGTATCGGCCTGGGTTTGGCCTATGTACATACCGTGGCCGTGCAGCACGACGGCAGCATTCGCGTGCACAGCGCAGCAGGGCACGGCACCAGCTTTACGCTGCGCCTGCCCCAGGCCAGCGCTGCGGCCTGATACCCAGCGCTCAGCCTCGCACCAGGCTGAGAAGGGCGGCACCAACGAAAAAGCCTCAGAACTTTGCAGTTCTGAGGCTTGTCGTTTTGGTGCGGCTGGCAGGAATCGAACCCACGACCCCTTGGTTCGTAGCCAAGTACTCTATCCAGCTGAGCTACAGCCGCGTAAGCCACGATTATATGCACGTTTTTGGAATGCTTTTTCCAAAACCATGAAATTCCTTGAATTCTTGAGCGGCATGGCGAATACCACTGTATTCCCATACAGTTTTTAACCATCAAAAGCGCTTCCAAGCCTTAGAATTCGAGCGTTGCATGCTATCGGCCTACTAGCAGACAGCGGCCCCATTGCATGTTCCATGGCTACGCGTAAGAAGAAATCTTCCCCTCCTGTGACTTGGCTGCGCCGACTGCGCCAGCGCCTGACCAGCCGTATGGCTTGCTTTGTCTGGGGTGCGATTTTTGGCAATGCCATTTTGAGTCAGCCCATCCAGCCGCTGAATCTGATTCTGGAGCCGCCAGAAAACATGCTCAGCGCGGCATCTCGCCAGTGGCTGGATGCGCTGCGGGCGGGGATTCGCTCACTCAGCACCACCTTCACCGGCACCGCCGTGCAAGTGCTGCGCGAGCAAGCGACCGAGCTCATTCCTGCCGCTGCCCCACCGGCCACGTCACCTACGACCGCCACCCAAGGCGAATTCGCGGCCTGTGCCGACCAGTTCCCCGCGCAGCGCCCGCTGCAAGTCTCCGCCATCAGCATGCAATGGGCACCGCTAGCCCTGTGCTCCGATGCTTTTGCCGTGCTGTATTCGGGACTTACCAAAACCCCATGGTGGTGGTCGAAAAGCTCAGCCGTTCGCGCATGCTCCAGGCAGCTGACATTGCGCGCAGCGACCAGTTCTACGCCGACAGCCGCATTCCGCAGGCATGGCGCGCCACATTGAGTGACTACCAAAACAGCGGCTTTGACCGAGGACACCTGTCCGCCGCCGCCAACCAGCCTTCGCAGGCTGCCATGGCGCAATCGTTTGCCCTGAGCAATATGGTGCCCCAAGACCCGACGCACAACCGCAAGCTGTGGTCCAAACTGGAGGCCGACACCCGCAAGTACGCGCTGCGCGCTGCTGGCAATGTGTATGTATTTTCCGGCCCCCTGCACGAAGGCAGCACCCAAACCGTGGGAAGCAACGCAGTGTGGATACCCAGCCACTTGTTCAAGCTGGTCTACGACGAAGCCGGACAACGCGCCTGGGCCTACGTCTTGCCCAATCGGGCAGATGCCCAGATCACCCGCCCCATGGACTACGCCAGTTTTGTGCAGCGCACACGCTGGTCCTTGCTGGACGGTTTGCCGGTGACAGGCAGCTTGCGCTAAGGCCCATGCAAAGGCTTGCAGGCACAAAAAGCGCCTCGGCAGAGGCGCTTTTGGACAAAAATCCGGGGAAAGTAGCACGCTTGCGTCTGCAGCCTTTGGGCCCCAGCTTATGCCGCCCCGCCTTGCAACTCCTGCGCGCTGCGGATGCGCACATGCATCCAAAACCCGCGGGGCTCACCTTGTTTGACCAAACGTGTTTCCAGTTTGATGCGGTTGAGCAGCGGCGTGGGAATTTCATACAGCGACGGGGTGCGCAAGATGGCTTCCTGCGAAGGCATCTTCCAGTACTGGTCGTAGCCCGCGTGGTAGGCCACGGCTTCGCACAGGCCCGCGCGGCGCAAATCTTCGGTCATCTTGCCCGTCAGCTCTTCGCCCTCGGCCACCCCCAGGTCTGGCACCAGCAGCAAACGCTGGGTTGCAGGCTGTACGTGCAACCAGATCATGGACGGGCCTTCCAGCCCCTTCTCCACCACCACAGGTTCAGATGCAGATTCCGCGCCTTCACGGCCCATAAAGCGTGAACGCTTGCCGTCGCCCTCTGGCTCTGGGCTGGGTGTTTTGGCAGGCGCAGGGGCGGCAGCCTCTTCGTTGCCTGTCAATGTCGAAATCAACCGATCAAAAATGCTCACTGCGTTTTTTCTTTCAGATCAGCCTGTGAAGTACAGGCACTCACCACTCCATCAAAGTACTTATTGTGGCAAAAAGCCAGCGTCTTTGGCTTTTTCAAGGCCGTGATAACCTTGACCTTGCTGCCCTTCTTTTTGCAATTGGACACTATCACCGCCAATATGACTTAGAGGCTTGACATTGATCAACGTCCACCGCCTACGGCGCCAGTGCCAGCACCACCGCAGATTCCGGCATGTGCACCCGCACTTTGCGCCCAGCACGCAAACCACTGCCAGCCACAGCAAAGCCCACCCACTGCACGCCGGCCGCCATGTGTACCGCCACCTCGTCGCCAATAGCACCCTGGGTGACGCGTGTGACCTTGCCCGGCAATGTGTTGCCGGCATGGCCTGCAATCGATGACGCCGCATTTTCGGCCACTACCTGCACCGCGGTGGCTTTGCACATGGCCAGTACCGCCATGCCCGCCTGCAGACCGAGCAACTGCGCACTTTCTGCGGTGATGCGGGCCGTCAGCTGCACATCACCATGCAGGCTTTGCACCTGCACCAAGGCCAGCGGCCCCGCCACCTCAACCTGCTGCACCACGCAAGGCCACTGGTTACGCATGCTGGTTTGAATACCCAGCCGCTGCACGGCAGCCGCGGGCTGTGCGCTTGCAACTGCTGCATGACCGCACCACGCGCCAGCGCCATGGCTGCGCGCGCGCAGCACAATTCCTGCCCTGCCGCTGTCAATGTGGCCCGCCGCCGCCAGCGCCACCCACCGACTTGCCACCACCGGCACGCCCGCCAAATTGCTCAAGGTGTCAATTGCCTGCCATGCGGCCTTGTAGCTCACGCCCACCGCGCGCGCAGCTTGCGAAATGGAGCCACATTCACCCAGCGCACGCAGCACTTGCAGGCGCCGATCGGACAGACTGTGGCCCAAGGCCTGCAGCAGAGCGGGTTGCGCGGGTGCAGCGGAGCCGGGACGGGCGATAAAGAATCAGGATGTGCTTGAGCCATGCCTACATCATGCCGCTATTCACCCAAGGGGTAGCGCTATGGCTATACTTCGCTATTCACAAAAGGAATAGCGAATATGTTCACACCGTCTTGCTGGCGTGCCTCCTTGATTGCTGCGGCCTTGTGGGCCGGTGCTGCACATGCCGACACCATCTCGGTGGCCGTGGCCTCCAACTTCACCGCACCGATGCAAAAGATTGCCGCGGAATTCGCCAAGGACACGGGCCACAAGGCTGAGCTGTCGTTCGGCGCCACCGGCAAGTTCTATGCGCAAATCAACCACGGCGCACCGTTTGGCGTGCTGCTGTCGGCCGATGACACCACCCCCGCCAAGATCGCCCGCGAGGGCAAAGGCGTGGCCGCCTCGCGCTTCACCTATGCCGTGGGCCAGCTGGTGCTGTGGAGCAAGCAGGACGGCTACGTCGACGCCCAGGGCGCGGTGCTCAAGACCGGCAAGTTCCAGCACGTGGCGATTGCCAACCCCAAGCTGGCGCCCTACGGCCTGGCCGCGGAGCAGACGCTGACCCAGCTGGGCCTGCTGGAGCAGATCAAGCCCAAGTTCGTGCAGGGTGAAAACATCGGCCAGACCTACCAGTTCGCCGCCACCGGCAATGCCGAGCTGGGCTTCGTGGCCCTGTCGCAGGTGATGGAAGACGGCAAAATCAAGTCCGGCTCGGCCTGGCTGGTGCCGTCCAGCATGCACGAACCCATCCGCCAGGATGCCATCGTGCTGAACACGGCCAAGGACAACGCCGCCGCCAAGGCGCTGATGGACTACCTCCGGGGCGACAAGGCGCGCGCCATCATCACCTCGTACGGCTACGCTTTTTGAAGCAGCCAGCGCTACATTTATAAGCACTTCGTCATTT
>NZ_CADEPJ010000083.1 GCF_902829245.1 Comamonas jiangduensis | reverse complement strand
GGAACGCCCCCGGGCCGCGCCGGGGGGGGGGGGGTGTGGGGTCTTTGTGTTTGGGGGTGTGGGGTCTGCCCCCCGGCCGCACCCCCCCCCCCCCCCCCAACGGCTCTCCTTTGACGGCGCCCGCCACGCCCCCCGGCGCCCGCCGCGCCCGCCTGCAACTTCAACGCGCCGACTTCACGCTGGACGTGGATTTGCAACTGCCCGGCCAAGGCATTACCGCGCTGTTCGGGCCTTCGGGCTGCGGCAAGACCACCTGCCTGCGCAGCATTGCCGGGCTGGAGCGTGCGCGCGGCAACGTCACCGTCAACGGCCACGTCTGGCAAGACGACGCCCAGCAGCACTGGGTGCCCACGCACCAGCGCGGCCTGGGCTATGTGTTCCAAGAAGCCAGCCTGTTCCCGCACCTGAGCGTGCACGACAACATCCATTACGGCCTGCGCCGCACCCCCACGGCGCGCCGAGCAATTGCGCTGGAGCCGCTGCTGGAGTTGCTGGGCATCACCGCGTTGCTCGATCGCCAGCCCGCCACCCTCTCCGGCGGCGAGCGCCAGCGCGTAGCCATCGCCCGCGCCCTGGCCACCAGCCCCGCGTGCTGCTGATGGACGAGCCGCTGTCCGCGCTGGATGCCCAGCGCAAGGCTGAAGTGCTGCCCTACCTGGCCAAGCTGCAGACCCACCTGGATATTCCGTGCTCTACGTCAGCCACGCGCTGGACGAGGTGGCGCGCCTGGCCAGCCACTTGGTGCTGCTGCGCGAAGGGCGCGTGCTGGCCCATGGCGCGACGGCCAGCATGCTGGCGCGCCTGGATTTGCCGCTGACGGAGGGCGATGCGGCCACCACCATTCTCACCGCCACGGTCACCGCGCACGACGCCGCCACCCACCTGAGCACCCTCGCTTTTGATGGCGCCGTGCTGCACCTCATCAACGCCCAGCCGCCCGCCTTGGGCAGCCAGCGCCGCCTGCGCATTCAGGCACGCGATGTCAGCCTGAGCCTGCAGCCCCGCAGCACAGCAACATCCTCAACAGCCTGCCGGCCACGGTGCAGTCCGTGCGTGCAGACAGCCCCGGCTACGCCATGGTGGCCCTGCGTACGGGCAGCGCCACGCTGCTGGCGCGCATCAGCCAGCACTCTGCGCAGCAGCTGAACATTCAGCCGCAGCAGTCGGTTTTTATCCAGGTCAAAAGTGTGGCGCTGCTAGATTGACCGACACCCACCACCCTCAGACTGGCACCAGGCCTTGGCATGGCCGTCTCTGTGCTGGGGCTGCGGAGCCATCGCCATCCACCGCGCCCTCACAGGCCCTTCCTAAAAAAGGAGCTGCTAGCGCTTTGATTAACTGGGTTTTCATGTCAAAACATGTTGAAACCAAGCATTGACCTGCGCTAGCAGCTCCTCTTTCTTGATAAGCACCTGTACTACCCGCACGCACGCGGTGGCTGCCGCACTGCGGGGATAATCGCCGCATGACGTCTTCTGCTGCCGACACCTGCACTCTCTCTACCGCCCCCCGCATCGCTGCGCTGCACACGCAGGCCGTGCAGTGGCACCACGCCGAGCGCGGCGTACAGATGCAAGAGCGCGTGCTGGCCAGCGAGGTGCCGATCGCCCTGGTGTTCAACGGCATCGCTCACGCCGTGATGATGGGCACGCCGTTAGATCTGGAAGACTTTGCCATCGGCTTTGCGCTGAGCGAAGGCATTATTGACAGCGCTGCCGACTGCTATGGCGTGGAAGTGTCGCCCGTGGCCGCCGCCGCTGCTGGCTTGCCCGCCG
>NZ_CADEPJ010000082.1 GCF_902829245.1 Comamonas jiangduensis | reverse complement strand
TGGGGGGGGGGGGAGGTGTCGCCCGGGGCCGCCGCCGCGGCGGGCTTGCCCGCCGGCATGGATGGCATGGAAGTGCAGCTGGAGATTGCGTCACGCTGCTTTGCCCGCCTGAAAGACCACCGTCGCAGCATGAGCGGGCGCACCGGCTGCGGCGTGTGCGGCGTGGAAAGCTTTGCCGCACTGGATTTGTCCTTCGATGCCCTGCCCGCACGCGACTGGGTGGCCCAGGTGGATTTGCCCACCGTGCTCCAGGCCATCAACAACCTGCCCCCGCTGCAACGGCTCAACGCCCAGGCTGGTGCGATTCACGCCGCAGGCTGGGCCACGCTGGACGGGCAAGTCCACGACGTGGTGGAAGACGTGGGCCGCCACAACGCCCTGGATAAATTGCTGGGCCGCCTGGCCCGCACGGGCCGCCTGGCCGAACCCGGTTTTGTGGTGCTCTCCAGCCGCGGCAGCCATGAACTGGTGCGCAAATGCGCCAAGCTGGGGATTGGCGCCCTGGCCACCATCTCGGCCCCCACCGCCATGGGCGTGCGCATGGCCGAACTCACCGGTTTGCGCTTTTGGGGCCTGTGCCGCCCCCCCCAGGCCACGCTGTATGCAGCAGGGAGGCATGACGCTGACTTGACGGCGCCGGAACCCGAGCAGCCCGCCCCGTCACCCCGTCTTGCGTAGAATACGGCGCTCTGTCAGCCCCTGGATGAACACCATGAATCGCTGCTTGCTTTCTTCTTTGGTCGCCGTGCCCCTGCTCGCCGCAGCAATGACCTGCGCCGCCCAAACCACCTTGCCGCAAGTGCAAACGGCCGTGACCGCCCCCAAAGTCGGTCAGCGCCCCTTTCCCAGCCATGCGCAATTTGGCATTTTGCGTATCGACCAAGTGCCCAACGCCCAGATCAATGGGCAAGCTATTCGCACAGCCCCCGGTTTTCGTCTCTTCAGCCCTGACAACAAACTGATTTTTGCCCACACGGTGCAAAGCCAGGAACTGAAGGTGGCCTACGTCCTCGAAGCCAGCACCCAATGGCTGCTGACGGCCTGGATCCTCACCCCCGAGGAACTGACCTCTTTCAAAGCCAAGCGCTAAAGCATTACGCAGCGCACGCTGACACGCGCCGTAAGGGCGCTCCCCCCATACCGCCCGCCCTGCTTGCCTGGGCGGCCGTTTTTACTTGAAAGCACAGCCGCATTCCGCGTCGCTGTGCGGTGACTACCATGAGCAAAAAAGCATTTATCAAAACCTTCGGCTGCCAGATGAACGAGTACGACTCGGACAAGATGGCCGACGTGCTGGGCGCTGCCCAAGGCTATGAAGCCACGCAAAACATGGAAGAAGCCGACCTGATTTTGTTCAACACCTGCTCGGTACGCGAGAAGGCGCAGGAGAAGGTGTTCAGCGACCTGGGCCGCATCAAGCACCTCAAAGAAAAAGGCGTGCTGATTGGCGTGGGCGGCTGCGTGGCCAGCCAGGAGGGCGATGAAATCATCAAGCGCGCGCCCTATGTGGACGTGGTGTTTGGCCCCCAGACCCTGCACCGCCTGCCTGAGCTGCTGAACGCCCGCGCCGCCAAGGCCAAGCCCCAGGTGGACATCTCCTTCCCCGAGATCGAGAAGTTCGATCACTTGCCCCCCGCACGCGTGGAAGGTGCCTCGGCCTTTGTCTCCATCATGGAAGGCTGCTCCAAATACTGCAGCTACTGCGTGGTGCCCTACACGCGCGGCGAGGAGGTCAGCCGCCCGTTTGAAGACGTGCTGGTGGAAGTGGCGGGCCTGGCCGACCAGGGCGTGAAGGAAGTCACGCTGCTGGGCCAGAACGTGAATGCCTACCAGGGCAAGATGGGCGACACGGCCGAAATCTGCGACTTTGCCCTGCTGCTGGAATACGTAGCCGAGATCCCCGGCATTGAGCGCATCCGCTACACCACCAGCCACCCCAATGAGTTCACGCCCCGTTTGATTGAAGCCTACGCCAAGATTCCTAAGCTGGTCAGCCACCTGCACCTGCCCGTGCAACATGGCAGCGACAAGATCTTGATGGCCATGAAGCGCGGCTACACCGCTATGGAATACAAGAGCACGATTCGCAAGCTGCGCGCCATCCGCCCCGATATGGCGATGAGCTCGGACTTCATCGTGGGCTTCCCCGGCGAGACCGAGGAAGACTTCCAGAAAATGATGAAGCTCATCCACGATGTGCGCTTTGACAACTCGTTCAGCTTCATCTTCAGCCCCCGCCCCGGCACGCCCGCGGCCAACCTGCACGATGACACCCCGCACGAGGTGAAGCTGCGCCGCCTGCAGGAGCTGCAGGCCGTGATCAACCAGAACATCAAGGACATCAGCCTGGAGCGCGTGGGCACCGTGCAAAAAATCTTGGTCGAAGGCTTGAGTAAACGCGACAACGGTGAGTTGATGGGCCGCACCGAGTGCAACCGCGTGGTCAACTTCCCCGGCAACGAGCGCCTGATTGGTCAGCTGGTGGATGTGAAGATCACCGAGGCCATGACCTACACCCTGCGCGGTGAAGTCGCCATCCAAGACTAAGCCATGCTGTAGCAGCCGGGCCTCACCTGCACAGGTGGGGCCCGGCCTGCAGCATCCACAATGGCTTACGCGCTGGGTTTATTTTGCTGCGCTTTTTGATAGCGCAAGACCACCCGTGCCAGCAGCAGCGCTGCCACTATTGCTAAGTAAACACCCACCTCCGCCAGATTGTTTTTGCCTGCGCGCATCCACCAAAAGTGCAGCACAGCCAACGCCGCTGCAGCGTACACCGCGCGGTGCAGCGCCTGCCAGCGCTTGCCCCCCAGCCGCCTGATC
>NZ_CADEPJ010000081.1 GCF_902829245.1 Comamonas jiangduensis | reverse complement strand
GTGTGAGCGCGTGGCGGACGATTTACAGCGCAAAGGCTATGCGGGGCGCACGATTGGGGTGAAGCTGCGCTATGCCAATTTCAAAAGTGTGACCCGTGAAATTACGGTGGATACCTTCACCCAAGAAGCGTCAGCCATTCGGCGTGTGGCTGGTCAATGCTTAAAGCGTGTGCCGCTGGAGCAGAGCATTCGATTGCTGGGGGTGCGTGTGGGGGGACTGGTGCATTGGGATGCCACCAAGCAACAGGCACAGGGGGAGGTGCTGGGCAGCGGGCGAAAGGCTGGTGCGAAGGGGGACTTGTGGTCACTGCCGCTGTTTGACTAATTCGTGGCCTGCAAGCTTTGTGGTGCGTCAAAAAAATGTCACAAAAGCGACGAGCGGTTTGGATGGTGAGCGTTTGCTTTGTGGCTAATGCAGGTGCAGCCTGGGAAACTGGAATAGTCAATTGTCAGCAAATGCAATCTGGTTATGGGATGATCTTTGGATTCCCTGAAGGTGTGTTTTTAATGCCATCAGGCTTGTCAGTCTGGAGAATCTAGTGCGAGCCAACTTCCCCGTTACACAAAATAATTACGATTTCCCGGGTGATGAATTGTTGGTCTCTGTGACCAACACCAAGGGCGAAATTACCCATTGCAACCCCGCATTTGCGCGTGTCAGCGGGTTTGAATACGAAGACTTGATCGGGCAGCCCCACAACCTGATTCGTCACCCCGATATGCCTGCTGCCGCCTTCAAAGATATGTGGCGAACGATTGCCCACGGTTATCCGTGGACGGGCATTGTGAAAAACCGTCGGCGCAATGGCGACCACTATTGGGTGCGGGCTAACGTGACCCCCATCATGGAAGGGGGCAAGCCCCAGGGCTATTTGTCGGTGCGCACCAAGCCCAGCGTGCAAGACATAGAAGCTGCCGAAGCGCTGTATGCAGACATGAATGCGCAAGCGCAATCCGGCCAAGAAACCTTGCGTTTGCGTGGCGGAGAGGTGCGCCGTCTGGGTGTGCGCGGTTTGTGGGCGCAGCGCAGCGATGTAGGCTTGCTGGCGCGCATGGTCATCATGCTGATGATGGTGGTGGCTCTCACCATGCTGCCTGATGTGCTGGGCTGGCAAGGCGTGGCGGCGTGGGGGCTGCGCTTGGCGGCATTGCTGCTGGGCAGCGCATGGATTGCCTGGCGCTTTCAGGCGCGTTGTGTCAGCGGTATTGAAGAGGCCAATATGTGGGCCGCGCAAATGGCCAGCTGTAATTTGACCAGCACCCATGCACACAACTACACGGGTGCGGTAGGTACTTTGATGGCCCGTCTGCAGCAAATCCAAATCAACCTGCGCGCTGTGGTGGGTGATGTGCTGACCGAGGTGCAAGGCTTCAACACCATGTCCAAAGAAATCTCGCTCAGCAGTTTGGATTTGGCCAAACGCACGGAATCACAGGCCACGGACCTGGAGCAGACAGCGGCTTCCATAGAAGAAATTACTGGCACGGTGCTGCAAACCGCCGATACCGCGCAGCAGATGGAGCAAGAAAGCAACCAGAGCAAGGCCGTGGTGAGCCGCAGTGGAGAGGCGATTCAAGAGGTGGGCGAAGCGATGGAGCGTATCCGCCAATCGTCCACCCGCATGCGGGAGATCATCGGCGTGATTGAAAGCATTGCCTTTCAGACGAATTTGCTGGCATTGAATGCCGCCGTGGAAGCAGCCCGGGCTGGTGAGCAAGGGCGTGGCTTTGCCGTGGTGGCGGGCGAAGTGCGCGCACTGGCGCAGCGCAGTGCGACCGCGGCCAAGGAAATTGGGGGGCTGATCAACAACACAGTGGCAGGCATCAATGACGGTAATGCACGCATGCAGGCAGCAGGCAAAACCATTGATGGCATGGTCGATGCCGTGCAGCGTGTGAGCGAATTGGTGCACCAAATCAGCTTGGCGACCCGTGAGCAATCGATTGGTATTGCGCAGGTCAATGAAGCCGTTGCTTCGTTGGATGTCATGACACAGCAAAACGCGGCCATGGTTGAGCAGTCGTCCAGCTCAGCGGATGCACTGCACACCCATGCATCGCGTTTGCAGCGTTCGGTGGCATTTTTCAATGTGTGATCGCAAGACATGCAGCGCAAAAGCAGCCTAATGGCTGCTTTTTTTATGCCCCTGCGCGCAAAAAATCAGCGCGATAAAGCAGCAAGCTTAGTTAGCATGCAGGGATGCAAGTCTTGTTCATCGTTTTGGCGATCATTGCGCTACTGTTGTTGGGTCTTCGAAGTTCTCGTCCTAAGAAACAGATTACCCCTCGCGCAAAGGGCCGAGTTGCGGCTGCGGCGTCGAAACCGGAGCCAGAGCCAGAGGTTTCGCCCACCATCAATAGCGAAGTGAAGTTTCGCATGCGGGGAGAACGTGGCGTCGGGGGCCCTATCTATGGTGATGTGCTGTGCAGTGATGGCGTTTACTTGCCGCATGTATGGGAGTCTGATTTCCACACTTCATTTGATGGTCGCTGGATTCGCACCGGCTCTTACGGAGACTCCGCCCCTCGATTGATTGACAGAAAAAATCGCCGCGCATGGGTGTTGAGTGTGTCGGAGGCCGGGCAGGTCGATGACTTGCACTGGCGACTGCCCCATTGGAGTGGTGAAGGCGCAGGCGGCAACGGCGTTGCTGCAGAAGGCCACCATGTGCTGACAGAAACCGCTTTTGAAGCGTGGCTCCATAAAAACGTCGGGAGCAAAGCGCAGGCCCTGGTGGGTGTCTGTGATTTGTGGATACCTGCAGATTGCGTGTCTGCGGAGGCGCAAGCCATGCCCCCGGAGCTTCCTGCGCAAGACAATGCCGTGGTGCAAGTGAGTGTGCAGCGCCATTGGCCGCAATCACTGCGGGCGCTGGAAAATCCCTTAGAGCCTTTGCTCCATCCGTACTGGCAACTGCAGCTCAATGGCGAGGCGCATTCCTGGATCATTGATGGCAAGAGTCCTTTGGTGTGGCGCCTGATGGGCAGGCCTTTGCCTGCTATGGCTATCCGGTGGCGGATGATGTGCGAAAAACGGGCTTGCGACTGGGCGTTTGGAGCGTGACGTTTGGCGGGCAGCAATGGTCAGAGTGGTTGCCACCAGATCGCAAACCTTGGTCGGTTGCGCTGTATTGGCCAGATGAGCAAGGCTCTGCGTTGCCACCGCTGAGCTGGGATGACATGGATCTGCTGCAACGCATGGAAATGGACACGCCAGCGCTGGAGCGTTTGCACGATGGCCGCAGCCTGAGCTGTGTCATGAGTGAGCTGTATGCGCCATCCAAGCACCGTGATGACGGGCGCTTGCTGCTCAAAAAATACCAGTGCGCCAATTTTTGTGGCGCCGCAATTTGCACCAGCTGCACGCTGGACGGCACAAAGTGTGCCTGTGGCCGGTCAGTTTTTAACCTGGAATCTGGTGCATGAAGCCCAGGATCAGTCAGGTGCCACGGCGGCGTATTCGGTGCAATGCGGCGAGCAACAGTTGCCCGGGCTGTGGGAGTTAGAGCACGTGGTGGTGGATGGGCGTTGGGCGATTTTGTGCCCTTGGGGCATCTCTCCCTTGCAGGGCGGCAAGCCTGTGCCGTGGGTGTGGGATGGGAAGCAGCTGTATGCCATCGCAATGAACCTGCCAGTACTGCGTATGCGCCCTCATGTGTTGGAAGGACATGCGCAGCTTCTGGTCATGGTGGGATGTGGGCCCGATAACAGCAATTTGGCCAGCAGCGGTTTGTGGCGCTGGCCTTTGCAAGTGGCGGATGAAACCAACCTGACCAAAAATGGCTGGACGCCGGCCTATGAGTGGCGTGATATCGCGGTGAATGCGCAGGGCGTGTGGCAACTGCTGCCGCGTTGGCGCGAGGTGCACCAGGTACAGCACCCCTGCGCAGATGGCGACTATGTTTGGCGCCAGCCTGCTGCGCGAGAAGCCCTGTGGTGGTGGGGTGGTTTGCACAATCAGATGAGCAACAACTGGCGCCCCCAAGCAGCACGTTGCGAAGGCGTGCTCGTGACACAGTCTGGCGCAGTGCTCTGTGGTGTGGGGCCCAGTGCTTGTCCGCACCATGCGGGGGATGGTTGGCTATCGCTGGAGTGGCTGGCGCGAGGCGCAGAAGGCGAGCCGCACCATTGGAAGCTGCATTGGTTGCGTCCCCATAAGCACGAAGTGTGGACGCTGGAGCTGCGGGCATACATGCCTGTGTTGCAGCTTTGGGATGCACAGCAAGGCGTGCAGTGGTCAGACGCAGAAATGCCCGCGCTGGAAGACGGGGGGGCTGTGCAGACCGCGCAGCATGTGATCGCTCCTATGCGCTGGGAAGGTGCGCAGTTGGATGTGCTCAAGCAAAGTCCTGTGGGACTGTGGGTGCGCAAACAAGATGCAGTCTATGCGGATGCGATTGCGCTGCGTGATGATTGGCCTTGGGAAAGACCCGTGCCGACATCACCGCAGCGCACATAAAAAAACCGGCTCTCAGGAGCCGGTTTTTTATTGGCAGCTCACCAAGGTGTGTATACCTTGGTGGTGTGCAGTGCTTAGGGCTTGTTGCCTGTAGGGAAGGGCCATGCGGCTTGCGGTGCCAACACGGTCTTTGCCACTGCCGCTGTGGTTTCTGCTGCAGGCGCAGCGGCCTTCTTGGCAGGAGCGGCAGCCTTGGGTGCAGCAGC
>NZ_CADEPJ010000080.1 GCF_902829245.1 Comamonas jiangduensis | reverse complement strand
CCTTGAACGTGATCCAGGGGTGGCCGGTCTCGAACAGCATGGACAGCATCTTGCGCCACAGGTCCACGGCGGGCACGCGCTTGAAGAGCTTGAGCTCGCCTGCATCGGCCTGGGCTTCATAGGCGGTGTACGCCTTGGCAAAGGCCTGGCCGTACAGGTCGTGCAGGTCGGGCACGTCGGAAGGGCTGAACAGTGTCCACTGGCCCTTTTCCATCACGCGCTGCATGAACAGGTCGGGGATCCAGTTGGCGGTGTTCATGTCGTGCGTGCGTCGGCGGTCGTCGCCGGTGTTCTTGCGCAGTTCTAGGAACTCTTCGATGTCCAGGTGCCAGGTTTCCAGGTAGGCGCAGACGGCGCCCTTGCGCTTGCCGCCCTGGTTGACGGCCACGGCCGTGTCGTTGACCACCTTCAGGAAGGGCACCACGCCCTGCGATTCGCCGTTCGTACCTTTGATGCGGGCGCCCAGCGCACGCACCGGCGTCCAGTCGTTGCCCAGACCACCCGCAAACTTGGACAGCAGTGCGTTTTCTTTGAGTGCGTCGTAGATGCCACCAAGATCGTCGGGCACGGTGGTCAGGTAGCAGCTGGACAGCTGCGAGCGCTGCGTGCCGCTGTTGAACAGCGTGGGCGTGGACGACATGAAGTCGAAGGAGCTCAGCAGCTCATAGAACTCGATGGCGCGGGCGTTGCGGTCGTCCTCGTTCAGTGCCAGGCCCATGGCCACGCGCATGAAGAAGGACTGGGGCAGCTCGATGCGGGTCTTGCGCACGTGCAGGAAGTAGCGGTCGTACAGGGTCTGCAGGCCCAGGTAGTCGAACTGCTGGTCGCGCTCTGCCTTCAGGGCTGCGCCCAGGCGCGGCAGGTCGAATTGGAGCAGCTCGGGGTTCAGCAGCTCGTGCTCCACACCCTTGGCGATGAAGGCGGGGAAATTCTCGGCGTAGGCCGCGTCCATGTCGGCCGGCTGCACGTCGCGGCCCAGCACCTCGCGCACGATGGTGTGCAGCAGCAGGCGGGCGGTGACGTAGGTGTAGTCGGGGTCGCGCTCGATCAGTGTGCGGGCGGCCAGGATGGCGGCCTTGTAGACCTCGGCCAGGGGCACGCCGTCGTACAGGTTGCGCTGGGTCTCTGCCACGATGGGTGCGGGGCTGATGTCGGCGTTCAGGTCGTGGCAGGCGGCCGTGATCAGCGCCTCCAAGCGGTCCTGGTCCAGCGGTATGCGTTGGCCGTGGTCGGTCACGTGCAGGGTGGGCTTGGGCGCTGCGGCGGCCGCGGCGTCTTCGGCGGCCTTTTTCTTGGCGGCGGCGCGCTCATGGTTGCGGGCTTCGCGGTACAGCACGTAGGCACGGCCACATCTTGGTGGCCGCCGCGCATCAGGGCCAGCTCTACGTGGTCCTGCACGTCCTCGATGTGGAAGGTGCCGCCCTCGGGGCGCGAGCGCAGCAGCGCGCGAACGACGGCGTTGGTCAGGGCTTCGACGGTTTCGCGAATGCTGGCCGATGCCGCACCTTGTGGGCCACGCACCGCGAGAAAGGCTTTGGTGACAGCAATGGCAATTTTTTGCGGCGCAAACGGCACCACATCACCGCTGCGGCGAATGATTTGGTATTGATCCAGTACGGCTGGAATGCTGCTGGCACCCGGGGTGCGCGGCGTTGCCAAGTCGGAGTTTGAGCTGTTCATCGCGTCTTGCATGAGGGCCTCTTGGTGCGGGTGGCTGGGCACTGCCAAGGAATGCAGTACCCCAAAAAAAACTGTGCTGCGCACTGTTTTTGTGCGCTACCCATGGTGTTTGTAAAAATAAAAAACACTAGGGGTAGTGTATTTGTCTGCTGTGACAAAAGCGTGTTGGTGTGCTGTTGCTACTCCGCAAATTTCCCGGTTGACATGCCGCCAGGCGTTGCGGCATCTGCGCCTGGGCGAAAAAAGCACGACTGTCTGCGGATTACAGGGCCAAAGTGGCGTGCAGGCCTTGCGGGGTGTGGGGCGCGGTATGTGTGGAAAAAGGAATAACCCCCTTAACGTCAGGTGGCTTTGTGGCGCTATATGTGTTGTTTTGATTTTTGTTAAAGCGCTATATGTAGTGTTTACTTAGTGGGGCTGCTCAGGAGTTAAATAAAAAAAAGAGCGCTTGGCGCGCTCTTGGTAAGGGTTTGGTGGCTTTATCTTTTGCAAAGCCTTGATAGATGAGCGCAAGTAGCTCTCTTTTTATGGCTTGTTGGGTGGCACGGTGCTGGGCCATTGCACAGGTAGGTGCTGCAGCTGCTGCTGCAGGTGCGCCCAGTCAAAACCCGGGCCTGGGTCTTGTTTGCGCCCCGGTGCGATGTGCTCGTGCCCGGCAATGTGTGTGAGGGAGTAGTGGGCAGCCAAGGCTTGACACAGGTGCTCCAAGGCTTGGTATTGGGGGACATCAAACTGCCCACCTTCGAGGCCCTCGAGTTCAATACCAATCGAAAAATCATTGCAGTTCTCACGCCCGCACCACTGTGATGTGCCGGCGTGCCACGCGCGATCGTCGCAGCTGACAAACTGCCACACCACGCCTTGGCGCGTGATGAAAAAGTGGGCAGATACCTGCAGTCCTCGAATGCCTTGAAAGTAGGGGTGGGCGTCCCAGTCGAGCTGGTTGGTGAAGAGCTGCTGCACGCAGCCCGTGCCGTATGCACCGGGTGGCAGACTGATGGAGTGCACCACGGCCAGACTGATGTCGACCCCTTCAGGGCGCGGGCCGAAGTTGGGGGAGGGCAGGTGCAGGGCGCTCGAGAGCCAGCCTTGCTGCCAAGTGGGCAGGGATGCGTCAGTGGTGGGCGTCATACAGCGGATTGTCGCTGGATGGTTCCGCCTCATCGGGTGACAGTGGAATTTGCAGCCGCGCTATCCGATAGCGCATTTGGCGCAGGCTGATGCCCAGCCGTGCGGCAGCTGCCGTGCGGTTGAAGCCGCAGCTTTGTAGTGCCCGCATCAAAATGCTGCGCTCTTGCTGGTCCAGCCACGCTTGTAGGTCGCTGGGTAGCTCGTCGGCATCGCAGCTTAGGGGGCTGTGCTGCACAGCAGGGGGCACCACGGTGCCAGCGGCTTCTGGCAGGGCCATCTCTTCATCCAAAGCGATGGCGCGGTGCAGCAGGTTTTCCAGCTCTCGGACGTTGCCGTGCAGCGGTTGCTGCTGCAGATGGGCCAAGACATGGTCAGAGAGCGTGGGCACCAGATTGCCCATGCCCTCGCCGGCAATACGCTGCAGCAACGCGGTGCACAGGGTAGGCACGTCTTCGCGGCGTTCGCGCAGCGGGGGGATGGCAATGTCGATCACATTCAGACGGTAGTACAGATCCTGGCGGAAGTGGCCGGAGTGCACGTCGGCCGCCAAGTCGCGGTGGGTGGCGCTGACAATCCGCACATCGACGGCTTCTTCTTGCGTGGTGCCCAGGGGGCGGACACGGCGCTCTTGGATCACGCGCAGCAATTTGCTTTGCATGGCCAGCGGCAGCTCACCAATCTCATCCAAAAACAAAGTACCGCCGCGTGCTGCGCTGAAAAAACCTTCGCGGTCTGCCGTGGCACCGGTGTAGGCGCCTTTGCGGGCACCAAAAAACTCGGCCTCCAGCAGGTGCTCCGGAATGGCACCGCAGTTCACGGCCACCCACGGGCCGTGCGCACGGTGGCTGCATGCATGCAGGGCCCGCGCCACCAGCTCTTTGCCGGTGCCAGACTCGCCCGTCACCAACACCGGAGCCATGCTTTGCGCCACTTTTTGAATGCGTTGCTTGACCTGTTGTATGGCGGCTGAAGTGCCCACCAAGCGATCCAGCGCGGCCGAAGCCGACAAAATTTCTCCCCCATGGCGGTGCGCCGCCGGAGGGGCGTTGTGCGGCGTAGGTGCGGGTGGTCGCGCTGCTTCATGGCTGACGGCAGAAGCCACGATGGTGCGAAATTGCTTCAGGTCGACGGGCTTGGTGAGGTAATCAAAAGCGCCGTAGCGCAATGCTTCTACGGCATTTTCCGCAGAGCCATAGGCAGTCATCACAATCGCGCGTTCGTTGCGGCGCTGCGCGCACAACTCCCGCAGCAACTCCATGCCCAACCCATCGGGCAGGCGCATGTCGGTAATCAGTACGTCAAAGCGGCAAATTTGCAGATGCGCACGGGCTTGCGCCAAGGTGCCTGCAGTTTCCACGCGGTAGCCTTCACGCAGCAATGTCAGCTCATAGAGCGTGCGCAGATCCGGTTCATCATCGACAACAAGAATGGTGGCTGAAGAATTTCCCATACGGTGATCACATCACAATCGGATCAAACAAGGAAGCGTTGGCAGAGTGCAGGAGTCGGCCTCGCATGCGCACGGTGAAGGCATTACCTGCTTGCATGCCGCGCGCCGTGAGTCGTTCGCAGCGGCTGTAGCTGATGCTGCCCTCATGGCGTTGACAGAGTTCGCGGCAGATATAAAGCCCCAAACCCGTGGAGCGGCTTTGCGACGAGAAAAAAGGCTCAAACAGGTGTTTTTCCACCGAGGCTTCCAGCGGTGCACCTTCGCTCCATACCTGCAGCCAGAAATGCCCTTCACCACCTGCACCGGTCAGCAGTTGCAGGGCGTCTTCATGTTGTGCCTGGCAATGGCGGGCGGCGTTATCCAGCAGGTTCACGACGACGCGACGCAAATGTTCCGTGTCAAAGGCGACGTAAGCATTCGCACTTTGCGGTTGGAAAATTCCGTGAGAAATACCGCTGTTTTGCAGGCGCCCTTCTTGCCAGATGTTGGCAAGCTCCACGTCTAACTCCAAGGTGCGTGAGTCGCTGTGCTGGATTTGCTGCTGTACGCGGGCAATGTCCAGCACCTCTTCGGCAATGCGCGCCAGCCGCTGCGCATTTTGTTCCACCATATGACTCAGGCGTTGCTGCGCGGGCTCTGTCAACTCTTCTTGCAGCAAAGCGTTGGCTTGCACAATCGCTGCCAGAGGATTGCGAATTTCATGGGCCACAGCCGCAGACATGCGGCCCATGGCCGCCATTTTCTCGGTGCGCAGGCGCGCTTCGACTTCACGCAGGTCATGCAAAAACATGACGCACAGCCAAGCATGCGGGGCCAGCACACTATCAGTGGCATCGCCCTCCAGCTCTGGCAACCAGCTATCGCCTTCCATGCTGGTGGTGAGCCAGGTGCGTACATACAAGCCTGTTGGGCTTTGACCCACTGCCAGCAGGTGGATGTGCTGGCTGAGTGATTGGCTGCTGGCGTAGGTTTGGTCAACCATGGTGCGCAACGCCTGCCACTCGGGATGCAGCAGGTCATGCAGGCCGAGGGGCGCAGGAAGCCCCAGCAATTCACAGGCTGCAGGGTTGGCCATGCGCACTTGATAGTGCCTGTCGACCACCACCACGCCCTCTGAGAGGTTGGCCACAATCAGGCTGTTGACTTGCGTCTGGGTGCGGGCTGCTTGGCGGTTGGTGCGCGCCTGGCCTATCAAGAGCGGCAGGCGCTGTGCCAGCTGCCGAGTCAGGTAGGCCACGGCAAAAAAACCTGCGCAGACCAAGGCAGTCTGCATATAGCTTTCACCAGAAATGCCCTCCCACTGCCATGCATGAAAAATGTCGATGCCCAGCAAAATCAGGGTAATGCTGGCCGTGGTGGCCAGGGCCAGCCGCATATGGCCCAGCACCGATACGGTGAGGATGGGCAGGGCGAGCAGTGGCGTGTAATGCATTTTGCCCAGCTGCATCTCTTGTAAGAGGCAGATGGTGGCAACGTCAGATGCCAGTAGCAGCAGCCAGGGCCAGCGCCAGTAACTGGCAGGAGGCTTGTGGTGCAGCACAACCCAGCCCAGCAGCGCAATCACCAAGTAGCCGGTGGTGACCAACCACAGCCAATACACATTCTGCGGAAGCCCTGCGGATGTCCATGTCTGGGTTGCAAGCAGTGCAATCAGCAGCGTCGCAACCAGTACCCGGGCCGAGAGAAAGGCCTGCCACAGCCGGCGTGCACTTTGCAGGGGGAGTGTGGTGGCTTGAGGCAAGGCTGGTACGGGGTAACTAGCGAGGGCCGAGGTGGCGGTGCTCAGTGCTGCAGTAGTGGCTGCGGTCTGGGCTGGTGATAGCGTCGCTGGCGGGCAGATGCACGCCGCAGTGCGCGCAGGTCACCATATCTTCGGGCTGGCGCAAGCGTGGCTTGCTGGAAGGCTGCGCAGCCGCTGCTTTGCGACGGTTGTTGCGCCAAATGCCGATGGCAATGATGACCACCAGAGCAACGAGTACATATTTCATGACATGCGTCCTAGCATGACGACTTCCACAACGAAGCGCGAGCCTGCGTAGGCCAGCAATAACAGGGCGGCGCCCGCATAAATCAAGTGCACTGCGTGACGCCCGCGCAGACCAAAGCGCGAGCGGCCAATCAGCAAGCCTGCAAATGCAAACCAAGCCAGCAAGGAGAACACGGTTTTGTGGTCCCAGTGCCAAGCCCGGCCATACAGCGACTCTCCAAATAACCAGCCTGCCAGCAGCGTTGCCGTCAGCAGTACAAAACCAGCGGTGACGAAGCGGAACGTCAGGCGCTCCAGCATCAGCAGGGGCATGCCGTTTTCATCGTTGGTGGCGGCACGCATACGGCGCTCTGCGCGCGACATCAATCCCGCATGCACCACGGCTGCGGCACACAGACCATACGAAGCGATGCCCAGTGCCAAGTGCAGTGGCAGCCACGCCGATGCATGCACGGCCATCGGTTTGCCGGGGAAAAGCTGGGACAGCAGCACCGCCAGCGCACCCAGTATCGAAAGCACGCCCACGGCACGCATCTTGGGGTAGAGCTGCTGCTCAATGGCATACATGGTCAGCATCAGCCATGCAGTCATGGAAAGTGCGGGGGCAAAGCCAAAGCGCGCAGGGGATGCCGTCAAGCCTGCTGCGATGGTGAGCAGATGCAAAACCCATGCTGCGCGCATACCCATGCGGGCATGGTTTTCTGCCATGCGTTGTGCGCCCAATACAGGGACAAGGTAGGCAGCGATGGTGGCCAAAGCCAATGCCGTGGTCCAGCCGGGCGTGCCGGAGAAAAAATGCGTGGAAGACTCCATGCCTGTAATCATAGCTGTCCGCCTTGGACGCTGGGGGCGCTGTTGCATGCTGGCCTTGTGCCTTCTCCGTGCTTGTAGGGTCTGTGTGCTCTGTGCCGCTACAGGGCAGGGCGCGGAGGCAGCGGGTAGAATGGGTCGCTTGTTTGTACAGGGCTGCCCGCGGCGGCAGCAGGGCACAGCGCGCAGCGCAGCCCTGCCAAGGCGCCGGGCCCGTGGCCATACGCTGCGCATGCTTTTCTCTTCGGACACACTCGCTTATGGCATCCGCACTTACCGACAAACTCTCGCGCCTCGTCAAGGAAATGCGTGGCCAGGCCCGTATTACCGAATCCAATGTGCAAGACATGCTGCGCGAAGTGCGCATGGCGCTGCTGGAGGCGGACGTGGCCTTGCCCGTGGTGCGCGACTTTATTGCACGCGTCAAGGAAAAGGCGCTGGGCCAGGAGGTGCTGGGCAGCCTGAAGCCCGGCCAGGCTTTGGTGGGGATTGTGAACGCCGAACTGGCGGCCACCATGGGCGAAGGCATTGCCGACATCAACCTCAACGCCCAGCCGCCCGCCATCATCTTGATGGCTGGTCTGCAAGTGCAGGTAAAACGACCACCACGGCCAAATTGGCCAAGCACCTGATTGAAAAGCGCAAGAAAAAGGTGCTGACGGTTTCGGCGACGTGTACCGCCCTGCGGCGATTGAACAGCTCAAGACCGTGACAGCCCAGGCTGGCGCCGAGTGGTTCCCCTCGACCCCTGACCAGAAGCCCCACGACATTGCTGTGGCAGCGCTGGACTACGCCAAGAAGCATTACTTCGACGTGCTGCTGGTCGACACGGCCGGCCGTCTGGCCATCGACGAGCTGTTGATGGCCGAAATCAAGGACCTGCACGCCACCCTGAACCCGGTGGAAACCCTGTTTGTGGTCGATGCCATGCAGGGTCAGGACGCGATCAACACTGCCAAGGCCTTCAAGGAAGCCCTGCCGCTGACCGGCATCGTGCTGACCAAGCTGGATGGTGACTCGCGCGGTGGCGCGGCGCTGTCGGTGCGCCAGATCACCGGCGCACCCATCAAGTTTGCCGGTGTCTCCGAAAAGCTCGATGGCTTGGAAGTGTTTGATGCCAGCCGCCATGCGCAGCGCGTGCTGGGCATGGGCGACATCGTGGCGCTGGTGGAGCAGGTCACCAAAGGCGTGGACATGGAAGCCGCGCAGAAGATGGCCGAAAAGCTCAAAAGCGGCGATGGTTTTGATCTGAACGACTTCCTGGCGCAACTGCAGCAAATGAAGCAAATGGGTGGCTTGTCGAACTTGATGGACAAACTGCCCAGCGAGATGATGGCCAAGGCCGGTCAGGTGGATATGGACAAGGCCGAGCGCGAAATCAAGCGCAAGGAAGGCATCATCTGCTCGATGACCCTCAAAGAGCGCAAACACCCCGCCCTCATCAAGGCCACGCGCAAAAAGCGCATTGCCGACGGCGCGGGCGTGCAGGTGCAGGAGGTGAACCGTCTGCTCAAGGAATTTGAGCAAATGCAGACCATGATGAAGAAGATGAAGGGCGGCGGCCTCATGAAGATGATGAAGCGCATGGGGGGCATGAAAGCCATGAAGGGCATGATGGGCGGTGGCGGCATGCCCAAGCTGCCGTTCTGACGTTGTAATAGTTCACCACCGTCAATCCCACCGCATCGCAGCAAAACGATGCGGTTTTTTTGTCTCTAAATTTAAAAAATAGGAGCTGGCTGCGCTCTCAGATAAAGGGATTGGCAGGTATTTCTCATTGAAGTGCATAGAAAGACTGCGCTGGCAGCTCTTGTTTTTACTTTTGAGGGGATGTTGCCCATAATGCACGGCATGCAAGCACCGCTTTCTAACCCTTTGTCGCAGCAGTCGTCGCGCCGCGCGTGGCTGTTGATCGGGGCGGCTGCCGTACTGGCTGGCTGCTCCAGCGCTTCCAAGGCGCCCAGTAGCGCGCGTCGTGGTGCGGCGACCTCGGCAGGCCCAGCCCCCGTCGATGCTTTGCAGCTGCACAGCGGTCTGCGCGAAGCCTTGCTCGCTCGTGCGATGCTGGTGGTCAACACGCCCTACACCTATGGTGGCAATTCACCGGAAGGTGGCTTTGACTGCAGTGGCCTGATCCAGTGGGCAGTTCAAGGCATTCACGAAGGGCGCTTGCCGCGCACCACCTCCCAATGGGCGCAGTTCAGCGCGCCAGTGCAAGACCGTGGTCTGCAGCGTGGAGATTTTGTGTTCTTCAATACCTTGGGTGGGCGCTATTCCCATATGGGCATTTTTGTCGGTAATGGGCAGTTTGTGCATGCGCCCTCCAAAGGTGGCACCGTGCAGCGCGTGCGCATGGATCACGTGTACTTTGCCAAGCGTTTTACCGAGGCGCGCAGCATCTTCGCCTGAGCTTGGGCGCCTGGCTTTTGCGCCCCCCAAGGGAGTAGTGGAAACGTGCGCAAAACCGCTTGGGTGTTTGCCTGACAGACAAGGCGCGTAGGTCCGATCAACATGGTGCGCTTAAGGAGGAAGTAGCCATGGCCATGACCCAATCCTTCGTTTGTGTGCAGTCAGCGCTGCGCTGGCAGGTGCCGCCGCCTTGTTGGCAGGGTGCCAAGACTCCGGTCCACAAATGCGGGCAGATACCTTCCCGATGGGGCAAGCGGACAAGTTTGACCAGCCACCACCACGCAAACCTTTGTTGGGTTCAGACAATTATTTGCGCTCGCACGATGTGCTGCCAGTGGCCAAAGCCGATATTCGCGAGCCTTTGCCGCCAGCCGTGCCTTTGCCTGCTGCAACAGCGCAGCAAGAGGTGCTTCAGCCTCAAGACAGCACAGCGCAGCCTTCCGAAGAGCAGGGCGGTGGTGACACCTGCAGCCGGCATGGCTGCGGTGATTACGAATGCCCAGGGCGATGGCGAGCAGCACAAGCTTGATGGCACTGTTGCTAAATAAAAGCGCCTGAAGCAGCCTGTGCCAAGGCCTAAAAACCAAAAACCCCGCAATGCGTCAGCACTGCGGGGTTTTAAATTTTGGTGGTCGTAGTGGGACTTGAACCTACGACATCAGCATTATGAATGCTGCGCTCTAACCAACTGAGCTATACGACCGAACTCTGGTGGTCGTAGTGGGACTCGAACCTACGACATCAGCATTATGAATGCTGCGCTCTAACCAACTGAGCTATACGACCAAGAGAGCGTGATTATATATCAAATTTTTAGAGGTTGACGAAGTTGGCCGGGCGCTTATTCACGAACGCGTCCATGCCTTCCTTTTGGTCCTGGGTGGCAAACAGCGCGTGGAACAGGCGGCGCTCGAACATGACGCCATCGCTGAGGCTGCCTTCAAATGCGCGGTTGACCGATTCTTTGGCCGCCATGACGGCAAGCTGCGAGAAGCCGCTGATAGTGATGGCGGCGCCCAAGGCTTCGTCTGCCAGCTTGTCAAACGGCACCACACGGCTGACAAGGCCTGCACGCTCTGCTTCTTGGGCGTCCATCATGCGGGCCGTCAGGGCCATGTCCATGGCTTTGGATTTGCCCACGGCGCGTGGCAGGCGCTGCGTGCCCCCAGCACCTGGGATGACGCCCAGCTTGATTTCGGGCTGGCCAAACTTGGCGTTGTCAGCCGCAATGATGAAGTCGCACATCATGGCTAGCTCGCAGCCGCCGCCCAGCGCAAAGCCGCTGACCGCCGCAATCACGGGTTTACGGATGCTGCGAATGGCTTCCCAGTTGCGGGTGATGTAGTCGCCTTTGTAGGCATCGGCAAAGCTGTATTTGGCCATGGCACCGATGTCCGCACCTGCGGCAAAGGCACGTTCGCTGCCGGTGATGATCATGCAGCCAATTTTTTCATCGGCATCAAAGGCTTTGAGGGCGGCGCCCAGTTCATCCATCAACTGGTCATTCAGCGCGTTGAGCTGTTTGGGGCGGTTGAGGGTAATGATGCCGACTTTGTCAGCTTCCACGCGCACTTCAATCATTTCGTAGGCCAAGGCTTGTCTCCTAATAGTCATGGGTCATGGTTATGCCACCCATGACTATACCCAAGCGCTGCAGAGGACAGTTCAGGGCGAGAGCCAACGGTTGACAGCGGTGGCGTCCGTGATCGTGAGTTGGTAGTTAGAGGTGGGGGCATCTGCCGCGCCAAGGCTCAAGGGCAGGCGAAGTAGCTGGCGATCGCGCGACACCAGCACAGTGATATGGGGGGTGCCGCGTGCGGCATACAGGTCCAGCTCTTCCAGTTTGGCGATTCCCCATGCGGCAATTTGGCCGTTGTGCGTGGGCATTTCCATGCCGTACCCCACATCACCCGCCATAAAGCCTGCTTGCTCGGCAAGGCCACCGCGCAGTACCTGCTTGATCAAAACGCTGTGGCTTTCCTGGACGCGCAGGCCCAAAGCTGGGCCGGCGCGGGCTTGTCGGCATCGGTCTGCACGCCGTGCGACTTCAGGAGATCGGGCAAAGGCAGGTCGTCGGTGCCGTGTACCCAGGCCTGCAACTCGGCTTGCCAGCTGCGCCCTGAAAGCTCCTGCAGTACCGCCAGCACATCGGCTTCGGTCATGGCTGCACCTTGGCAGCGCTGCCACAAGCCTCGCATGACGGCATCCAGCGTGGTCTGCCCTTCGCGGCGCAATTGGAGATCGAGACACATGGCGACCAGTGCGCCCTTGGTGTAGTAGCTGACGGTGGCGTTGGCGGTGTTTTCGTCTTGGCGATAGTACTTGACCCAGGCATCAAAGCTGGACTGGGCCACACTTTGCACCTTGCGCCCCGGCGTTTGCTGTACCTGGTTGAGGGTTTTGGTAATGAGCTTGAGGTAGGCGGCGTTGTCGATCAGGCCAGCACGGCGCAGCAGCAAATCGTCGTAATAGCTGGTGAAGCCTTCAAAGAACCACAGCAGTTCGGTGTAGTTCTCCTGGTCGTAGTTGTACGGCACCAGTTCGGCCGGGCGCAGGCGTTTGACGTTCCAGGTGTGGAAGTATTCGTGGCTGATCAATCCCAGTAGCTGGATGTAGCCGTCGCTGGTTTTGTCTACGCCAGTGCGCGGCAAGTCAGCGCGGCTGCAAATCAGTGCGGTGGAGTTGCAGTGCTCCAGGCCGCCATAGCCATCGTGCGTTGCGTTCAGCATGAACACATAGCTGGCATGCGGCGCTTGGCCCCAGAAGTCAATTTCTTGCTCACAGATTTTTTGGGTATCGCGCAGCAGGCGTTCGCCATCAAAGGAAGCGGCAGCACCGGCCACGACAAAGCGGTGTGGCACGCCACGGGCGGTAAAGCAGCCACTCCAGAAGTTGCCCATTTCCACCGGGCAGTCCACCAGCTCGTCATAGTGCGCAGCCGTATACAGGCCAAAGCCTTGGGCATCGGTATCTACAGGAGTCAGCCCGGTCGCCAGCTGCCATGTGGGGGCCTTAGAGCTGGGGCTGATATGCAACTGGTGTGTTTGGGTTTCTTGACCATGCACACGCAGCAGCAAGCTGGTGCCGTTGAAGAAGCCACGGCGCTGATCCAGCCAAGCAGTGCGCACCGAAGTGTCATACGCGCTGACTTCGTAGCTCAACTCCAGAGGCTGACCGGCTTGGCAGTTCAGTTGCCACTGGTGCTTGCTCAACTGCTGGATGGTGATGGCATGGCCGCCTTGCTGCGCTTGTAAGTTTTGCAGGTTTTTGGCGAATTCACGCACCAGGTAGCTCCCGGGCATCCATACGGGGAGTGAGACACGCTGCTGTGCGCTGGGCTGGGCAATCGAAAGGGTAACCCGGTACAGGTGGGCATGCAGATCATGCAGCTGAACGCGGTAATGCAGGGTGGGGGTTGCGGTGTGAGGCATAGCGGTAGAGATCTAATTCAGACGCTGCGGCATGCCTGGCGGCTGTGCCGCAAGTGAAACAGGCTGCCGAAGCAGCCTGTTTGTCATCATTTATTTTTTGTGGGCTGCAGCCAGGTATTTTTCCACCTCGCTGGAAGGAATCGCTCCGGGCACACGGGTATTGTCAGCAAAGATCAAAGTGGGGGTACCGGTAATCTTGTGCTTGCGGCCCAGCGCCAGGTTGCGCTCAATGGCGTCAATGTCACAGCTGGCGGCGGCAGGATTTTTATCCCGCAGCATCAGTTCGTGCCAAGTTTTGGCGCTGTCTTTGGCACACCAGATATTGCGCGACTTTTCTGCAGAGTCGCGGCTCAGGATTGGGTAGAGGAACAGGTAAACCGTGACGTTGTCTACGTTTTGCATGTCGCGCTCAAAACGCTTGCAGTAGCCGCAGTTGGGGTCTTCAAAACCGCCAGTTTGCGCTCGCCCTTGCCGCGCACGATCTTGACGGCATCGTTCAGCGGCAGGTTTTTGAAATCCACCGCCGTCAATTGGTTGATACGGTCTTCCGTCAGGTTGCGCTGTGCCTTGGTGTCAATCAGTTCGCCTTGAATCAGGTAGTCACCGGTCTCGTTGGAATAAAACACATCCGTGCCCACGCGCACTTCGTACAAGCCCTTCATAGGGGTGGGCTTGACTTCATCCACGCGCTGCAGCTGAGGAATACGCTCTGCCAGGGTCTTGGTGATTTGGTCTTGAGGTTGGGCTGCAAAGGCACAGCCCCAAGCAGCAGTGGCCAACAACGCCGTGGCGAACAGTTTCATGGCAAAAATTCCAGTGAATAAAAGATAAACAGGTGTTGGGGCGCGAAACGAACAAAAGGTTCCTTCGCGCGAGGAGTGCACCTAGCGGGGCAGGCCCATGGCTTGGCGAGCCGTCCAGTCTTTGAGCAGGCCGCTGCGCTCAAAGCTGCGCAGTCCCCAGTTTCTCAAGGCTTGCACCGGTGCTTCCGGGCGCGTAAACAGTTGCTGCAGACCGTCCATGGCCAAGCCCAGGGGGGCCAGTCCGGCTTTGCGCTCGCGTTCATAGCGGCGCAACAGTTTCAAGTCACCGGTGCTGCGCCAGTCACCACGCGCTTGCAGAATACGCGACAGCGCTTGTACGTCAGCCAGTCCGATGTTCAAACCTTGGCCAGCCAGCGGGTGCACATTGTGCGCTGCGTCGCCAGCCAGCACCCAACTGGTGGGGGTGCGAGCCTCCGTCGTTCCGGGGAATGGGCCACACCAGCGCTTGGCTACGGCTTGCTGCAAAGGCCAGACCATGCGCAGGCCTTGCAATTGCAACTGGCCGAGGCTGCTTTGGCTGATCTCGCTCAGCGCTTGGGTAAATGTGGCTTCATCGGTGCTTTGCCAGTGGGCGGCATCTGCTTGGGCCACCGACCACACCACTGCCACGCTGTGGCCGTCGGCACCTTCCAGCGGTAACAGCGCCAAAATGCCTTGGGAGAGAACCACTGGCGCGCGACTTGGCCGTGCGGCAATTCGCAGGCAACCGGTGGCAATCGCGTGCTGTCCGTAGGGCGTGACATCAAAATCCACGCCAAACTCGGCGCGGGTGGCGCTGGCTCGGCCTTCGCAGATGGCGGTCAAAGGTGCTTGCACGGGGCTGTCCACCACTTCGACTTGGGGCTGGTAGCGCACGGCTTCGGCCAGACGCTGCTCCAGCGCAGGCACATCCACAATCCATGCCAGCGCTTCTACGCCTTGCGCACCTGCGTCAAAGTGCACGCTGCCATCCACATCGCCATGCACTTCCATGTGTTTGACGGCGGTGGCAAAGGCGCATCTGGCCATGTGCGCAAGGACTCCAGCAATTGCTTGAGTTGGTGTTGAGTGCATACGCCCGGACATCGGCATGGCTGGGCTCGGCACGCGGTGCAGCGACCAACGCGACGCGCAGCCGCTCGCGGGCCAATAAGAGAGCCAGGGTACGGCCGACAATGCCGGCTCCGCGGATACATACATCAAAGGTTTGCGCCATGGGCTGCATTGTAGGAGGGCTGGCCGTCGCCGTTGAGAAGGACGGTTTCCTGCAATCAAGCCTGCAGCCCATATCGCCAAAATGAGTCAGCCAGTCACAATAAGCGCATGACCATTTCCTTCATTGAACAAGCAGATGTCACAGGCACGATCGGTGCACTGTGGGTCTTTCCTGTCAAATCCTGTGCAGGTGTGTCTGTACAGTCGGCCCAATTACTGCCCACTGGCTTGAAGTGGGATCGCGCTTGGATGGTGGTAGACCCTGAAGGCGTCTTCATCACCCAGCGCGAAGTGCCACAGATGGCGCTGATTCAGCCATGGATTGACGAGCAAGCCGGCACACTGCAACTGCAGTACCCCGGCGCACCTGGATTGACGGTGCCCTTGGCTGTGCCTGGCGCAAGCGATGCGTCGCAGATGCGGGTGCAGGTCTGGGACAGCCATGTCAACGCCTGGGATACAGGGGAGGCGGCCGCTGCATGGTTTAGCCAGGTGCTGGGGCGGGCATGCCATTTGGTGCGCTTTGATGGCGCGCAGCAGCGCTTGTCGGGCAGCCGATGGACCGGGGGCATCGAGGGCGCTACCCAATTTGCCGACGGCTACCCTTTGTTGGTCACCACCAGCAGCGCCTTTGATGGCCTGAACGACAAGCTGCAAGCGCAGGGCATGAACGCGTAGATGGCCTGCGCTTTCGCGCCAACATCGTGCTTGATGGCTTGGCCGAGCATGAGGAAGATTTCATCGAGACCTTGTGGGTGCACGCAGAGGCAGCGCCTGTGGCCATTCGCTTGGGCAAACCTTGTGCGCGCTGCCCCATCCCGAATATTGACCCACGCACCGCTCAGTCCAGCCCCGAGGTGAGTGACACCATTGCCCAATACCGCCAGGATGCCCGCATGGAGGGTGCTATTACTTTTGGGATGAATGCGGTTGTGGCTGAGGGCGCTGGGCAGGTGCTGCGCGTGGGCCAGCCTGTAGGCGGTCAACTTAAATTTGAATAACGCGCGCCATGCTTCGCTAAGATGCCACCTAGATTTTGGAGGAGTTCCCATGAAATATATGTTGCTGGCCACTGCCGCAGCCCTCGCCTTGGCTGGCTGTGCCACCCAATCCGCCGACCCGATGGCCAAAGAGGCCGCCCCCTACGTTGCTAAACCTGACTATGAGCACGCCATGGTGTGCGACACCCGCTACGACGACTTGCAAAAGTGCGAAGCCACCTTGAAGTCACTGTGCGGTGAGCGCGGCTTCTTGGACTTGCGCATTCGCCCCCTGCGTGAGCCCGGCGCCAGCGTAGATAGCTCTACGCATCGCCTGCTGCAATTGCAGTGCAAGGCGCGGGCTGCCAAGTAACGCTCCTCAGCCTTGGAGCTGATGGATGCCAAAGCCAACCTTTCGGTTGGCTTTTTTATGCATGAAATAAGGCTCTAGCGCTTATCAGGATTGCGCTGATAGCTATTTTTTATTGCATGAATGGCTGGCGGTGCTGGGTGTACACAGGCTGGGGTGAAATTCCGGCCTGTGTCATCCAAGCCCACGCAAAATCTAGCGTGGAGAGCGACTTGCTACAGGGAAGTACGGTGCGCCAGATGGGCAGTAACTGAGTGCGAAACCGCCTGGCCCCGCCTGACATTCCCCGGTCATTACAATCACCCCCTGATTCCTGTGACTCCACCGTGCCGCCC
>NZ_CADEPJ010000079.1 GCF_902829245.1 Comamonas jiangduensis | reverse complement strand
TGGCTGCTGCTGGCAAACCGTGCTTGGCTCAGCAGCACGGCATCTGGGCGCTGGCCTTGGCTAGCCAGCAGTGCCATGAAGTGGCGGGCCACCCAGCCGGCGGCCTGGCGGCCCATGCCGATGTCGGTGAGCAGGTCTTCGCGGCTGGGGCTGTTGGCCTTGAGCAGCACCGCATTCCACAAGGGCTGGTTGGCCTCGTCATTGGCAGGGATGGCAGCGATGCCTTCTTCGCGCAGCGCTTGGGTGAGCAAGGTTTCGCCCAGTACCATGGATTCGCTGTGCGCTGCCGTTTTCAGGTAATTGCGAATCTTGGAGCGCGCGCGTCCTGTTTTGACAAAGCCCAGCCACACGGGGTTGGGTGTGGCATTGTCGTCCGTGATGATTTGCACCACGTCGCCACTTTTGAGTTCGGTGCGCAGCGATGCGGGCTCGCCATTGATCAGCGCCGAGACAGTATGGTGGCCGATGTTGCTGTGAATGGCATAGGCAAAGTCCACCACCGTGGCGCCCCGCGGCATGGCCATGATCTTGCTCTTGGGTGTGAACACGTAGATGGAGTCGGGAAACAGATCCACCTTGACGTTGTCCCAGAACTCGGTTGCGTCGTTGGTCTCGGTTTGGATATCGAGCAGCGACTGCAGCCACTTGGTATTGAGTGATTCTTGCTTGCCCTGTGACTTGTACAGCCAATGCGCGGCAATGCCGGCTTCTGCCACGATGTGCATGGGCTCGGTACGGATCTGGAATTCAATATTCACGCCCGAAGGACCGACCAGCATGGTGTGCAGCGACTGATAGCCATTGGACTTGGCAATCGCGATATGGTCCTTGAACTTGCCCGGTACAGGCTTGTACATCTGGTGCAGGATGCCCAGTGCCGTGTAGCAGTCGGTCACCGTGGGTACGATGATGCGAAAGCCGTAAATGTCGGTCACCTGCGCAAAGGTCAGGTGGTGGCGCAGCATCTTCTGGTAGAGCGAATACAGCGTGCTCTCACGGCCTGCCAAGCGTACCGACATGTTGACGCGGTCAAACTCGGCGGCAATTTCGTTTTGCACCCGCAGTACCAAGTCGTGGCGGCGCGCCCGGGATTTGGTGATGGCTTTCTCAAGCGTGGCGTAACGCCAAGGGTTTTGGTAGTGGAAAGACAGGTCTTGCAGTTCGCGGTAAGTCTGGTTCAGACCTAGGCGGTGGGCAATCGGCGCATAAATTTCCAGTGTTTCGCTGGCAATCACACGGAAAGGCCCTTGGCGGTGGGCAGCCAAGCTTGTACCAAGTCTTGGATCGACTGCATGCGTTGCAGCAAAGCAGGCGTGGGCTGGGGTAAAGATGCGCAGGCGTCTACATCAATTGCCGCGCGCACTTCCACCTTGCCGCGCTTGAGGCGCTGGGTGAGCAGGGAGCGCAACGCAGGCTCTTGGCTGCGCAATTCATCGGGCAGGCGGAAAGTAAGGTCCAAAAAACGGCTGTTAACTGCGCGGATTTCAAGCCCTAAACGCACGTTCTGTGCAGAGGCGTTGTCCTCAGTCGACGCCGGTGCGTGCTGCACGCTGGCGTATCCGGTCATGCTGTAAACTGGCATTGGACTTTTCTTTGGTTACTTGCAATTTGGTGATTATCCAGTTTCCGCTTCGACCTTGAGGTTTACCTGAACAAAATGTCTTCCAGGATCAAGCCAGCTCCCCTGCCTCCTGATACCCTCATAGGTGACTACCGCATTGTGCGAAAGCTGGCATCGGGCGGTTTTGGTGTGGTTTATCTGGCCAAAGATGCACAAGGTCAGGAAGTGGCCATCAAAGAATACTTGCCCGCTGCACTGGCCACGAGGGCACCGGGTGAACTGGTGCCCAAGGTGGCGCAAGAGAAGGTCTCGCTGTATCGCCTAGGCCTCAAAAGTTTTTTTGAAGAAGGCCGTGCACTGACGCAAATCTCCCATGCATCGGTGGTGAGTGTGCTCAATTTCTTTCGGGAAAACGAGACCGTTTACATGGTGATGAATTTTCTGCGCGGCGCCTCGCTGCAGGAATACATCGTTTTAGCCCGCAGCCAAAAACGCGCCAAGGTGCTGCGCGAATCCACCATTCGCGCTTTGTTTGATGAAGTGTTGCGGGGCTTGCGCATCGTGCACCAGCACAAGATGCTGCACCTGGATATCAAGCCGGCCAACATTTTTATCACGGACGAAGACCGGGCCGTCATGATTGATTTTGGCGCGGCCCGTGAGGTGTTGAATAAAGAGGGCAACTTCATTCGCCCGATGTACACCCCGGTTTTTCAACGCCCGAGATGTACAAGCGCAACGGCAGCATGGGGCCGTGGACGGACATTTATGCCGTGGGGGCCTGCATGTTTGCCTGTATGACGGGCAACCACCGGCAGATGTACCCTGCCGTCGCGACAAAGACCGTTTGATGGTGGCGTTGGCCCGCTTGCGCGGCGTGTACTCCGACAATTTGTTGGAGTTGGTGCAGTGGTCGATGGAGCTCGACCCCATGGCGCGCCCGCAGTCGGTGTTTGCCTTTCACAAAGCGCTGAGCCATGAGCCCGAGCGACGCTATACGCCGCTGAGCATGTCGGAAAAAGTCCGCCTGCAGCTGGATGCATTGATTGGAGAAGGGCGAAAAACGCAGACACCGGTGAGACTTCGGTGCGCGTGAAAACGCCATGAAATTTTCTTTTTTCAACTGAGTCGCCGTGGGGGCCGTGCTGTCAATGAAGACCGCATGGGCTATTGCTATACCCGGGAGGCCGCACTGTTTCTGCTGGCCGATGGCATGGGCGGGCATGCGGAGGGAGAGGTTGCTGCGCAACTGGCGCTGCAAAGCATCGCTGCGCAGTTTCAGCGCGAAGCACAGCCTGCTTTGGCAGACCCTACAGATTTTCTGCATCGGGCGGTGCTGCACGCGCACCAGCATATTCAGCGTTATGCCAAATTGCAGCGCATGCCAGACTCCCCGCGCACCACGGTGGTGGCCTTGGTCATTCAAAACGGGGCGGCCACCTGGTTGCACTGTGGGGATTCGCGCCTGTACTGGGTGCGCCAAGGACAGTTGCTGGCACGTACGCGCGATCACTCTTATCTGGAGATGGAGCGCAACGCCTCTACCCCCATTCGTCTGGCGCACAAGCTGCTCAATCGCAATGTGCTCTTTACCTGCGTGGGCGCGACAAGCAAGCCGATTGTGGATGTGAGCGGGCCTCATATCTTGCACAGCGGCGATCGCTTGCTTTGTGCTCCGATGGGCTGTGGGGCGCCTTGAAAGAACCCGCTTTGTTGCATGGGCTGTGCGCCCAGCCAGTCAATGAAGCCATTCCTGCGCTGGTGGATTCTGCGTTGCAAATAGCAGGGGCTAGCAGCGATAACGTGACGGCACTGGCGCTGGAGTGGGAGATGCCCGAGCACGTGCCCAGCCAGTACGACGTGAGCACCCACGCGGCATCTGTGAGTGAGTTGTTCGCCTCGACCATCCAGTCTTCGCATGATCTGGAGTCGCTGGATGATGCGCTGGATGAAGAGGAAATAGAGCGCAATATTGCCGAGATCAATGCCGCCATCCGCCGCTCCGCCGCGAGCAAAAGCTAGTTTTCAGGCACTGCAGCAGCCCGTATGGGCTTGCACTTTGGCGCACACTTAGCGCTTATTGCTGGCACGCACAGCCATTGGCCTGTGGTGTATTCATCAAAATAAATAGCTGTTAGCGCATGCTGTATAAGCGTTAGTGCTTGATTTGACTTATGAAAATTGTTCTCGCCTCCAACAACCGCGGCAAGCTGGCCGAATTGCAGTCCATGTTTGCGCCGCTGGGTGTGGAGTTGATTTGCCAAGGGGATTTGTTTGAGGGGGAAGCGCCCGAGCCATATGGCACGTTTGTCGAAAACGCCTTGAGCAAAGCCCGCTTTGCGGCGGAAAAAACCGGCCTGCCTGCGATTGCCGATGACGCTGGCCTGTGTGTGGATGCATTTGGTGGCCAGCCTGGCGTGGACACCGCGTACTACTGCACCCGCTACGGTTACGAGAAAAGTGATGCCAACAACGTCACCTGCCTGCTGGAAAACCTGGCGCCCCATGCCAACCGCAAGGCGGCCATGGTGAGCACGTTGGTGGGCGTGCGCAACCCCCAAGACCCTGAGCCATTGATTGCAGTGGGCCGTGTGAATGTGGAAATTGCCACTGAGCGCCGCGGCAGCAACGGCTTTGGTTTTGACCCCGTGCTCATCATTCCGGAACTGGGCAAAACTTTTGCCGAGATGGCGCCCGAATTCAAGAACGACCACAGCCACCGCGGCCGCAGCACGCGCGCCATGATGGAGTTGCTCCAAAGCAGCTGGCTGGCCTGACGCCCATGAGTATTGCCATTGTTCCTGCAGGCGCGCTGCCGCAAGTGGGTCAAGCCCCCAAAGACGTGCAGCATTACATGCGCGCGGGCACCTTGGGGCTGCCAGCGCTGCCACCGCTGTCGCTGTACATCCACCTACCTTGGTGCCTGAAAAAGTGCCCGTACTGCGACTTCAACTCGCACGAACAGCGCGGCAACCATGAAGGTGGCGTGCCGGAGCAGCGCTATATCGATGCGCTGATGGCCGATCTGGAGGCCAGCCTGCCGCTGATCTGGGGGCGTACCGTGCACAGCGTGTTCATTGGTGGCGGCACGCCAGCCTGTTCAGCCCGCAGAGCATTGACCGCCTGATTTCCGGTCTGCGTGCGCGCCTGCGCATGGAGCCGGACTGCGAAATCACCATGGAGGCCAACCCCGGCACGTTTGAAAAAGACCGCTTCAAGGCCTTCGCCATGCAGGCATCACGCGCTTGTCGATTGGCGTGCAAAGTTTTGATGACCGGTTCTTGGGTGCCTTGGGCCGCGTGCACAACGGCGCGCAGGCGCGGGCGGCGGTGCAGGAGGCGGCCGAATCGTTCGAGACCTTCAACCTGGACATCATGTATGCCCTGCCTGGGCAGACCGAGGCGGATGTGGTCAAGGATTTGGAGACGGCACTGGCTTTTCAGCCGCCGCACATCTCCATCTACCACCTCACGATTGAGCCCAACACCTACTTCGCCAAGTTTCCGCCCGTGGTGCCCGAGGATGACACGGCGTATGAGATGCTGGACCGCATCACCGCGATGACAGGCGCGGCCGGCATGCAGCGCTATGAAATCTCGGCCTATGCGCGCCCAGGCCACCAGTGCTTTCACAACACCAACTACTGGCAGTTTGGCGACTACCTGGGCATTGGCGCAGGCGCGCATGGCAAGCTCAGTTTTGCGCACCGCATTGTGCGGCAGACGAAGCTGCGTGACCCGCAGCGCTATATGGAAGCGGCCCTGGCGGGCCGTGCCTTGGCCAGCGATGACGATGTGCGCCGCAAAGACCTGCCGTTTGAATACATGCTTAATGCGCTGCGCCTGCGTGGCGGGTTTGCGCTGCAGGACTACTTGGACCGCACAGGTCTGCCCATCAGCACCATTCGCCCGGCTTTGGACGCAGCGCAGCGCAAAGGCTTGGGGGTGGAGGAGGCCGGTCGCATCGTGCCGACCGGACGCGGGTTTGACTTCCTCAGCGATCTGCAAGAACTCTTTCTGGGAGACGCGTAAAACGCAGCGGCTGTGCCTTGTGGGGCCCCGCGTAGATGCAAAAAAGAAAGCACCCTGCGTGGGTGCTTTCTTGCTTTCACAACGAGAACAGTCTGAAGTGCAGATTTATCAAGCGCAGGCAGCTACAAAAATTAACCACAACGTGCGGCAATGATGCGGCCGGTGGCGTCCACTTCCAGGTTCAAACGCTCCGCATTGAACTCGCGGGTGGTGACTTGACCGGGGCGCAGCACGCGCACCATGTAGGCCGCCGCACGCTTGCGTGCTTCGTTCACATTGTGCTCGGTATTGGTTTTGCCGACGGCCCATTGCGCATCGTTGGTGTCACAGCGCTGCTGGGGGCGCGGGGCTTGGGGGGGACCGCCTGCCTGTGATGAGCCAGAACCAGCAGGTGGTGGCATGGCGCAGCCGGCGATCACGGCAGAGGTCGCCACCAGGGCCAGCATTTGCAGGGAAGGGCGCATGCGTAATTACTCCTTATATGTAACAAGCGGCCACCTTACCAGCCGCACAAGTCACCGTGATGTTGGGTGTGTGACGGATTGTTTCGTGGTTACTGCTTGGGTTGCTGGAACACGGTGGTATCCATGCGCAGTTTTTTGGCTTTAGCCGCCGCTTGCTCTGCCTGTTTGCGCGTGTCAAAAGGCCCGATGCGCAAGCGGGTGAGATCACCTTTGCTGCTGCTGATGGTTTGGCGCAAGGGATTGAGCTTGAGCGCTTGCAGCTGTTTGGCCGCGCGATCCACATTCGCACTTTGGGCATACACGCCTGCGTTGAGGTAGTACTTGCCAGGAATCAGACGGCCAGGTGGTGCAGGCGCGGGCTCTGCTGCTTTGGTTTTGCTGGAAGCGGCCGCTTTGGTAGTGGGTTTTGCGCGGGCAATGGGGCTGCAGGGGCGCAGGCTGCTTGGGCGCAGTTTTGCGGGTTGCAGCAGTGGGGGGCCGCCGAAGACGGTGCAGGCACCGTTGCAGGAATGGGCGGCGCGCTGGCTGCGGCTGAAGTCGCTGCGGCAGCAGTGGTGGCAGCGGCCAGCGGTGCTGCCAGTGTCTCAGGTTCTGGGGACGCAGCGGTGCGTGCTTCGGGCAAAGTAGCTGACGGCAGGGCGGCAAGGTTTCTGCAAGGCGGCCTTGTCAGCCAGGGAGGTCGACACCGGTGTTGCCACAGCCTGCGGCAGCACGGGCTCCATCCAGGGTGCGCTGGGTGCAGGGCTGTACAGACTGGATACCTGGGGGATCACCAAATCAGGCGGGCCGGATGGTGCAGGGGTAGAGAGCGCACCACGGCTCGCGTGGCCCCACTGGCTGTAGACCAGTGCAGCCAATGCCACACTGACCACCGCTTGCACGGCGGTGACCCGGTACAGGCGCGCTTTGTTGGGGGCGCCATGCCCCAGCTTGGCGCGTGCTTGGGCAATGGAGCTGGCCGCAGTCAAGGTCGACAGGGTTTGGCTGCGCACTTGCTGGTAGTACCAGCCATTGGCCAAAAAACCCGGCACCACGCACAGCAGCCCCAGGGTGAATAAACAGCCAGCAGCTTCCATCGCCACGGGCACGCGCGCGTGCAGAACGAAAGCCCACAGCAGTACCAGCGCGAGCACTACGCCGGCATAGATGCCTGCCGGGCGCCACAGCTTGCGCAGCACCAGCCATGCCAGGGTAAAGAAAGCGGCGCCATGGTTCCAGGAGGGAACGGCTTTGCCCAAAGTTTCAAAACGACTGAACTGCTGCTGGTAGTACGCGGCGTTGAGCGGGCCAACGCTGAGGCGGTACAGGTCGGGCATGATGCCGGTTTCCCCAGAGCTGGGCGGCGGTGTGAAAGCGTTAGAGCGTGAGGGCGTCGCAGGCATGCGGCGCATTTTGGCATGCCCCGCAGATTGTCAAAGAATGTGTGTAACTTCTCATACACGCTTGGGCGCGGTGTTTTCGCCGATTGGTGCCTGGGGGCGCTTTTACACTAGGCGGCTTTCATGGGGTGCGGGCGGTTCGCTCTTGCATGCCCACTAACAGGCTCTCACAACACATTCATGCAACAACATCAGTGGCAGTTTTTCCGTGCGGGAGGGGTGGATCAGGTTCAGATTCGCACCGGTGCCGATATCGCCAACATTGGCCAACTGGACCAAAAGCTGTGGGTGGCCCTGGCCTGTCCCACCCGGGGTATTGAGTTTGACAGTGTCACGCTGGACTTGATTGACCAAGACGCCGATGGCCGCATTCGTGCCCCAGAGCTGGTGCAGGCTTGCGAGTGGGCGGTATCCATGGTCAATGACCCGGATGTGCTGACCTCGGGCTCGGATGTGCTGCAGCTGGCCAGCATCAACGAAAGTACCGAGCAAGGCCAGGCCTTGGCCGATGAAGCGCGGCGCATTTTGGCGCTGAGCGGCCAAGAGGGCGCGGCCTGTGTATCGCTGGCGGACGTGCAGGGGCGTCTGGCCTCACTCAATGCCATGCCCTTCAATGGCGATGGCATTTTGAACCCTGCCACTTTGAGCGATCAGCCTGCGCTGTCTGCCTTGGTGTCGCGCATCATGGAGGCCTATGGCAGCGCCCAGGGCTGTGATGGGCAGCCCGGCCTGGGCCGCGCGCAGCTGGACAACTTTTCACCGACGTCCAGTCGCTGGCTGACTGGCACACCTTGGCCAGCAACAACACCGCAGCTTACCGACGGAAGCGCAGGCCGTGGCGGCGGTGCAAGCGCTGAATGCGGTGCAGGTGAAGGTGGAAGACTTTTTTGCCCGCACGCGCTTGGCCGCTTTCGATGCCAAGGCGCTGGCGCCCATCAGCCCCAGCGTCGAAGGCTACGCCGCGCTGGGCACGCAAGTGCTCAGCAAAGAAGACGCAGCCATCGCGGCTTTGCCCTTGGCGACCGTGGTGGCCGATGGTGTGCTGCCTTTGGGCAGTGGCGTGAACCCAGCATGGGCAGCCGCCATGGCCGCGCTGCAACAACACGCGGTGCGCCCCTTGCTGGGCGAACTGGACAGCCTGAGCGCCGCGCAGTGGGAGCAGCTGAAAGCGCAGTTGCAGCCTTGCCAGGCATGGCTGGCCTCCTTCCCGGCGTCGCCCCTGGGCGAGATGGGGCTGCAAGAAGCGCAAGCCTTGCTGGCCAGCGGCATGCAGCAGCAGTTGCAAGACATGATCCAGCACGATGAAGACGAAAAGCAGCACAGCGAGCACGCCGTGGCGCTGGAAAAGCTCATTCGCTTGCAGCGCGATTTGCTGGCGCTGCTCAACAACTTTGTCTCGTTCTCACAGTTCTACAGCCGCCAAGGTGCTGCCTTTCAGGCCGGCACGTTGTACCTGGATGGCCGCAGCTGTGAGTTGACGGTGGATGTGGCCAACCCCGCAGCCCACGCCACGCTGGCTGGCATGGCCAAGGTGTATCTGGCTTACTGCGAATGCAAGCGTGGTGGCGACAAGCGCCACATCGTGGCCGCCTTCACGGCGGGCGATGTGGACTTTTTGTTTGTGGGCCGCAACGGTGTGTTCTACGACCGTGAGGGCAAGGACTGGGACGCCACCATCGTCAAGCTCATCGAGAACCCCACCAGCATCGGCCAGGCCTTCTTCTCGCCGTACAAAAGTTTGTGCGCATGATTGAAGAACAGGTGGCCAGCGCGCCGCCGCCAAAGACGCCAGCGTGACTGAGGGTTTGAATGCCAAGGCCGCAGCCTTGGTGACGGCTCCGGCGGCACCGCTGCCGCAGCCGCTGCACCGGCCAAGAAGACGGATGTCGGCACCGTGGCCGCCATCGGGGTGGCGCTGGGCTCTATCAGCACGGTGCTGGTGGGAATCTTTAGCAAGTTTGTGGAACTGGGGCCTTGGATTCCCGTGGGTTTGATGGGCCTGATTTTGGCCATCTCTGGCCCTAGCATGTTGATTGCCTGGCTGAAGCTGCGCGAGCGCAGCCTCGGCCCCATCTTGGATGCCAGCCGCTGGGCCATCAATGGCCGCATGAAGATCAATATGCAACTGGGCAACTCGCTGTCGCAAACGGCCAAGGTGCCCGCCAATGCCAAGCACATGCTGCATGACCCATTTGCGGCAAGCCATACAGCCCGCTGGGTGGTGGGCGTGCTGGCGCTGGTCGTGCTGGCTGCTTTGGCGTGGCGTTGGGGCTGGGTCAACCGCGTGCTGCCCGAGCGCATGCACTACGGCTATACAGCCTCCGTCGCGGTGGATGGGGGCGCTGCACCTGCAGCGCTGGCACCTGCTCCCGCACCTGCGGCACCTTAAAAAATACGGCTTGGCATGCCCAAGAGCCTGCTTGGTAGCGGGCTCTTTTTGCGGTGAAACACTTTTTTGATAGCTGTTAGCGCCTGAAATACAGGGTTTTCACACGCATTGGTAGGTGAATGACCTATCAATTCAGCGCTGGCAGCTATGTTTTTGTGTGGACTGCATCTGCGCTGGTTAGCAGCGGTCAATTTTTCCGGCCTTGTGCGCGGCAAACACAAAGTCCAGAAATGCCTGGGTGCGCTGTGGCAAGTGCTTGCGGCTGGGCAGCCCCGCCAGCACGCGCATGCGGGCGGTGATCCAGCCGGGCAGCACCTGTTCCAGCATGCCTTGCTCTAAAGGGCGCGCTGCGTCGTAGGTGAAGGTGGCAATGCCCGCACCATCGAGCACGGTTTGCAAGATGCTGGCCGTGGGGTTGAGGGTGATGGAGGGCCTGATCTCAATCTCGTGCACCGGCGCCTCCAGCGTGGATTGCTGGCTGCGCCACAGGGCAAAACTGTTGCGATGCAGATGGGGTGTGCGGCGCAGCACACACAGGTGCTCGGCCAGCGCTTGCGGTGTGGAGGGCGCTCCGTGCCGTGCGATATAGCTGGGGGAGGCGCACAAAATGGCTTCAGAGGTGGAGAGGGTGCGCGCGACGATGGCGGCGTCAAAGCCTTCGGGCACCTGCAAAAAACCCAGGTCGTAGCGGTTGAGGTCGGGCACGGGCTGCGGGTCAACGTACACATCCAGGGCAATGCCGGGGTACTGCTGATTGAACGCTGCAGCCAGTGGGGCAATCAGCGCATCGGTCAGCGCGGGGGCCGCCACAATGCGCAGCACGCCTTGCAAGGCGCTGGTGGTGCTTTGCGCCTCTGCGACGGCGGCTTCGACCGACTCCAGAATTTCACGCACGCGTGCGGCGTAGCGCTCGCCCGAATCGGTCAGGCTGACGCTGCGCGTGGTGCGCTGCAGCAGCCGCGTGCCCAGTTGCGTTTCCAGCGCCGCGATATGGCGGGTGACATGCGGCACGGTCATCGACAAATGCCGTGCCGCGGCCGTAAAGCCACCTTCATCCACTACGGCTAAAAACACCTTCATGGCGTGTAAACGGTCGAGCACAAATACCTCAGCAGTGGGCGTCACAAAGGGCGCAATTATTACGGCGCAGGTAAAAGAGCATTCCTGCTGGGCCTATTTTTCTTATCTTCTATAAGACTTACAGTGAGAGCAAGTGCAAACATTGCAGCTGGCTGTCGCAACGGCCGGTGCTGCCATTTGCGTCTCACCGAGCACCCTCAGGCGGTGTGTCGACGGGCTGATAGCCCCGGCACACCGCTCTTTTTTATGGTGCTTGTAGTCCAGATCGCGCACTGGGATGGCGCTGAATGGAAGTGCAGCTCACCGTGCTTTCCTAGGCGTTGGACAGCGGCGGAGCGCGCCAATGGTTGGTGTTGTGCATGTCTATCTCTAACCACGTCCCACCATGACATCTACCCCTCAATTTCCATCGTTCGGGCTGCAGCGCCGCCACCTTCTGGGTGGTGCGCTGGCGGCAAGCGTGGTGCAGCTGAGCCCGCTGACCTGGGCAGCCACGGCACCGGCCACGGCCGCAAGCAGCAGCTTTATGGCGCTGTCGCACTACCTGACTGCCCGCAATGACCTCAGTGCCAAGCTGGGCGCACGCATGCAAGCCGCGCTGCAGGCCTTGGATGGTCAATTCAACGCACAGGCAGACGCCCTGTGGAGCTGGATTCAAAGCCAGAACGTCGCCCTGGAGCAGTTGCACGCCCGCTTGAAGGCTGAAAAGCCCGAGCTGGCAGCCGTGCCCGCCCAGGTGATGCAAGTTTGGTATTTGGGCATTGCAGGCAGTGGCACCCGCACCCGTGTGGTGGCCTATGAATTTGCCCTGAATGCGCAAACGGTGAGCGACAAGCTCAAGCCGCCGACCTATGCGTACGGCGTCTACGGCAGCTGGACGGCCAACCCCACCACGTTCAACCTGCAGCGTATTCCCGTGCCGGCCTGAGCGCGGCCTTGCGCACGGCTGCCAACCAGCACACAAGCACACAAGCGTCTTGAACCCCATCACATAAAAAAACTGCTTAGGAAGCACCATCCCCATGGCTGATTCTCACAAACTCTCTGCCGACTACGTCATCGTCGGCGCCGGCATCATCGGCGCCATGCTGGCGGCAAGTTGGGCAAAACCGGGCGCTTCGGTACGGATGCTAGAAGGGGGCGCCCATGTCACGCGTGGCGAAATCGTGGGGCGTTTTCGCAACTCGCCCCGCCGCAGCGACTGGATGTCGCCCTACCCATCGCTGGACACCGCACCCCACCCCATCTACCAGCCGCAAGACAACAACTACCTAGTGCAGGCTGGCCCTTACCCCTACAAGGCCGAATACATCCGCATGGCGGGCGGCACCAGCTGGCACTGGGCGGCGCACGCCTGGCGCAATGTGCCGGGTGACTTCAAGATCAAAAGCCTGTACGGCGTAGGCGTGGACTGGCCGTTTGACTACGACGACCTGGAGCCCTACTACCAAGAAGCCGAAGAAATCATGGGCGTGGGCGGCTCGACCCACACGGGCTCGCCGCGCAGCAAACCCTTCCCCATGGGGGAAGTGGCCATGCCGTACGCCATGAAGCGTGCGCAAGAGCGCTTGGCCGGCACGTTCGAGGTGGTGGGCAACCCCGGGGCCCGCAACAGCCGCAATTTTGATGGCCGCCCGCCATGCTGCGGCAACAACAGCTGCCAGCCCATTTGCCCGATTGATGCGCAATACCACGGCGGCATTGCCGTGCAGCAGGCGCTGGCCGCTGGCGTGAAGCTGCAAACCCGTGCCAATGTGTTCCAGCTGGAACACGATGCACAGGGCCGCATCGTCGCTGCCAACTACTACGACCCCGACAAGAACGTGCACCGCGTCACGGGCAAGACGTTTATCGTGGCCTCCAATGGCATTGAGTCGCCGCGCCTGCTGCTGCTGTCCAAGAGCGACAAGTTCAAAAACGGCGTTGCCAACGACAACGAAATGGTGGGACGACAACTGATGGACCACCCCAGCACCTCGCTGACTTTTGATGCCGATGAGGACGTGTGGCTGGGCCGTGGCCCGCAAAGCCCGGTGTCGATCAATGCCATGCGCGATGGTGCTTTCCGCAGCGAGTATTCGCCTTATCGCTTGGACTTCACCAACATCTCGCGCGTCGATGGTGCCACCACCGGTTTGCTCAAGGCCGGTATTTACGGCAAGGAATTCGCTGAAAAGCTGCGTCACTCCGCAGCCCGCGAAATGAACGTGAAAAGCGTGCTGGAAGTGCTGCCCGACCCAGAGCGCCGCATTGACCTGGCGGACGAAAAAGACAGCGTGGGCCTGCCCAAGCCGCGCGCGCACTACAGCATTGATGACTACACCTTCCGGGGCCACAAGCGCGCCCAAAAAGACTTTGCCAAGATTGCCGAGCTGATGGGGGGCAGCAACCTGCGCTACACCAAGGACGACAACTTTGCCAACAACCAACACATCTGCGGCACGCTCAGCATGGGCACCGACCGCAAAATTTCGGTGTGTGACGAGTTTGGCCGTGCGTGGGACCACGAGAACCTGTATTTCGCCTCGACCGGCGTGCTGCCCACCTCATCCACCTGCAACTCCACCCTCAACGGCATTGCCGTGGCGCTGCGCACCGGTGCGCACCTGATTGCCGCGAACGGCGGCCCCGCCATGCTGCCGCGCAGCAACACCTTGGCTGGCTTTAAGCCTTTGCAGCCCCTGTGGACGCCAGCGGTTTAAAGCGGGAGGACTGACACCATGAGCACAACATTCATGCAATCTGTTGGGTTGGCTGCCGCGATGCTGGCATCCACCTCGGTTTTCGCTGCCGATAGCGAGCACATTGAGCGCGGCCGTTACCTGGCCACTGCGGGTGACTGCGTGGCCTGCCACACGGCGCCGGGGGGCAAGCCCATGGCGGGCGGTTTGGCGCTGGCCAGCCCCTTGGGGCCGATTTACTCGACCAACATCACGCCTTCCAAGGTGCACGGGATTGGCAACTACACGCTGGAGCAATTCAGCGACGCATTGCGCCACGGCAAACGTGCAGACGGGGCCAACCTGTACCCCGCCATGCCCTACACCGAGTACGCCAAAACTTCGGACGAAGACATCGCCGCCATGTACGCCTACTTCATGCATGGCGTCGAGGCCGTGGATGCAGCGCCGGCGCACACCACGGCGCTGCCATTTCCCTTCAACATTCGCGCCTCGCTGGGTGTGTGGAACGCGCTGTTCCACGACGCCACGCCGTACCAGGCCGATGCCTCGCAAACGCCGGAGTGGAACCGTGGCGCCTACCTGTCCCAAGGGCTGGCGCACTGCACCACCTGCCACACGCCACGCACAACGCTGATGGCTGAAGACAGCAAGCGCAGTCTGAGCGGTGGTGAAGTGGGCGGCTGGTATGCGCCCAACATCACCTCGGATGCGCAAAGCGGGATTGGCAACTGGACGGTGCAAGAGCTGGTGCAGTACATGAGCGGCCAGCCCGTGTCGGGCAAAGGCCCAGCGGCCGGTCCCATGGCCGAAGCGGTTGACCACAGCCTCAAGCACCTGACACCCGAAGACTTGAAGGCGATTGCGGTCTACATCAAGTCGGTGCCCGCAGTGGGTGATGGCCGTGTCAAGCAAGGCGCGGACCAGTTCGGTCAGCCTGTGGATGCGCTGCACAGCATCCGCGGCGTGGACTTGCCCAGGATTACGACGCCATGACCGGCGCGCAAATCTACGACGGCTACTGCGCCAGCTGCCACCAGGTGCAAGGCCAGGGCAGTGATGGCGACGGGCTGCCCGCGCTGTTTCACAACACCTCGCTGGGCCATGCCAACAGCAACAACTTGGTGAATGTGGTGCTACACGGCATTCACCGGGTGGGCACGGACTCCGTCATGCCCGGCTTTGCCCATGAGTTGAGCGACCAGCAAGTGACCGAATTGAGCAACTACCTGCTGACCAGCTACGGCAACCCCGAAGCCAAGGTGACCAAGCAGCAAGTGGCCCAGCTGCGTGACCCTGCCACCGCAGGTGCCAACACCACCTTGCTGACCCTGGCCCGCGCGGGCATGGCTGTGGGCGTGGTGGTGCTGCTGGCCTTGGTGGGCTGGCTGCTGGCACGCCGCCGCAAGGGCTAAGCATCGGCCCTTGTCGGCCACCGCGCAGCTGTGTGCTTGCGCTGCGGCCGGCTCCAAAAACAAAGCCCGCAGACTGCGGGCTTTGTTTTTTTAATAGCTGCTGGCGCTTGTTTTACAAGCACTTCAGGTAGATAAATATCTGAAAAGCTTGTTTTTCAAGCGCAAGCAGCTCTTGTTTTTAATACTGTTTACCAGCCCTTGGCGGCCAGCGCCTTGGCGATCTTGTTGCGCGGCACGGTGGGCTTGGGCACTTTGAAGTCAAACCAGTTGCGCACGTCTTCTTCCACACCAATGCCGTGCATGAAGTTGTAGATGGCTTTCTTCAGCCCCACGCCCAGGGCGTCGTGGTCTACGCCGGTGGGGTCGATGAAGGGAATGTCGTTGCGCGCAAACGTGGCCTTGGGCAGATCGGGCAGGATGACGCCGTACTCCGCAGGGTTCTGGCCCACGGGCGAGTGCACGGTGCAGGCAAAGCGGTGAAAGAAGCCGCTTTGGATACAGCCGTTTTCAAACAGTTGGCGCACGTACTCCAGCGCATCCACCGTGTCTTGCACCGTCTGCGTGGGAAAACCGTACATCAGGTAGGCGTGCACCAAAATGCCGGCATCGGTCAGCGCCTTGGTCACGCGCGCCACCTGTTCTACGCTGACGCCTTTTTTCATCAGGTTGAGCAGGCGGTCCGAGGCCACTTCCAGCCCGCCCGACACCGCAATGCAGCCGCTGTCGGCCATCAGCTGGGCCAGCTCGGGGGTGAAGGTTTTTTCGAAGCGGATGTTGCCCCACCAGCTGATGTCGGTGCCGCGCGCGATCAGTTCCTGGGACAGGGCCTTGAGCGCCTTGGGCGGCGCGGCCTCGTCCACAAAGTGAAAGCCGGTCTGGCAGGTCTCGGCCACGATGGCGTCGATGCGGTTGGCCAGCTCGGTGGCGCTGGCGCCTTCGTAGCGGCCGATGTAGTCCAGGCTCACGTCGCAAAAGCTGCACTTCTTCCAGTAGCAGCCGTGGGCAATCGTCAGCTTGTTCCAGCGGCCGTCGCTCCACATGCGGTGCATGGGGTTGAGCATGTCCAGCAGCGACAGGTAGTCGTGGATGGGCAGGCCATCCCAGGTGGGGGTGCCCACCTCGGCAAAGGCGATGTCGGCTTCCATCATGTTGATGTACTGCACCGCACCTTCGTCGTTGCGCACAAAGGTGCGCACCAGGCGTGAGCGGCCGCGCTCGCCACGCAGGTGCTCCAGCAGCGCCAGCAAGGGGCGCTCGCCTGCATCCAGCGTGATGAAGTCGAAGTAGTCGAACACGCGCGGCTCGGCCAGCGTGCGCAATTCGGTATTCACAAAGCCGCCGCCCAGCACCAGCGTGATGTGCGGAAACTCGGCCTTGATGGTCTGGGCAATGCGGAAGGCCGCATAGACCGAACCCGGGAAGGGCGTGGACAGCAGCACTACTGTGGGGCGGTGGCGCCAGACGGCCTTGCGCGTCAGCTCGGCCAGCGTCTCATCGACCAGGGTGGGGGCGGCGGCCAGGGCCTCTGCCAGCGGGTCGAAGGTGGGCTGGTTGCCCGACAGCGACTCGGCATAGCGCACAAATTCAAAGCGCGGGTCGGCCGCGTCGCGGATCACGTCGGCCAGATCGTTCAGGTACAGCGTGGCGTAGTGCTTGGCGCGGTCCTGCTGGCCCAGGGCGCCAAAGGCCCAGCCCACGGGGTCGCCCGAGCCATCGTCCATGTAGTGCTCCAGCGCATCGAAGCGCGGGCCCTCGGGCAGCCAGGCGCGGCTGACGATGCGGTGGCTCAGCGTGCTGTCCTTGCCCTGCAGGAAGGCGATCACACGGTTCACCGTGGCCAGGTACTGGTCGCGCTGGCCCATGAAGCTTTGCACGGCGGGGCTGAACAAACGGCCCGGGTCGGCGTCGTACTGCGCCTGCAC
>NZ_CADEPJ010000078.1 GCF_902829245.1 Comamonas jiangduensis | reverse complement strand
CACCTTGCTGTCGGGCAGCGAGAGTTTTGTACCCAGTTTTCACATGTGTCAGCACTTCGTAGGTGAGTGCTTGCCATTGCGCGTCTGTTGCCTCTAATTGATAGCCACGAAACACCATGAGCTGGTTCACGAATTCGTGGAATCTGCCAACATTTCCTGAAGCTACTGCTCGGTTGATGAGGGGGAGCATTTCCTGGATGTTCGCATCCAGTGATTCGAACTCCTCATCGCTCATCCCCTCTTTGCGTGCTTGGGCATCCGCGTCTAGCGTACTCAGAAAGAGGGAAGCGATTTGCCCAGGTAGCTCTGGACTGATCGAAAGGCTTTTAAGCCGCGTCTCACGAGGCAGCTTCAAGAAAGAGTCGATGGAAGTTACTTGCTTTTGGTTGGATCGAGCTGCGGCAAGCTCGCGATCTGTTTGTACGGTCAGCAAGGCGCAAAGCTGTTTGGCCTTTTTGTAGTCTCGCCCGAGCCTTTTTACAAAATTGGCCTTTTTGAAAAGCGTGCGCAAATCTTGGGGGATGGGGCGAAGGAAACGATAACCGTGGTCGTCCTTGCGCATGTAGGTTGGCATGTCAGCGTCCTTTGCTGACCGAACCTTTTGCTGCCGCTGTGTACCAGTCATTTGTACCACTTCAGGAGTAAAACTCCTTCATATGAAGCGATTTCAACAACTTAGTTCAATGTGGCGGAGGCTGTGAGATTCGAACTCACGGAAGGATCACTCCTTCGGCAGTTTTCAAGACTGCTGGTTTAAACCACTCACCCAAACCTCCGGAAGCTGCGTATTCTACACATGGATTGGGCGCTATCTGGTCATCTGCTTGGGGATGTGGCCTGTATGCGCAACTCTGCGCATGCAGAGCGACGGAGATAGGTTTGTTTGATTTGAATTATTAAAATTTAAAAACCATAGCTAAAGATTAATTCCATACACTGGCTCGAGTGAAATGCGGGTTGTTCGCGCATGCAGATCTGAAAGGAAACGATTGATGAGTGAAAACACCTCTGCTTTGGATGATGCAACCTTGGCATTCGCTGAACGTGTGTTTGATGTGGCGCGTCAGGGTGATGCGCAGCAGTTAGCACTGTGGCTAGAAAATGGGCTGCCTGCAACGTTGCGCAATGCCAAGGGCGATAGCTTATTGATGCTGGCCAGTTACTACGGTCATGGAGCAGCGGCCAAGGTGCTGCTGCAGCATGGTGCTGATGCGCAGATTCCGAATGGGCGTGGGCAAACACCTTTGGCAGGCGCTGCTTTTAAGGGTGATCTGGAGATGACACGGTTGCTGCTGGATCACGGTGCACAGGTGGATGGCCCGTCGCCCGATGGTCGTACGCCGTTGATGTTTGCGGCGATGTTCAACCGCTCGGATATTGTGGCGCTGCTGCTAGAGCGTGGCGCGCAGATTGACAGGGCGGATCACCAAGGCAACACGGCGTTGGCGTGCGCTGCGGCGATGAATGCGCACGATGCAGTGGCTTTGTTGCGGCAAAAAATGGTGAATTAGGTGCCGCTCTGTTTTTGAGAGCAGCTTGCGCATATGAGGATTGCTTTTAGGCAGTGAAGTTGTTTGATGTCATGTAGGGGCGGCGCGAGCTGCTCCTTTTTTTATGGCTGGCGAGTGGGTTGCCGTCGGTTTGTAGAACTACTGGGCAGAGTAGCTTTTTCCCGCAATCCCTCATGCGCATTAAAAAAACCGCCTTCGCAAGGAAGGCGGTTTGGATTTGAGATGGCGTGCTGTGCTGTGCGCGCTATGCGTCAGGCTTAGTCGGCGGTCGCGCCCGAGGCTTTGACTGCTGCGCCCCATTTTTTGATGTCGGCATCAATCAGGGCGGTGAAATCGGCCGTGCTCAGACCATAGGCTTCGGCGCCCAGGTCAGAGATTTTCTTTTTCACGCTGTCTTGCGCCAGGATGTCGCGCACATAGCCGTTCATGCGTTCGGCCAGTTCCTTGGGCAGGTTCTTGGAGCCGATCATGCCGTACCAGGGTTCGACTTCAAAGTCGGTATAGCCCAACTCGTGCAAGCTCTTGACGCCCGGAAACTTGGGCGATGCGTGCTTGCTGGTGATGGCCAGTGCCTTCAGCTTGCCGCCGTCGATCTGGGGCTTGAGGGGCACAGGGTTGTCGATGCCGTACTGCACCTCATTGGCCATCAGCGCAATGATCAGCGGGGCCGAGCCCTTGTAGGGGATGTGGGGCGACTTGGCCTTGATCTGCGTGTGGAACATTTCCGCAATCATGTGCTGGGGCGAGCCCGCACCAGCCGAGCCGAAGTTCAACTTGTCGGTCTTGATCTGCTTGACCAGTTCATCCACGCTGTTGATGCCAGAAGTCGCGCCTGTCACCAGCAGAAAGGGCGCTTTGGCGATGGGGGTGATGGGGGTCAGATCGGTCCGGGGGTTATAGGGCACGCTCTTGTACAGCGAGGGCGAGATCACCACAGGACTGCTGGAGCCGACCAGGAAAGTGCCGCCATCGGGTTTGGCGCGGCTGACGTAGGCCGTGGCGATGTTGCCGTTGGCGCCGGGCTTGCTCTCCACGATCACAGCGGCGTCAATGCGCTTTTCCAGCTCCAGCGCCACGATGCGGGCCAGCATGTCGCTGGTGCCACCGGGTGCATAGGGTTGCACCAAGGTAATAGTCTTGACGGGCCAGGCGTCTTTGGCCTGTGCCAGTGTGGGCAGGCCTGCGGCAACGGTCAATACGGCGGTTGCTGCCAAAACGGTTCTACGGAACATATGCACTCCTTGTGATTTGCGCCACGGCATGGGTGAGGCAAAGTGATCGCGATGGCGACCCGAAACAGTGCATTCACTGTTTGGGAATCGGTTGGAACCCTTAGATACTAACCCCCAGTCTTGAAAAATAAAGAACCAAGACAGCGCTCTAATCACAAATGGTGATGTGGATATTACGTAGAAATCGTTGTTTTTTTCAATGGGCGATTCTGTGTTTTGTAATGTGAAAAATGTTGCGTTGCAGCATGATTTGAAAAGACTTTTTCAGTGCCTTTGACGCCATGCGCTTGCGCGGCCCATTTTTTAGCGCTGGGTTTGCGCGATGAAAAAGACTTTTTTGACGCGTTCGTCCACTTCCCAATGGCCGGCAAAACCTTCGGGCAAAACAAAGCTGTCACCTGCACCAAAAAGGTGGGTGGTGCCGTCCAGGTCAACGATTCGGCAGCTGCCTTCCAGGATGTGGCAAAACTCCACATAGCCCGCGCAGTGCGAGCGGAACACGCCGGCCGTGGCTTCCCACACACCGCTGCTGAGCTGGCCGTGCTGCGCACTGAAGCTCTCCAGCGTTTGGTAGGTGGTGTTGCCGCGAATGGGGCGGTTGGGTTGGCCGTGCTTGGCGTGCGTGAGGTCTTGGGTCTCAATGCGGACGAGCTTGGGTGCAGCAGTCAGTCATCGTGTGTGAACTAAATTATCCCTGTTCGCTCAACGACTTCGATACAGGATGAACCCATGCGATTGCGTTCCATTAAATCAGTTTGTGGTCTTTTTCTCCTAATTTCAGCCCACGCGTTTGCTGCGTCGCCTGCTCCACTGAATCAAAGCAATATGTCTCTCAATTTGGCAAATGCTTTGGTGGAGGCAACGATGTCGGCATGCCACGCTCAAGGTCGCTCTGCCGTGGCTGCTGTGATTGACCGTGGTGGTCATCTGCTGTCTTTGCAGCGCGATGACAGTGTTGGGCCGCATAACACCGATGCAGCTATCAAGAAGGCATTCACCGCGCTTTCCACCAAGACGCCTTCGCGCATTTTTGCGGAAAACGCACGCAAGAACCCTGAATCCAACAACCTGAACACGATTGACAGCCTCTTGCTGATCGGCGGCGGCGTGCCCGTGAAAGTGGGCAGTGAAGTCATCGGCGCTATCGGTGTAGGTGGTGCAGGCGGCTCCGTCATTGACGAAGGCTGTGCTTTGGAAGCCATCGACAAAGTGCTGGGCACTTCCAAGTAATTGTTTTCTGAGTTTCGTTCTCTCTTCAACACCCCAACCCTTAGGAAATTTCCATGCAAAAAACCAAACTCTTTATCGGTGGCCTGCTGCTGAATGCTGCGATTGCTAGCTCTGCGCTGGCTGCATCGAACCCCTTGAGCGTGCACGTACTGAATTTGCAAGACGGCCTGCCCTCGGCGGGTGTCAACGTGACACTGGAAAAGAAGGTCGATAACAAGTGGGTGCAAATCAGTGAAGGTGTCACCAATGAGCAAGGCCGCATTCCTGCGCTCTACCCCTCCGAATCCACCATGGAAAAAGGTAACTACCGCGCAACATTCCAAACGGAGGAGTGGTTCAACAAACACAAGACCTCGACCTTCTTCCCAGAAATCCCCGTGATCTTCAAGGCTGATGGGTCAGTGCCTCACTACCACATTCCCCTGCTGCTGAGCCCTTACGGCTTCTCTAGCTACCGCGGCAACTGATTGCAATTTGACGAGCGGGCACTGGGTGGGTAAATCACAGCGACGAGCGGTATAGCAATCGCTGCTTCGCCCCAGTCACGTTGCAATAGCAACCAGTGATTTGAATTTTTCAAGTGACTGCAGCGCTCAGCACCATGGAGTACCTATAAGGTGATAGGGCCGCGAAGCACGGGTGCTTCGCGGCCCTATCTTCCGTCTGCAGCCCCACTCCGCAAAACTGCTAGAAACAGCGCCAAGCGCGCTGGTGCAAGTGCTCCGCCAGCGAGGAGAGCCCGCGCTTCTTGCTGGATGGGCGTAGGGCCATGTGTGGGATTGGCATCCAGCAGTACGCACATGGGGGCCTAGCCACGCTCTGCATAGGCTGTAGGGATCCGTTGCTTAACAGCCTGCCCGGAATTGCCAGTCGCGTGCTTTTTGTCGTTCTTCGCGCAGACGCTCCATCTGCTGAACGCTGCCGCCTTTGCGCGCCAGTTCATCGATTTTCTGAATGCGCTGTTGCTTGGCTTCACACTGTCGGCGGTTGTTGGTACTGCGCTGGGGCGGCGATTCGGCCTGGGCTTTGTCCAGCTCGCGTTCCATGCGATCCCATGCGCGTTCTTCGTGGCGCTGCTGCTGGTAAGCGTTGGGGGCCTTGGGCGTTGGTGCGGCGGGGCTGCGTTGCCGAGGGATGCACTTCCACCAGAGGTTCGGTCGACACCGCCTTGCCACCTGCACACGGCGCATCGCTGTAGCTGCTGCCGCAGCGGTATACCTCTTGCCCGTATGCAAAAGACAAAGTGAAAGCACACAGCCCTAGAGCGGTGCAGCCAGCAATCAAGGGGCGCAGCAGTTGGTTCATGGCTGGCATGCTAGGCCGAGCAGGCGCACCTTTCAAGTGCAGCCATCCAGAAATAAAAACCATAGCTTCCAGCGCTTGCTAGATAAGCGTGAAAGGCCAAAAAAGTGCTTATTGACCTGGTGGGTCTTGCGGCTTGCGTGATGGCTGCAAACGCTGGGTGGCGGCGCTGGTAGAGCCTTTGACCTGCTGCACGGCTTGGTTGAGGCTCTGTGTCGTGGCCTGATAGGCAGACTGCGTAGCGCCGCCCACACTGCGGCCGGCTTGTTTCACACTGTCTGCCGCTGCCTGCGCGGTGCTGACCACGCTGTGCTTGAGGCGTTGGTACACGGCCTGGCTGACTTGTGTGCCGCTGTCTTTGACGATGCGGCCCAGCAGTTGCGCAGCACGGCGCGTGGCGCTGGTGCGGATGGTGGTGCGCTCGGGCTGCTGCTGCGGTGCGCAATAGGCGTCAGCCACCAGACCCACGCGCAAGGTCAAAAAAGCATTCGCTGCGCCACTGGCCAGGCTGTTGGTGAGCAGCGCACCCATGCCACCCAGCCCCGGCACGCTGCCCATGGTGGAGGCGCTGCGGCCTGCACGATCGGGGCGGTCAGCGCTGCGAAATCCACTTCTTCCATCCCATAGGCCACCAGCACGCAGGCGCCCACATTGCCGTACAGGTAAGACAGCTGGCGCAGTGAGGGGCGCAAGCCATAAATGCGCGCAATGCGCCAGACCAGTTGGATTTGGCTGATAAGCACCACCAGTCCATCCAGCCTGCCGTTTTGCAGCAGTGCGGTGCTGACCAGTACGCTGGTGGCACTGCGTTGGGTTTCGGCTTCCGCTGCGCTGCGCAGCAGCGTCAAAGCGGCTTCGATATCTTGCGCGGTGTGCAGCGGCTGGCCAGCCAAGCGCGGGTTGCGCGCCAAGTGAGCGCGCAGGCGCTGCGTATAGGCGGCCACCGCATGCAGATCTGCATCTCGCGGGTAGAGCAACGCTGCAGGCATGCGCCACAGCATGAGGGTGGGCACAGCCACCGTCAGTACCAGCAGGGTGAGCAAGCTCCAGAACACGGGCTGGCCTGCACCCGTGTGCAAACGGTCTGCGGCATCTGCCAACTGACTGACCATGGCCACCGCAAACACACCGCTCCAGATTACAAAGGCGGCTGTGGCAAGCTGCAGCAAACGGGTGGTCAAGCGTGACATGGGCAACATCCTCTGAAAAGCACAACGGCACCCAGTGTGCCTGAGTGCCGGTGGCGTTGCTGAAGGCCTAAAGCCGCAGGGTGTTAGGCGTTGCCGTTCACCAGCAACCCTTGTTTTTCAATAAAGCCCACCACCTCGTCCAGACCGTCCAGGGTTTTCAGATTGGTCATTACAAAAGGTTTCAGCCCTTTGGGTGTGGTGCGTTGCTGGATGGTGTCGCTGCGCATGATGGCCAGGTCTGCGCCCACGTGCGGGGCCAGGTCCGTTTTGTTGATGACAAACAGGTCACTCTTGGTGATACCGGGGCCGCCCTTGCGGGGGATTTTCTCGCCCGCTGCCACGCCGATGACGTAGATCGTCAGATCGCTCAGCTCTGGGCTGAAGGTGGCGGCCAGGTTGTCGCCACCGGATTCGATAAAGCTGATGTCGGCGTTGGGAAAGTCCTTGAGCATGCGGTCAATCGCTTCCAGGTTGTTGGACGCATCTTCCCGAATGGCAGTGTGCGGGCAGCCGCCAGTTTCCACCCCCATGATGCGCTCGGGCGGCAGGGCGCCGCTGATGGTCAGCAGGCGCTGGTCTTCCTTGGTGTAGATGTCGTTGGTAATCGCCACCAAGTCCCACTTTGCGCGCAGGGCCTTGCACAGCATTTCGAGGATGGTGGTTTGGCCCGAGCCAACAGGCCCGCCAATCCCTACGCGCAGCGGTGGCAGTTTTTTGGTGCGGTGGGGGATGTGGTGCAGTGCAGTACTCATGATCGGAACAGGCGGGAGTATTGGTGTTCATGACGGGCCGACAAAATGGCCAGCATGGGCGAAAAAGCTTGGCGCGCGGCATCGGGCAGTGCCAAGGCATGCTCGGCTGCGGCAGGAATTTCTTGGGCCAGCCGCGCCAAAATGCGCTGGCCCGCGCTCTGCCCCCGGGGCACGGCCTTGATGGCGGCCTGCACCATGTTTTCGGCCCAACCAAAGGCATAAGCCAGCAGCGCGTCGCGTGCGTTGGCGCCCGTCAGGTGGGCGGCCAAGGCAAAGGCCATCGGGTAGCTGGCGTCTTGCGCGGCCAGCCACTGCACCTGCGTTTGGGCTGCGTTATCAGCGGCGTAGCGGTTTTTGAGCCACTCCACCAAGGAGCGCCCCATCTGTTCGGTTTGCAAGCGCAGCTCACCGCTTTCCCGGGTATGGCGTACCCAGTCGTTCAGTTGGGCAAGGCGCGCCGTGTCATTGCAGGCCCAAGCGGGGAAAGCTTGGGCAATGGCTGCCATGTCACCGCGTGACTGCGTCAGTTGCAACTGCTCGACGATCCAATCCGATGCTTCAACTTCTGTAGTAACTAACGCAGCATTGACGGCCGCTTCCAGCCCTTCCGAGTAAGAGAAGCCACCAATCGGCAGGGCGGGCGATGCCAGCCACATGAGCTGCAGGAAGCTGCTGGCCGTCAGATGCAGGGGCGTGTTCATCCGCAACCACCTTGGCCGTGTGCATGGGGATGTGCATGGGCATGGCCACAGCAGCTGTCGCCATCTGCAGACTGGGGTGCGTGCGGATGAGCGTGGTCATGGTCATGGGAATGCCCGTGCCCATGGTGGTGGCTGTGTCCGTCGTTGGTCACATGGCCGCCGTAGGCGCCGCCTTCGGGCTCGAACGGCAGATCGGCCGCCACCACGGTCATGTGCATGCTGCGTAGCATGTCGGCCAGCACATGGTCGGGTTCTATCTTCAGGTGGTCGGGCTGCAGCTCAATCGGCACATGGCGGTTGCCCAGGTGGTAGGCAGCACGCATCAGGTCAAAGGCGGTGCCGTGCGTGGCGCAGGCGGGGATCTTCAGCACGCGCTGGGGCGCGGCAATGGCACGGATCAGCGACCCGTCTTCGGCCACCAGCACGTCGCCGCCGCGCACGGCCTGGCCGCGCGGCAGGAAGATGGCCAGTTCGCGCCCCTGGCTGTCTGTGGCGGCAAAGCGCGATTTCTGGCGCACGTCCCAGTCCAGCTCGACGGTGGCGGCGCGCTGCAGCAGCACTTTGGCCAGGCCTTGGCCCTGGGGCAGAAGTTTGTGGATGGTCAACATAGGGTACTTTCAAAAGGAGAGCTACAGACTGGCGCGCTTTGTGCATTCCCAAGCGCTTTCCTATCCAATAGCATGACAAACATGTCAACCCCCTCTGAACTCTCTCGGTCTGATAAGTCCGGCTGGCAGCCCTGCGGTGTGGGCCATGTGGCCGTCTACGGCACGCTGCGCACCGGCGCGGTGAATGACATTGCGCGGCTGCGCGGCGGCATGGTGATCACGGGTCGCACCACGCTGACGGGCACGTTGCACGACCTGGGCTGGTACCCCGGCCTGGTGCTGCAGGGCTCGCAGCAGGTACTGGCCGAGGTCTATCCGCTGGACGCGGCTCTGGAGCAGGTGCTCGACGGCTACGAAGGCATCTGGCCCCAGGACACGGGCGAATACACCAAGCGCACCCTCACCGTGCCCGTGGCCCTGACCGGTGGCGGCACGCAGATGCTGGCAGTGCTGGTCTACGAGGCCTTGCCAGCGACCGTGCAGGCCGCGCCGGTGATTGACAGCGGCGACTGGCTGGCGTGGTTCAAGGCCCATAAGACAGCTCCCGGCGCGTGAGCGCTCAGAACAGGAAATAGCGCTGCGCCATGGGCAGGCTGCGTGCGGGCTCGCACGTCAGCAGTTGCCCATCGGCGCGCACGGCATAGGTCTGGGCATCCACCTCCATGCGCGGTGCCAGGTCGTTGTGGACCATGTGCTGCTTTTGCACGCCGCGGATGCCCTTCACGGCCGACAGGGTCTTGGCCAGGCCAAAGCGTTCGCCAATGCCGGCCGCCAGCCCGCTTGCGAGACAAAGGTCAGCGAGGTCTTGGCAATCGCGCCGCCAAAGCTGGCGAACATGGGGCGGTAGTGCACGGGCTGGGGCGTGGGGATGGAAGCGTTCGGGTCGCCCATGGCGGCCATGGCGATGCTGCCGCCTTTCAAGATGCAAAACGGCTTGACGCCGAAGAAAGCTGGTTTCCAGATCACCAGATCGGCCCACTTGCCCACCTCGATGCTGCCCACCTCGTGGCTGATGCCGTGGGCAATCGCCGGGTTGATGGTGCTTGGCGATATAGCGTTTGACGCGGAAGTTGTCGTTGCGTGCACCATCTCCAGTTAATGCACCGCGCTGTTGCTTCATCTTGTGCGCCGTTTGCCAGGTGCGCAAAATCACCTCACCCACGCGGCCCATGGCCTGGCTGTCGGAGCTGAACATGCTGATCGCACCAATGTCGTGCAGGATATCTTCGGCCGCAATCGTTTCCTTGCGGATGCGGCTTTCGGCAAAGGCCAGGTCCTCGGCAATGCCGGCGTCCAGGTGGTGGCACCATCAACATGTCGACGTGCTCGTCCAGCGTGTTGATGGTGTAGGGGCGCGTGGGGTTGGTGGAGCTGGGCAGCACATTGGCCTCGCCCACCACCTTCAGGATGTCGGGCGCATGGCCGCCGCCCGCGCCTTCGGTGTGGAAGGTGTGGATGGTACGGCCCTTGAAGGCGGCCACGGTGTCTTCCACAAAGCCCGATTCATTGAGCGTGTCGGTGTGGATGGCGACCTGGGTGTCGGTCTCTTCGGCTACATCCAGGCAGTTGCTGATGGCTGCGGGCGTGCTGCCCCAGTCTTCGTGGAGTTTGAGGCCAATGGCTCCGGCGCTGATCTGCTCGTGCAAGCCGGCTGGCAGTGCCGTTACCCTTGCCCAGAAAGCCCAAGTTCATGGGGAAGGCGTCGGCCGCTTGCAGCATGCGTTCCATGTGCCAGGGGCCGGGGGTGCAGGTGGTGGCAAAGGTGCCGGTGGCCGGGCCGGTGCCGCCGCCAATCATGGTGGTTATGCCGCTGGTCAGCGCCTCTTCAATCTGCTGTGGGGCAATGAAGTGGATGTGGGTGTCGATGCCGCCGGCGGACGATGTGGCCCTCGCAGGAGATGATTTCCGTGCCGGGCCGATGATGATGTCCACGCCGGGCTGGGTGTCGGGGTTACCCGCTTTGCCAATCGCGGCAATGCGCCCGCCCTTGAGGCCAATGTCGGCCTTGACGATGCCCCAGTGGTCCAGGATCAGCGCATTCGTCAGCACGGTGTCCATGGCGCCTTGCTCGCGGCTGCGCTGGCTTTGCGCCATGCCGGCGCGGATGGCTTTCCCGCCACCAAACTCCACGTCTTCCCCATAGCCGCCCGCAGCCAAGGTGTAGTCTTGCTCGACTTCAACAATCAACTCGGTATCGGCCAGGCGCAGGCGGTCGCCCACGGTGGGGCCAAAGGTTTCGGCGTAGGCGCGTTTGTCCATGGTGGCCATCACATGTCTCCGGTAGAGCCACCGCAAGCGAGGCATGTGCCCCACTGGGGGGCAGTGAATGTACGTAGTAAGAAGGGGCGCTGGGGCATTACAGCGGCCCTTGAATCAGGCCGCGAAAGCCGTACACCTTGCGTGCACCGCCCATATCCACCAACTCCACCGTGCGTTGCTGGCCGGGCTCAAAGCGCACGGCCATGCCGCTGCCAATGTTCAAGCGTTTGCCGTGCGCTGCTGCACGGTCAAAGTCCAGGCCGGCATTGGTCTCGGCAAAGTGGTAGTGCGAGCCCACTTGAATGGGGCGGTCGCTGGCGTTTTTCACCACCAGCGTGGTGATGGCGCGGCCCGGGTTGAGCACGTGCGTGCCTTCGTCTACCAAAATTTCTCCTGGGATCATATGCAGCCCTTTCTTCAGGCTAAACGCGTGAGCATGATTGCGCCCAGTATGGCAGTCAGGCCGCCCGCCACCTTGGCGATCGCGTGGTGGCGCTGCATGACGTGGTGGCCCACCACCATGCCTGTGACATGCAGCAAGGGCCGAGCCGGCGGCCATGCCCACGATCACGCCCGCCGCAGGGGCGAAGGATGCTTCAAACAGCTCATAGCCGTGTGCGGCGCCATGGAAGAAGGAGAACACACCGGCCAGGCCAGCGGCTGCGCCCACAGCCATTTTTTGCTGCACCATGACGAGCAAGCCAAGCACCAAAACGGATGCGGCAATCATGGGCTCCATGGCGGGCACATGCAGGCCTGCAAAACCGGCAAGGCAGCCCGCAATCAAGAGCGCCACAAAGCCCGCAGGTGCGGCCCAGGCCTTGCGAGACGGGCCAAATGCCAATGCGCTCCAGGCCCCCACGGCCAGCATGGCGGCCAGGTGATCGGCACCCCCCAAGGGGTGGGCGATGGCGTGCATCAGGCTGTCCAGAAAATTGTGGTGGCCACCGCCATCAGTGCCAGCGTGGGCCAGGGCGGTGAGGGGCAGGGCCGTTGCTGCGGCAACGGAGGTGGCAATCAGGTGTGTGGTTTTCATAGCTGTTAGCGCTGGTCAAATAAGGGCTAGAGGCCAAAAAGGCTTGAAATTTGAGAGACTAGACGATGGGCTCATGCACCGTGACCAGCTTGGTGCCATCGGGAAGGTGGCCTCGATCTGGATGTCTGGAATCATCTCGGCCACGCCCTCCATCACGTCGGCGCGGGTCAGCACGGTGCGGCCTTCGCTCATCAGTTGCGCCACGGTTTTGCCATCACGGGCGCCTTCCATCACAAAGGCGCTGATGAGGGCCACGGCTTCCGGGTAGTTCAGCTTGAGGCCGCGCGCCTGGCGGCGCTCGGCCAGCAAGGCGGCGGTGAAGATGAGCAACTTGTCTTTTCTCGTGGAGTCAGTTCCATAATTTTTTCGCTCTAAATGTTGTGATGGGCCAGCGCGTGGCTGTTGGCGGGGGTGGCGGGTGCAGCGGGTGCAGATGGAACGCTGGCAGAAAGCTCCAGGGCAGTGTGGGGCAGCGGTGCCAAAAGCAGCAGCAGGGCTTGCCACCATCTTTTGCAAAAGCCGTGCCAGTGCTGCCTTTGGTGCACAGGGCGGCATGCGCTTGCTTGAATGTGGTGCCGCATGGTCTGCAACTGCGGCGGTTGCAGGTTTTCTTGGTGCGTGGCGTGGTGAACCTGGTGCATGTTTGCCGTCTGTCGTTATTTGTTGCACCGCTTTGGTGAAAGTGGAGCGCCTTCGTCAAAGTGGCATATGGCTTGCAAAGGGGTGTGCAGACCGCTGTCTGCCGATGGCGGGCGCATTCAACCTGACCCCTGAGGAGCTTTTCATGACCCCACGCCGCTTCCCTCTCCATACTTTGGCCGCTGCCGCAACGGTCGCGGGCATGGGCTTTTCGGCCATGTCCGTACAGGCCGCAGACACCATCAAGGTGGGTGTGCTGCATGCACTGTCTGGCACCATGGCGATTTCAGAAACCGCGCTCAAAGACATGGCGCTGATGACCATCGAGGACATCAACGCCAAAGGCGGTGTGCTGGGCAAGAAGCTGGAGCCGGTGGTGATCGACACCGCCTCCAACTGGCCGCTGGCGGCGGAGAAGGCCAAGCAGCTGATCAGCCAGGACAAGGTGGCTGTGACCTTTGGTTGCTGGACCTCAGTGTGCCGCAAGTCGGTGCTGCCGGTGTATGAGGAAAACAATGCCCTGTTGTTTTACCCCGTGCAGTACGAGGGTGAGGAACTGTCGAAAAACGTGTTCTACACCGGTGCAGCGCCCAACCAGCAGGCCATTCCTGCGGTGGAATACCTGATGGGCGAGGACGGCGGCAGTGCCAAGCGCTGGGTGCTGCTGGGCACCGACTATGTCTATCCCCGCACGGCCAACAAGATCTTGCGCGCCTTCCTCAAGAGCAAGGGCGTGGCTGACAAAGACATCATGGAGGCTTACACCCCGTTTGGCCACAGCGACTACCAGACCATCGTGGCCGACATCAAGAAGTTCGCCGCCGGTGGCAAGACGGCGGTGATCTCCACCATCAACGGCGATTCCAACGTGCCCTTCTACAAAGAGCTGGGCAACGCTGGCATCATTGCTGGGCAGCGCAGATGCCCAGCAGCGCATAGCCGCCGCGCAGCTACTGGCCCAGCACGCCACCCCTGCCACACGCTTGCTGCTCAATGAACAGCTGACGCAGGAGCAGGATGAAAAAGTGCAGGCCGCGCTGCAACGTGCGCTGGCCGAAGTCAAAGACAAGCTGGCCTGGGGCGAACGCCTGGGCGTGGCTTTCACCGGCGTCAGCCTGGGCTCCATCCTGCTGCTGGTGGCGCTGGGCCTGGCGATTACGTATGGCCTGATGGGTGTGATCAATATGGCCCACGGCGAGTTGATGATGATCGGCGCCTACGCCACCTTTGTGGTGCAAGGCCTGTTTCGCAGCTATCTGCCCGACTTCTTTGACTGGTATTTGCTGGCGGCGGTGCCCGTAGCTTTTCTGGCCTCCGCCTTGGTGGGCGCGGTGATGGAGCGTGGCGTGCTGCGCTTTCTGTATGGCCGCCCGCTGGAGACCCTGCTGGCCACCTGGGGCATCTCCCTGGTGCTGATGCAACTGGTGCGCTCTACCTTCGGCGCGCAGAACGTGGCCGTGGAAAACCCGGTGTGGATGAGTGGCGGCTGGCAACTGCTGCCCAACCTGATGCTGCCTTTTAACCGGCTGGTCATCATCGCTTTTGCCTTTGCGGTGCTGGCGGGCGTGGCCTACCTGATTGCGCGCACCCGCCTGGGCCTGTTTGTGCGCAGTGTCACACAGAACCGCCCGATTGCATCGTGCATGGGGGTGAACACCGCCCGTGTGGACACGCTGGCGTTTGCGCTGGGCAGCGGTATCGCAGGGCTGGCCGGTTGTGCGCTGAGCCAAGTAGGCAATGTCGGGCCGGACTTGGGCCAGAGCTACATCGTGGATTCGTTCATGGTCGTGGTGCTGGGCGGCGTGGGCCAGCTGGCGGGCACGGTGTATGCCGCGCTGGGACTGGGCATCCTGAACAAGTTCCTCGAAGGCTGGACCGGCGCGGTGCTGGCCAAGATTGCCGTGCTGATTTTCATCATCGCCTTTATCCAGAAGCGGCCCCAGGGCATTTTTGCAATGAAAGGCCGCAGTGCGGAGGCATGACATGACAGCTTCAACTTTGAAATCGAATGTGTTCGTGCCGTGGAGCTGCCGCGCCGCAAGCCGCTGTTGACCAAACCGGGTTGGGCCGCCTTCATGGTGGCGCTGATCGTGGTGTGCGCGCTGGCCCCGGTGCTCAACCTGTGGGTGGGCGAGGGCAGCGTGTTCCACCTGTCCGACTACGCGGTGCGCCTGCTGGGCAAGATCATGTGCTACGCCATCTGCGCGCTGGCCATGGACCTGATCTGGGGCTACACCGGCATCCTCAGTTTGGGCCACGGCCTGTTCTTTGCGCTGGGTGGCTATGTCATGGGCATGTACCTGAGCCGCCAGTCCGTGGGCGCTGAGGAACTGCCCGCTTTCATGGTGTTTCTGGCCTGGAAGGAGCTGCCGTGGTTCTGGGCGCTGTCGGACAGCTTCATCGCCACCTTCATACTGATCTTCGCGGTGCCCGGTGTGGTGGCCTTCGTGTTTGGCTGGTTTGCCTTTCGCTCGCGCATCAAGGGTGTCTATTTCTCCATCATCACGCAGGCGCTGACCTATGCGGCCATGCTGCTGTTCTTTCGCAATGAAACCGGCTTTGGCGGCAACAACGGCTTCACGGACTTCAAGCAAATCCTCGGCATGCCGCTGGCCACGCAGGAGATGCGCATGGCCCTGTTTGTGCTGACGGGCTGCACCCTGCTGGGCTGCTTTCTGCTGGCACGCTGGCTGGTGCGCAGCAAGTTTGGCCGCGTGCTGCAGGCCATTCGCGATGCGGAAACGCGCGTCATGTTCTCGGGCTATTCGCCACTGCCCTACAAGCTGACCATCTGGGTCATCAGCGCCATGATGTGCGGCCTGGCCGGGGCCTTGTACGTGCCCCAGGTGGGCATCATCAACCCGGTGGAAATGTCGGCCGCCAGCTCGATCGAGATCGCCGTGTGGACGGCCGTGGGCGGGCGTGGCAGCCTGATCGGCCCCATCGTCGGAGCCTTTGCTGTCAACGGCGCCAAGAGCTGGTTGACGGTGGCGGCACCGGAGTTCTGGCTGTATTTTCTGGGTGCTTTGTTTATTGCCGTGACGCTGTGGATGCCCAATGGCATCGTTGGCGTGGTGCGCAAGCTGCGCAGCAAGTTTGGATCGAAGCAAGAAGGAGGTGCGGCATGACCCCGGACCTGATGGAAGCGGGGGCCGTCCGCATGCGTGCCGCAGTCGAGAAGGCCGCGCACCACACCGCGTCGGGTGGCCGCAGCGCCAGCATGGCGCGCATTGCTGCACCGGGTGAGGTCGATGTGACCCATGGCCGCATCCTGTACCTGGAAGATGTGCACGTCAGCTTCGACGGCTTCAAGGCCATCAACGGCCTGAACCTGGACATTGCGCCGGGTGAGCTGCGCTGCATCATCGGCCCCAATGGCGCGGGCAAGACAACGATGATGGACATCATCACCGGCAAAACGCGGCCCGATAAAGGCTCGGTGTTCTTTGGCAGCACCATTGACTTGCTGCGCCATAACGAGCCGCAAATTGCGCAACTGGGCATTGGCCGCAAGTTCCAGAAGCCCACGGTGTTCGAGCAGCTGACGGTGTTCGAGAACCTGGAGCTGGCGCTCAAGACGCACAAGGGCGTGCAGCACTCCCTGTTCTTCCGGCTCGACAGCGCGCAAAGCGACCGGCTGGCCGGCATCCTGCACACCATCCACCTGGCCAGCGAAGTCCGCCGCCAGGCCGGCGTGCTCAGCCACGGCCAGAAG
>NZ_CADEPJ010000077.1 GCF_902829245.1 Comamonas jiangduensis | reverse complement strand
CCATGAAACGGGTGCGAGAGCTAGAGACCACCAGACTGTTGCTGCGCCAATGGAAGGATACAGACTATCCGGCCTTTGCACGGATGAGCGCTGATGCTGAAACCATGCGCTATTTCCCCAGCGTTCTTACTGAGAATGAGAGCCGAGTTATAGCTGATCGCTGCCGTGCGCTGATTGAATCGCGTGGATGGGGGGGGCTGGGCGGCAGAAAACAAAGCGAGCAAAGAGTTCATCGGTTGGATAGGTTTGCATGTTCCATCGGCTGAACTGCCTTTTGCTCCGTGTGTGGAAATCGGCTGGAGGCTTGCGCGCCATGCGTGGGGCAAAGGTCTGGCCACAGAGGGTGCGAGTGCGGCACTTGACTTTGCCTGGCATGAATTGGGGTTGTCTGAAGTGGTTGCATTCACCACGTTGGGCAACAAGCGTTCTGAGCGGGTCATGCAACGGCTGGGCATGGTGCGTGATGCGCTGACGTTTGAACACCCTGCGCTCCCTCAGGGGCATCCGCTGCGAGCGCATGTTCTATATAGAAAGACGTTGCTACAGGGGTAATTTGCGCTGAATGTATGCCCCCTGCGATGGAGGGGCGGTAAGGCGAGCAGTGCATTGGATGGAGCGGGCGCTGCTGCGCTTAGGGCTGGGGGCTAGGGTGGTGTTGGCGGTAGTACGCCCATTCATCCACCTCTTGGCCGCTGGGCAAGATGCAGATGGCATGCGCGCCGTGGGTCGTTGGCTCCATGCGCAACTTGCCGCCTTGCTGGATGCAGTACACCGAGGCTGGGTTGGCAATGCCTACATGGGGGTGTGAGGCAGTGATGGGGGCGGGTGGCGCAGCACAGGCGCTCATCAGCAGGGCGGCAGTGACAAGGCCCGCAGTTTTTTCATGGCGATGCTCCAGGCAAGAAGAGAAGGGGGTGCCAGCATACAAACATGCCGGCTGGGTGTGAAGCCGCAGGCACGCCAATTGAGCGAGGCAGCGTTGTTTAACGCGCTAAGGCTTTGCGGCCTTTGCTTGCCAAGGCCGCTTGGTACAGCGGCCAGACTTTGGGGACATAGGCATCCAGTTCGGCAATGCGTTGATCCCCTGCGGGGTGGGTGCTCAGGAACGTGGCCCCTTGCTGTCCACCTTTGATCTGCTGCATCTTTCGCCAGATGGAGGAGGCATGGCGTGGGTCATAACCAGCACGGGCCATCAACTCGAGACCGATGACATCGGATTCCAACTCCATGGCACGTGAATTGGGCAGGTGCACCAGCATTTGTGAGCCTGCGTCCATCAGCTCGCCCGGCATGCCGGTTGCTGCCGCCACGGTGCTGGTAATGAGGCTGGAGATGGTTTTTGCGAGGCCTGTTCGCGTGAATGCTCACGCAGGGCGTGGGCAATTTCATGGCCCATCACCGCGGCGATTTCGTCGTCGGTCAGCTGCAGCTGGTTGATGAGGCCGGTGTACACGCCGATCTTGCCGCCGGGGGCGCAGAAGGCGTTGATGTCCTCGGACTCAAACACATTAATTTCCCAGGCCCAATTGCGGGCATCCGGGCGGAACACGCCCACCTGACCAATCAAGTCTTGACCGATGCGGCGCACGCGCTGGGTCATGGCGGGGTTGGTGTTGAGCTTTTTCTTGGACTGCGCATCCCCCGTGAGTTGCTGAAAACCTTTGGCGGCCTGGGCCTTTATGGCTTCACTGGAAATCAGCATCAACTGGCTGCGCTGCAGACCAATCGCACCCGAGTTGGTGGTGCTGGCGCAGCCCCGCAAAGTGGCGCTTGTCAGCAACACGCTGCCCATGCGCAGCAACCAGCGGGAGAAGATGTCAAAGGCCATAGCGTTGGGCAGTCTGTAGCAAGCATACAAAACACCCGATTCAATCACAGCCCAGCCATGCGGCGGCAAAAGAGCGGGGGGCTACGCAAACAAGCCGCATGGTTTGCACCATGCGGCTTGATGGGCAGGAAAGCGCCTGCACGGTTTACTCGATGTTCAGCGCCACTGTTTTATCGACAGGCTTGGTGCGCTGCAGGGTCAGCGTCAGCACGCCCAAGTCCAGCTTGGCGGAGGATGCTGCGGCATCAATCTCGTGCGGCAGCTCCCAGCTGCGGCGCACTTGGCGTGGCGCCCCTTCGACGCTTTGCAGATGCACCATGTTGTCTTCAATGCGCAGTTGCAGTTGGTCACGGCGCAAACCGGGCACATCCACAGCCAGTGTGGTGGCGTCGTCGGTGTAGTTGACTTGAAAGTCCTGCAGAGGCTGTTGCGCGGCATTGGTTGCTGCCTGCATAAAGCGCTGCAGGGTGGCATCCGGACGGGATACGTGGCGGATGAGAGGGCTAGCGAGGAACATGCGAAAACTCCTTGTGTTGGGTTGGCGCTGTCTGCGCCTGGATGTTTCCTAAATGTGCACGCCCAGAGGCTTTTCAAGAGATTTTTTTGAAGAATAAATTTTGCGAAAAGCACTTGAAAAATGCCTAACCGTCTTTAATGGTGGTTATTTTTACGAATGCAATAAAAAAAAGGTGCTGCAAGCAGCACCTTCAAACCACGACAGGCATGGCCTGCAGAGGAGACAATCAGGGAGGTCAACCCGTGGGTGTTGTGACGCTTAGAAAGCAGCGCCGTGGGCAGCGAGCACGGGATTGCCTTGGACAGCGGTGGAGGGGCGTCCATCAGCCCCCACAGGTACTGTGCCGACCAAGGTGGAGCGGTAGAGCTGGCGGTCAAATTCCAGGTCAAAAATGTCTTGCGGTGCAACGTGGGCGGTAGAGCGGTTGTCCCAGAAAGCGATGGAGCCGGGCTCCCACTTGAAGCGCACGGTGAATTCGCTGCGCACCGCGTGTTCCCACAGCAACTCCAGCAACACACGGCTTTCGCGGGTGTGCAGGCCCGAGATGGTTTTGAGAAAGCCGGGGCTGATGAACAAAATCTTCTCTCCCGTCTCTGGGTGCAGGGTGATCAAAGGGTGCTCGCTGACCAAGGTGTTTTGCTGGATCAGTTCCAAATATTCCGCTGTGGGGTTGGCGCCTGCGGGTGGGCTGAAACGGTGCTCTCCACGCAGGGTGTTCAGGAAAGCTTTGAGTGGCTCGGACAAGGCTTCATACGCGGCCACCAAGTTGGTCCACTGGGTGTCACCACCGTAGGGGGGAATAGTTACGCCGCGCAAGATAGAGCCTGCGGGCGGGTTGACAGCGGCTGTGACGTCGGTGTGCCAGCCTGTCCAAGGGCGGCGCTCTGGCTCGCTGCTGTAGCTGTTGGCACGGCGGTGCTTGGCAATCGAATAGAGCTCCGGGTGACCATCCACATGGCCAAACACGGGGTGGCCAATGGTCAGCTCGCCAAACTGGCTGGAAAACGCCACATGCTGTTCATGGCTGAGGTGCTGTTCACGGAAGAACACCACTTTCCATTGCAGCAACGCGGAGTGAATGGTGTTCACTTCGGCTGCCGTGAGTGGCTGGTGCAGATCCACGCCGCCAATCAAGGCACCAATGTGGGCCGATTGGGGGGTGACGGTCACATGGGGGGTAGCTGTTTGTGCATCTTGCAAACGTTGCTGCAGCAGTTGGCGGGGCGAGAGATTCAATGGTGCGTTCATGGTGCAAATCTTTCAGGCGATGTTTTCAAAAAGTCGGATTTAGCGAGCCGGGCGTGTGCCTGCTTGTGCAAGGCGTTGGGCATTCGCTGGCAACAGGCCCAGTTCATCGAGCAAGGCATGGGTGCTGGCAATTTGGCTGCGAATGGCTTGGCTGGTGGCTTCTGGGCCTAAGAAAAGGTGTTGCCATTGGTTGGTGGCGACAAAGTCCTGCCATTCCTTGGTTTGGGTGGCACGGCGCAGCGCTTGCAGCCAATAGGCTTTTGCGCAGGTGTTGCATTGGGAGCGGTCATCACGCCTTGGTAGGCATTGCTGACGTAGTCAATGCCCTGTTCTTTCCAGGTCGGTGCTTTCGCGAATACACCTTGCAGGCGTTCATCGGCAGCAATGGCAATCACGCGAATGCGGCCACTTTCCAGGTAAGGCAGCAAATTGGGCGTGGTGGCGGCGACCACATCCAAGTGCCCACCGACGAGCGCGCCCATGGACTCTGCGGAGGATTTGTAGGGAACGATGCGCAATTGCTGCACCGAGACACCTTCTTGCTTGAGCGGTTGCGCAATGCCCAAGTGGATGTGGTTGCCCAGCGTGTTGGAGATGCCAATCGACAGCCCCGAAGGGTCTTGCTTGAGGCGTGCGACCAAATCCTGGGCATTGCGCACAGGAGAGTCGGCACGCACCACCACGGTCACAAATTCGCGAAACAGCGTGGCCAGCGGTGTCAGGTTTTGCAGGTGTGCTGGCAAAGCGCCTTGCGCTTGGCTGGTGACGTAGCCGCTGCTCAGGGTGATCAGGCTGTGTGCATCACCTTTGTGGCGGGCCACGGTCTCCAGGGCCTGGATACTGTGCGCGCCAGCTTGTTGGTGACGACGAAGTTGCTGGTAATGCCTTCTTTGGCCAGCACATCGGTGAGTTTGCGTGCCGCCATATCGAGTGCGGCGCCGGCCCCACCGGGGACAATGAATTCCAGATTTGTGCTGGGCTGCCAAGTGCTGTCGTCGCTGGCTTGGGCGGGGGCGCTCACCACGCACGCCATCGCCATGCATGCCATCCATTGAGTCACGGTGCGGCGGCGCTGGGCAAGGGGGCGGGTGTGGTGTTGCATGGGGTTTCCTTGGTCTCAAACACAGGGAATTGCTGTGCGATGGACTTTAGGATTTCCCCTTGTTCTATGGAACGAATGCTTTTTTATGTCTAAGTGACCAAAGCAGCTAAGTTGAGTTTCTTATTTGCTTTTTCACAGACCTTTTGCAGGTCTTTTCTCAGACTTTTTCACATGTGCCAGATGCGCGGCGTGGTGGGTGCAATGCCCCAATGCTGCGTGCGCCAGCACAGGCGCACCTGCTGCCACAACTGCATCAGTGGCTCCACCACGGGGGCCAAGCCTCGGAGCACCAGCATATGGTCATTGGGGGCGGTAATACCGCACCAGGTACCTTGCGGGTGGGCATCCAGCACTGCGCGGGTAGATTCCAGCAATTGCTCGCGCTGTGTGCGTGTGAGTGCTGTGCCACAAGCCAGCACCATGCTGCTCATGCACCGCTGTTGTGCCAGACCCAAAGGGCCATTCATGAGGAGGTGATCGTCTGCACGGAGGGTGCCGCGTTCCAGCCATGTGCCCGGCCATTCCATGTGCTGGGTAAAACTTCCGTGCTCAAAGGGCTCGTGTGCATGGGGCAGGCCAAAAGCGGTGATATCCCACGCTATCAACTCCGCCCCCTCGGCAATGTCCAGGTGCAGCAGGTTGTGGGCATCGCACTGGTTGTAGGCAATCGCTTCCAGCGGCAGCCATTCAAGGCGTGCGCCAGCGTCCAGCTGCAAATGCGTGCGCTGGGTGGCGGGGGCACCATTGGTTTTGTAAAAACGCGTGGCACCCGGTGTGGTGACCAGGGCATGCGCCCCTGGTGCCACCTGCACACGGATGTCCAGGGTATCACCGCCGACCAGTCCGCCCGGGGGGTGCACCAGCACGTTGTGGCAGACCGCATCGCCTTCGGGGTAGAGGCTGCGCAGCACACGCAAAGGGCCGTCATGGCGAAAGTGCACGCAGGTGCGCGCAGCGCGCACGGTGTATTGAAGATCAAGTTGAGCAAGCCAGGCCATGCGCATGCAGCAAGCAAGAAGTGCGCCTGTTGCACCAAGTTAGGGCGATGGCATATTCTTTAGGCCATGAATAGGGGCTAGGTGCTGTGTCTGTCGTCGGCAGAAAACCAACTGTCTTCATACACGGCCAGTGCCTCGTCGACCAGACAGGGGCCTGCACACTCCATGGGGGCTGTGGCGCTGGCAAACACATCGTGGCAGCTCAGGTTGATGGGGCGCAGGTCGGGGCGGATGTGGTGCAGCCGGGGCCAGTCCAGGCCAAACACCACGCGGCGCAGGCCCACGGCGCAGATGGCGCTGGCACACATGGCACAAGGCTCTGCACTGCAGTACAGCGTGGCCCCTGCAACTAGGTCAGCCTGCAGGCGGGCGGTGCCCAGCTGGCGCACGGCATTCATTTCAGCATGGCCGGTGCGATCCCCCGTTTCCTGGGTGTTGCTAAATGCTTCGGCCAGAATGCGCCCGTTGCTGGCCACCACAATGGCGCCAAACGGGCGGTTGCCGCGCAGGCGTGCTGCGTTGGCCCAGATAAACGACTGACGCAGCCAGTGGCTGTCGGTGTCGCTCAGATGGTGTTCGTCAGCAGGGGGCATCTGGTTGGCATGGCTGTTGGATTGAAAAAAGCGATCGTGCATGGTGGCCTTTCCTGGGTGGAGGGGAGGGGGCCGTGGCCCCGGTGCACAACGCCAAGGCCTCTGTCTCACAGCGCTTTAATGCACAGGGCATGCCAAGCAGATGGGGGCAAGCGGGGGCTTTACGGTAGAAATTTGTAAGCCTATGTGAGCCTGCCTGTGCTGGATGGCTTGCGCTGGCTGGTGGTAGGCGTGCGCCAGTGCGGCGTGTGGTGGTAAAAATAGGAGCTGCTAGCGCTTGTCTATCAAGCGCTGGAGTGCTATTTGATGCATATTTCTCCAGCAGCGCATCTGTGCTATGCATCGGTGTGGGCTGGGTGGTGCGCCAGCAGGGGGCGCCTGCATCCCCTCAAAAAAAAGGCCTGCACGAGGCAGGCCCAAGTCGAGGAACAAAACATGTACACCCAGTGACCCAGCTGCCAGCTGCGGCAGGGCAAGGTGCTTCAATGGCTGTGTGAGCTGCGGTGTGCCCAGGCTGTGGTGCGCTTTTCCACCCAGCTGAACAGTTCGTACATGGCCATGGCCATGGCGCCCACCACCAGCAAGCCCGCAAAGGCCAGCCCCATTTGCATGGAAGAGCCTGCCGAGATCAGCAAATAGCCAATGCCTTCGTTAGCGGCGGTCATCTCTGACACGGTGGTGCCCACAAAAGCCAGGGTGATGGCCACTTTGAGCGAGCCATAAAAATAAGGCAGCGAGCGGGGCAGGCCGACTTTGATCAGTACATCCCAGCGCTTGGCGCCCAGCACGCGCAGCACGTCTTCCAGTTCAGGCTCCAGCGTGGCCAGGCCCGTAGCGATGTTGACGGTGATGGGGAAAAAGCTGATGAGAAAGGCTGTCAAGATGGCAGGGCCAATGCCAATGCCCAGCCAGACCACCAAAATCGGCACAAAAGCTGCTTTGGGCAGGGCGTTGAACGCGGTCATCAGCGGGTAGACCGCCGCATAGGCCAGGCGAGAGCTGCCAATCAAAAGCCCAGCACGCCCACCACAATCGCAATGCCAAAGCCGGCCATGGTGACCCAGAAGGTGCGCCAGGCGTGGCCCGCAATCACGGCGTGGTATCCCAGGAAGTCTTGGAGGATCAGGGCGGGGGGGGGAAAGATGAAGGGCGAGACCTCCAGCGCGGCGCACAGCACCTGCCACAGCACCACCACCGCCAGCAGCAAAATCCAGGGCGACCAGCGCTCCAGCTGTTTGTTGTTGAGTTTGTACATTCCGAATCCTTGGCTGCTTATTGGTTGATCACTGCACCGGTTTGGCGCATGGCACCGATGTGGCCGCGCAGCTCGTGGACGATGTCGGTGAACGCCTTGGTGTAGGTCAGCTCCAGATCGCGCGGGCGGGGAAACGCAATGTCTCGACGCACCACAAAGCGGCCGGGGCTTTTACTCATCACATACACGGTGTCGGCCAGAAACACCGATTCGCGCAGGTCGTGCGTGACCAGGATGACGTTGAACTGCTGCTCAGCGTGCAGGTCGCGCAAGATGCACCATAACTCTTCGCGCGTGAATGCGTCCAGCGCGCCAAACGGCTCGTCCAGCAGCAGCATTTGGGGCTCGTGGATCAGCGCGCGGCAGATGCTGGCGCGTTGCTGCATGCCGCCCGAAAGTTGCCAGGGGAATTTGTCCTCATAACCACCCAGCCCCACTTTTTGCAGCAGGTGGCGCGCGCGTGCTTCGTATTCCTTGCGCTTGGTTTTGAACTGACTGCGGTGGGGCTCCACAATTTCCAGCGGTAGCAGCACGTTGTCTACCGTGGTGCGCCAGGGCAGCAGTGAGGGCGACTGAAACGCCATGCCGGAAATTTTCAGCGGCCCGGTCACGGGCTGGCCATCGATCAAAATTTTGCCCATGGAGGGCATGCGCAGGCCGGTGGCCAGCTTCATGAAGGTGGATTTGCCGCAGCCCGAGGGGCCGACAATGGCAATGAATTCCCCGGTTTTGACCTGCAGGTCAATGGCTTCGACGGCAAAGTGGTTCTGCGCCAGCAACTCGTCGTTGTAGGCCAGCCAGACATCACGGAAATCAACAAAATAAGGGGCTGCAACGCTTTGCATACGGATCCATCACAAGGTGCGGTCAGGCAAGAGGACGCCTGACCGCAGGGTTAGATTGCGGCCTTACTTTTGGGGCAGCACGTCCAGCTGCGCCGCGCTGGGCAGGAAGCTGCCGTTCCAGACTGCTTGGGGATCAATGCGGGTCTTGGTGCCGAAGGCGTCCGAGACTTCCGAGGCCATCAGCGACAGGCGGCTGGCATCCAGGCGGCCAAAGCCTTCCTTGCGGGCGTCGGCGCTGTTGACCACGGTGTCAATCGCCAGCTGTAGGCGGCGGCTTTCCAGCGCCGCGTTGGCAATGCCGTCACGGGCTTTCACATACTGGATGGCGTCTGCTGGCTTGGCCATCACCTCCTTGGCGCCCTTGGCGAAGGCGGCCAAGAAGTTTTTGAGGGCTTCGGGGTTCTCTTTGATCAGCTTGGGGCTGGCAATGATCACGTTGCCGTAGTACTTCACCCCGTGGTCGGCGTACTGCATGACCACCACATCGCTGGCCTTGGCGCCGCGTGCTTCCAGGTTCAGCAAGCTGGTGAAGGTAAAGCCGGTGATGGCATCCACATCACCGCGCACCAGCATGGTTTCGCGCAGCGGGGGGTCCATGGCCGTCCAGGCCACGTTGCTCACCTTGTTGACTTTGGCAAAAGTGGGGAAGGCTTTGCGGCCCGCATCAAACACCGGCGCGCCCAGCTTTTTGCCGCTCAAATCAGCGGGTGTGGTGATGCCGCTTTTCTTGAGCGCCATCACCGCGGCGGGGGTGTTGTTGTAGACCACCATGACGGCCAAGGGCTTGTTGGGCGCCTCGGCGTTGTTGGCGTGAAACTCCATCAGCGAGGCCATGTCGGCAAAACCAATGTCGTAAGAGCCCGAGGCCACGCGCTGCACGGCGCCGCCCGAGCCGTTGCCGGCATCCACGCTCACATCCAGGCCCGCCTCTTTGAAGTACCCCTTGGCCACGGGCAGCAAAAGAAGGCCGACGGCCCTTCAAAACGCCAGTCCAGCTGGAATTTGAGGGGTGTTTTGTGGTGCGCGGCACCCAAACTGCTGGCCAAAGCCAAAGCGGCGGTGGCTTGCAAGAAACGACTTTTTGCATGGGGGCTCCTGGTTGCGAAGTGGTCCAAAAAGATCCGCTGCGGGCTGTGTCTGCACAGCGTCTGCAGCTTCGCCAAGGAGTGAGCAAAAACAATGCCTGCTTTTTGTATGCAGTTTTTGTATGGCGTTGGGTTGCCACCGGGCGCAACCGGGCACCCTTGCGCTGGCTTGGTGCGCGTGCCTACGGGTTTGCACCAAGGTGACAGCGCAGTGCACGCAATGCGCTAAAAATGCTGCGTCGCACCAATATGGGCGTAGCCCCAAGGAATTTCGCACATGGCCCGCATTCAGTTTGCCGATTTTGAGGACGCCGTTTTTGCCGTGCAGCTGGTGTGCCCGCCTGCATTGCACCCCGGTGCGCACACGGACAACGTGCAGTTGCTGCAACTGGCGTCGCAGGCGCGTTGTGCGTTTTTTGCGGCCTTGGGCTATCGCGAAAACAATGTCGAGGGCGTGCAGATTTTTGTTGGCGATCAGGCCGTGCAGTAC
>NZ_CADEPJ010000076.1 GCF_902829245.1 Comamonas jiangduensis | reverse complement strand
CTGCTGCATGGCTGTACCACGGAAAGCACACGGATCACTGCCGCACAAGTGCTGGAACACATGGGCTACCCCGCTGCGCTTGCCGTGCAGACCCCGCAGCCCGGGCAATTGCTACACCTTCACACCCGCACTTTGTTGCCTAGCTTGGCTGATTTGCTGGACGCCCGCGCTGCCATTGGGCTGCGCAACCCAGCGCACAGCCTGGTCAAGCACCTGAACCCACTGGCTGCCAGTGGCACACAGAGTTTGGTGGTTGGCTGCTACACCCACCCGGAATACCGCCTCAGCATGGAGCAAACCCATGCCGAAGCAGGCAGCCATGCGCTGCTGCTGCGCGGTATGGAAGGTGAGCCCGTGGCAGACCCGCGCCGCCAACCTGCGCTGTGCGGCATCATCAAAGGGCGCAGGGTACTGGATTTGCAGGCAGAAACTGGGGCTGTGCCCGTCACGCCCGAACTACCCAATGGGCTGGATGTGGCTGCCACCGCCACATGGACGCGCGAGGTGCTGCAAGGGCAGCGCCCAGTGCCCGCACCGATCGCCACGCAGGTGCAAGCCATTTGCGATTTACACCGTCAACTGGCCGCTTTACCGGCCCCACAAGGAGCGCAAGCATGAACGCCAGCGCCACACACACCGCAGGCACATGCACCCTGGTCGGTGCAGGCCCGGGTGACCCTGAATTGCTCACCCTCAAAGCACTCAAGGCCATCCAGAACGCCAGCGTGCTGCTGGTGGATGACCTGGTCTCGCCAGAGATCGTCCACTTTGCATCGCCCACCGCGCGCATTGTCTATGTGGGCAAGCGCGGTGGCTGCAAAAGCACGCCCCAGGCGTTCATCGAAAAGCTGATGGAAGCCGAGGTGCGTCAGGGCGAGCGCGTGGTACGCCTCAAAGGCGGGGACCCCTTCATCTTTGGCCGTGGCGGTGAAGAAGTGGAGCACCTGCGCCGCGCCGGTATTGCGGTGCAAGTGATCAATGGCATCACCGCAGGCTTGGCCGGGTTAAGCAGCTTGGGCGCACCGCTGACCCACCGAGAGCACGCTCATGGGGTGGTGTTTATCACGGGCCATGCCAAGCCCGGAGACAGCGGCACTGACTGGCGCGCTCTGGCCAGCACGGCACATGCGGCCAAACTCACCCTCGTGATCTACATGGGCGTCAGCGCAGCCGATCACATCAGCGCAGAGCTGCAAGCCGGCGGCCTGCCAGCCCTCACACCGGCGGCCATCATTCAACACGCCAGCTTGCCGCAGCAGCGCCATGCCATTACCAATTTGCAAAATTTGGCGGATACGCTGCATGCACAAAACCTGGCCAGCCCCAGCGTGCTGGTGATTGGGAATGTGGTGCAGGGCGTTGCGGCATGGGCCCTGCAAGCTAGCAGCACCCCGCCCTTGCAAGCAGCCTGCTAACTCCATCCACCATGGAAAATCACAACAATTGATAGCTGCTAGCGCTTGCCACGTAAGCGCTAGAGGCCAATTTCAGGGATTGCGCATGAGGTATGGAGATGGCGCCAAGCGCTATATTCCATGCCTTTTCCGTTTCGCTATGCAATGCCCTCGCTGTAATCACCATCACACACAAAAGATTGGCCTGAGCCGCCACAAACGACAAAGATGGATGTGCATGGGATGCCGCAGAACCTTTGGTGACAAGGACTTGCGCCTCATCGATCCAAAGATCAAAGCACTGGCCTTGGCGATGTATGCCGAAGGTATTGCCGCAAGAAAAATCGAACGCCTATTGCACGTGAGCCACAACGCAGTGTTGGGTTGGGTGCGCAAGAAGTTGCTGGCAAAGCACTTCAAGCGCCAACAGCCAAAGATCTAGCGGTCATTGAGGCCGATGAGATGTGGAGTTATGTGGGCTCAAAAAACAGCCCATCTGGCTGTGGTGGGCAATAGACAGGGCAAGTCACCAGATCGTCGGGTTTGCACTTGGGGAGCGAGGAACGAAAACAGCCAAAGTGCTGCAGCCTCAACTACCTATGGATGCACATATCCATTACTGCACGGATGCACATCGGCCTTACAAGGCCATCATCAAGGCTGAGCAGCACACGGTAGGCAAGGCTCATACCCATCACATTGAGAGTCTGAACAATAAGTTGCGTTGGTACTTGGCTCGGCTTGGGAGAAAGACGCATGCATATAGCAAGAGCGCTACCGCGCTCTTGCATTCGCTGCTATTTATCTGGCAGCGCAAGTTTGGGGCATCGTTGAAGCCCCAAACCGGGTACTTGCTGAGCAAACGATTGTGGGATCACGATATTCAAATACCTATTTAGCAATCCCGTGTTTAGGCGCTATATCCAATGTAGGCAAGCGCAAGCTGCTCTTGTTTTGAGTGAATGGGGCAAGGTATACGCCCACATCTCACGCCCCACAATGCAGCGCAAAAAAGGCCTGCACGGCTGCAGGCCTTGTCACCGTTGCCATGTCATGCCATGCCTTGCACGCCACATGACATGGCGGCATGCGGTAGCTCAACGCTTGGGCAGCACGTCCAATTCTGCCGCGCTGGGCAGAAAGCTGCCGTTCCACACGGCCTGGACGGGGATGGGGCGCTGGGTGGCGTAGGCCTTGGCGACCTGTTCGGCCATCAACTTCAATCGCTCAGGGTTGATCTGTCCAAAGCCTTCTTTGCGCGCGCCTTCGCTGTCGATGGCGGTTTCGATGGTCAGCTTCAGGCGTTTGACTTCCAGCGGTGCATTGACCAGCCCGTCCTTGGCCTTCATGGAGGCGATGGCCGCCTCGGGGTGGGCGATGGCTTCCTTGGCACCCTTGGCAAAGGCCTTGAGGAAGGCGCGCACGGCTTCGGGCTTTTCGGCAATCAACTTGGGGCTGGCGATGATGACGTTGCCGTACAGCTGCACGCCGTGCGTGGCATAGGGCAGGACCACCACGTCCTCGCGCTTGACGCCGCGCGCCTCCAGGTTCAGCAGGCTGGTGAAGGTGTAGCCGGTCACGGCGTCCAGGTCGCCGCGCACCAGCATGGTCTCGCGCAGTGGTGGATCCATGGTGGTCCACTGCACCTCGCCCACGCCGTTGGCCTGCGCAAACAGGGGGAAGGTGCGGCGGCCGGCATCAAAAATGGGCGCGCCCAGCTTCTTGCCGGTCAAATCGGCGGCCTTGGTGATGCCGGATTTCTTCAGCGCCATGACCGAGGCGGGCGTGGTGTTGTAGATCACCATGATGGCCACAGGCTTGATGCTGCAGGAATTGGCGTTTGCGCATGGTTCAACACAATCAAAGGGTGGAAGGAGCACGGGTTGAGCAAGATCAATGCCCGGATTGCATACACAATTGGCATGCAAGTTGCGGCGGTCCGGGGCACAGGTCGCCGCATGGCGACAGAAACGGAAAGCTCCATGACCGAAATTGATTTCTCCACCCTCGGCGCGTACGAGCGCTACAAGCTCATGGCCAGCCTGATCGTGCCGCGGCCGATTGCCCTGGTGACCACGCTGGCCGCGGACGGCACGGTAAATGCTGCGCCGTTCAGCATGTTCAACATGGTGGGCGAGGACCCGCCGGTGGTCATGCTCAGCGTGAACAAGCTGCAGGACGGCCAGCTCAAGGACACGGCGGCGCACATCCTGCGCACCAAAGAGTTCGTGGTGCACCTGGCCGATGAACCGATCGCGGCCGCTATGCACCGCTGTGGGGATCGCCTGCCCGTGACCGAGAGTGAGCTGGCCTACACGGGCCTGCACACCACACCGTCCCAGACCGTGCAGGTGCCGCGCATTGCCGAGGCGCCCGTGGCCTTCGAGTGCGTGCTGCACGAGCTGATGGAAACCGACAGCCGCTACGTCTTCATCGGCCGCGTGCAGTGGCTGGCGGTGCGCGATGGACTGGTAGACACCGCAACCTGGCGCGTGAGACTGCAGGACTACTTTCCCGTGGGCCGTTTTGGCGCCAGCTTCTACGTCACCTGCCGTGAGCGTTTTGCCATCGATGGGGATGCAGGCAAGGCCACCCCGCAGGCAGGCAGTGCCAGTACTGCGATTGATGAAATGTGAGCTAACGGCGCTGGATATATCGTCCTTTCAGTTAGATTTATCTGTGAAGCCCAGTATTCACAAGCGCTGGCAGCTACATAAATCAAAGCTTCTTAACGTCTCAACACGGCTTGCGCTGCTTCACCGCATCCAACTGCGAAGCGCATCCCAGCGCGTGAAAGTGCATGAAAAAAGCCCTTGGCAGGTGCCAAGGGCTTTGTATTTCAGCAGCGCGGTGAATCGCGCCGGGGCTTAGGCCTTGTGCGCAATCGCTTGTGCCGCTGACAGCGCGGTCATGTTGACCACGCGGCGCACGGTGGACGAGGGCGTCAGCACATGGGCCGAGGCCGAGGCACCCATCAAGATCGGGCCGATGGTGGTGCCGTGCGATGCCGTGGTCTTGAGCACGTTGAACAGAATGTTCGCCGCGTCCAGGTTGGGGCAGATCAGCACATTGGCTTCGCCGTGCAGCGTGCTGTCCAGCAAGGTGCGTGCGCGCACCTTTTCGTCCAGTGCGGCGTCACCATGCATTTCGCCATCGCATTCGATGCCGGGGTTGGCAGCCGCGAACAGGTCACGCGCGGCACGCATCTTCTTGGCAGATTTGCGGCTGGAGGAGCCGTAGTTGGAATGCGACAGGAAGGCCACCTTTGGTGGAATGCCAAAGCGCGCCACTTCGTCGGCCGCCATCTTGGCGATCTGGGCCAGCTCTTCGGCGGTGGGGTCTTCGTTGATGTAGGTGTCCGCGATGAAGAGGGTGCGGTCTTCCAGCAACAAAGCGTTCACAGTGGCCAAGCGATCCGCTCCTGCCTTGTGGCCCAGCACGGTCTCGATGTAGTCGAGGTGGCGGTCAAAACGCCCCACCAGGCCAGCCAGCATGGCATCGGCATCGCCGAGCTTGACCATCAAGGCCGCGATCAGGGTGTTGGAGCGGCGCACGGCAGACTTGGCAGTCTCGGGCGTCACGCCTTCACGGCCCATCATGCGGTGGTAGGTTTCCCAGTACTGGCGGAAACGGGGGTCGTCTTCGGGGTTGCAGATTTCCACGTCCACACCGGGTTGCAGGCGCAGGCCGGCTTTTTCAATTCGCGCGAGGATCACGGCAGGGCGGCCAATCAAAATAGGCTTGGCCAAGCCCTCTTCCACCACCACTTGCACGGCACGCAGCACGCGCTCGTCTTCACCTTCCGCATAGGCCACGCGCTGCAGATTGCTCTTGGCAGCGGCAAACACGGGGCGCATGATCATGCTGGTCTGGTAGACAAAGCGGCTGAGGCTGTCGCGGTAAGCGGCAATGTCTTCGATGGGGCGCATGGCCACGCCCGACTCTGCCGCAGCCTGGGCCACAGCGGGGGCAATCCGCATGATCAAGCGGGTGTCGAAGGGCGTAGGAATCAGGTAGTCAGGGCCGAACTTCAGCTCCTTGCCCTGGTAGGCCGCAGCCACTTCGTCCGATACGTCCTGCTTGGCCAGCGCCGCGATTTCGCGCACGCAAGCCAGCTTCATGCTTTCCGTGATCTTGGAGGCGCCGCAATCGAGCGCACCGCGGAAGATGTAGGGGAAGCACAGCACGTTGTTGACCTGGTTCGGGTAGTCCGAGCGGCCCGTAGCGATGATGCAGTCGGGGCGCACGGCCTTGGCCAGTTCAGGGCGAATTTCAGGCTCAGGGTTGGCCAGCGCCAAGATGATGGGGTTGGGCGCCATGGTCTTGACCATGTCTGCCGTCAGCACACCGGGGGCCGAGCAGCCCAGGAACACATCGGCGCTGTCAACCGCATCGGCCAGCGTGCGCTTGTCGGTATCTTGTGCGTATTGCGCCTTAGAGGCGTCGAAACCGCCGGGGCGGCCCTGGTAGATCACGCCCTTGGAGTCGCACACGAAAATGTTTTCGCGGCGCACACCCAGGCCCACCATCACGTTCAGGCAGGCAATGGCCGCAGCACCAGCGCCAGAGACCGCCACCTTCACGTCTTCAATTTTTTTGTTCACCAGCTCCAGGCCGTTCAACAGGGCAGCGCTGGAAATGATGGCGGTGCCGTGCTGGTCGTCGTGGAAGACGGGAATATTCATGCGCTTGGAGAGTTCTTGCTCAATGTAGAAGCATTCCGGCGCTTTGATGTCTTCCAGATTGATACCACCCAGTGTGGGTTCCAGCGAGGCGATGATGTCGATCAGCTTGTCGGGATCGCGCTCGGCCAGTTCGATGTCGAACACGTCCACACCGGCAAACTTTTTGAACAGGCAACCCTTGCCTTCCATCACAGGCTTGGAAGCCAGAGGGCCGATATCACCCAGACCCAGCACCGCAGTGCCGTTGGTGATGACGCCCACCAGATTGCCGCGCGAGGTGTACTCGGCGGCTTTGGAGGGGTCAGCCTCAATATCCAAGCAGGGGTAAGCCACGCCGGGGGAATAGGCCAGCGACAGGTCACGCTGGTTGGACAGGGGCTTGGTCGGGGTGACCGAAATCTTGCCCTTGTTAGGGCTAGCGTGGTACTCACGCGCAGCATCGCGCAGGGCTTGTTCAGCGGTGGACAGGGTTTGCGTCATACAAAAATCTGGTGAATCTGACTCGGCAAGCTAGGTGCTTGCTTACCTAGAGCTTACTCCAGGTCGTGTGTCTGCTATCAATGAACCTATGGTGCGCTGCAATATGCGTCACCGCATGCACAAACCCCGGCTGGATAGGCCGGGACTGCGGGCGCCCAAATAAGCTGGGCGTGGAGCTAGGTCAGGATGCTTTAGTGCGCATCTGCCTGGCGCGCGGCATTGATAACGGCTTGGGTATCGCCACGTGCGCCATTGAAAAACACGTTCAGGAGCACCGCAGCAATCGAGGCCAAGAGGATACCGGATTCGATCAGGGGATGGATGGGGTGGGGCATCCACTGGCGGAAGTTGGGTGCCACCAGCGGGATCATGCCCACGCCGATGGACACCGCCACAATCATGGCGTTGTTGCGGTTGTCCTTGAAGTCCACCGTAGACAAGATGCGGATGCCGGTAGCAGCCACCATGCCAAACATCACCAGCCCAGCACCACCCAGCACGACGGTGGGCAAAGACTCAATCAGCATGGCCATTTTGGGCAGCACACCCAGCACGATCAAAATTACCCCGCCTGCCACGCAGACCCAGCGGCTCTTGGCGCCCGTAACCGCAACCAGCCCTACGTTTTGCGAGAAGCTGGTGTAGGGACCTTGGAATCCTTGATCTGTTCTGACAGAACGCGATGCACATCTTGCGCACAACGATCCATACAAAAAGTGTATATAAAGTAAGGTGGAAAGCGTTCCAAGAGAAACCCCCGATCTGCTCTTATTTCCTAAGGGTTTGCCCCTTAAAAATGCCAAATTTTTGAAGTGGATGGATTTCTTTTTTGTGAAGCAAGAAGGCTTTTTGCACTATGAAATTTGAGCGGTGCTATCGATACCTTGAATCGAGGTATTTGTGTGCTGCAGGCGTGGAATGAGCAAGGCCGCAACGCTGGCTGTGCTGGCATGCTGCAGCAAGAACCACGCATTTTTCAGGGCGTAAAAAAGCCCCTAGCGCGTAAGCGGTAGGGGCTGAGAGTTGCCGCTGAAACAGCGAGGGCGGAGGTGTCTTAAGCGAGTAAATCCGCCAAGCTGCGCGCGACGACCTTGGTGGCGCGGCGCAGGTCTTCCAGCTCCAGGCGCTCATCGGCGCGTTTGGCATGGCTTTCCAGCACGCTGCGGGGGCCGGCACCGTAGATCACGCCGGGGATGCCGCGCTCCACGTACAGGCGCACGTCGGTGTACAGCGGCGTGCCCACGGCGGGCGGCTTGGTGCCGAACACGGCTTCGCCGTGGGTCTGGATGGCCTCCACCAAGGGCTGGTTGCCCGCCCGCGGGGTCATGGCGTTGGCCAGCAGCAGGCGCTTGATGTCCGCACGCACGGCGTCCTCACCGGTGTAGCCCCGCTGGGTGTTGAAGTCGGCGGTGGCGCGGGCGATCACTGCGCGGATGCTGGCTTCCACCTCGGCCGGGTGCTCCTCGGGGATCATGCGGCGGTCCAGCTTGAGCACCACCTTGCCGGGGATCACATTGGTGTTGGTGCCGCCTTCGATGCGGCCGATGTTCAGGTAGGGGTGCTTGATGCCGGGGACCTGTGAAGTCACCTGCTGGTAGCGGGTGTTCTCGGCATACAGCGCGTTCATGATGGCCACGGCGCCCTGCAGCGCGTCCACCCCCGTGTGGGGCACGGCGGCGTGGGCCATCTTGCCGTGCACGGTCACTTCCATCTGCAGGCAGCCGTTGTGCGCGGTCACCACTTCGTAGCTGAAACCCGCGGCCACCATCAGATCGGGCCGGGTCAGGCCTTGCTCCAGCAGCCAGCCGGGGCCAAGCAGGCCGCCAAACTCCTCGTCGTAGGTGAAGTGCAGCTCCACCGCGCCCCGGGCGGGCTTGGCCACGGCCTCCAGCGCACGCACGGCGAAGGTGAAGGTGGAGAAATCGCTCTTGCTCACCGCCGTGGCACGGCCATACATCTTGCCGTCTTCGATCTGGGCGCCATACGGGTCCTTGGTCCAGCCTTCACCGGGGGGCACCACGTCGCCGTGGGCGTTCAGGGCAATCGTCTTGCCGCCCGCACCATAGGGGCGGCGCACGATCAGGTTGGTGATGGACTCCATGCCGTAGTCCTTGACGGCCTGGGCCGGCACCACGTGCTTTTCGGCCTCAAAGCCGAAGGCCTGGATCAGGTCGGCCGTGCGTTCGGCATGCGGGGCATTGTTGCCGGGCGGCGTGTCCGTGGGCACCTGCACCAGCGCCTGCAGAAACTGTACCTGTTCGTTAAAGTGCGCATCAATCCATGCATCCAGCGCGGCGTAGGTGGCTTGGCGGTCTTGGGTCATTGTGTTGTCTCGAATCGCTAGGGTTTAGTGGGCAGCCAGTTGCGCCAGCACATGGCTGAAGGCGTCGACGGCCAGTTGCATGTCGTCGCTGGTGGTGGCTTCCAGCGGGTTGTGGCTGATGCCGCTGTTGAGACCGCGCGTGAACAACATGGCCTGGGGCATGACTTCGTGCAGCTTCATGGCATCGTGGCCCGCGCCACTGGGCATGCGCAGCAGTGGCACGCCCAAGGCATGTACCGCGTTTTCCCACAACGTTTGCAGGGCAGGATCGCTGGGGCGGCGGCTTTCATGGCTAGCTCGGTCTTGTATTGCAGGCCGCGGCGCTGGGCGATCTCGTTCAGCTTGGCCAGCACATCGGCCACCATGGCATCGCGCTGGGCATCCGTGGGGCGCAAGTCCATGCTGAAGGCGCATCGGCCGGGCACCACGTTGATCGAGCCATTGGGCACCTGCAGCATGCCGATGGTGGCCACGCTGTCGCCGTCTTTCAGTGCGCGTTCTTCCATGTAAAGCGCCAGCTCGGCCACGCCCAGCGCCGCATCGCGGCGACGGTTCATGGGCGTGGTGCCAGCGTGGCTGGCGGTGCCAATCATTTCGCACACGTAGCGCACACCGCCATTGATGGACGTGACCACGCCCAGCGGAATGTCAAACTCATTGAGCACCGGGCCTTGCTCGATATGCACTTCGATAAAGCCCAGGTACTGCGCAGCATCGCGCTGGAGCTTGGGAATGTCGTCGATGCACAGGCCCGCATGCTGCATGGCTTCGCGCATGGTGATGCCGTCGGCGTCTTTTTGCTCCAGCCATTCGGGCTTGAAGTCGCCGATCAGCGCGCCAGAGCCCAGGAAGGTGGCTTTGTAGCGCTGGCCTTCTTCTTCTGCAAAACCCACCACCTCAATGCCAAACGGCAGGCGCTTGCCTTGGCGGTGCAGCTCGCGCACGCAGGCCATAGGCACGAAGATGCCCAGGCGCCCGTCGTACTTGCCGCCGTTGCGCACGGTGTCGTAGTGGCTGCCGGTCAGCAGGTACTTGGCGCCTGCCTGGGCCGGGTGGTAGCGGCCGACCACGTTGCCCACGGCGTCGATCTCGACCTCGTCAAAACCGCAGTCGCGCATCCAGTGGCTGATGCGCTGGGCGCAGGCGCGGTGGGCGTCGGTCAGGTAGGTGACGGTGAGCTGGCCCTTTTCGGCATAGCCCGGCTCGCTGTGCTGGGCCAGTTTTTCCTGCCAGTCCCACACGTCGTTGCCCAGTGTGGGCTCGTAGCCAAACTTGTCGTTCAGGCGTATTTCCGCAATACGGTGGATGTTGCGAATGGCCTCCGCGCGCTCAAAGTCGGGGTGGTTGTGCAGGCGGCGGGCAAAGGTGGCAATGATTTCCTGCTTGGGCAAGCCTGTGCCACGCGGGCCGCGTACGGCCAGAATGAAGGGAAAGCCAAAGCGGGCGTTGTAGTCCGCGTTGAGCTGCTGGATGTGTGCCAACTCCTCGGGCGTGCAAGCGGTCAGGCCCGCCTTGTTTTGCTCGTTGGTGGATTCTGCCGTCAGCGTTTTGGCCACCATGGCCTTGCCAGCGAGCTCCGGGTGGGCGCGGATCAGGTCCAGCTGCGCCTCGGGCGAGGCCTGGGCCAGCACCTGGACCATGGCGTGCTTGAGGTGGGCCAGTGACTTGAACGGATGCCAGCGCAGCTTCGGCAATCCAGGGCGAATGCTCGTACAGGCCGTCCAGCAGCTGCACGGCGCTGGCGGTGTCGGCGGTGTTGAGTTGTTCCAGGGTCAGGCCATGGTGCTTCCTGTCAAAATAGAGTTGCTGACGCAGGATGGATAAGGGCTGGATGCCAGTTTGGCAATCAAACTGCGTTCACAGCGCGGGCGCCGGGAAGCGCTGGGCCCAGTGGCGCGCCAGGTCGATGCGGCGGCACACCCAGACGTCGCTGTGGCGCTGGATGTGGTCCAGAAAGCGCTGCAGCGCCGTGATGCGCCCGGGCTTGCCCAACAGGCGGCAGTGCATGCCAATGCTCATCATCTTGGGGGCGTTGTCACCGTCTTCGGCGCCTTCGGCGTACAGCGTGTCGAAGGTGTCTTTCATGTACTGGAAGAACGGGTCGGCGTGCGAATAGCCCCGGGGCAGGGCAAAGCGCATGTCGTTCACGTCCAGCGTGTAGGGCACGATGAGCTGGTGGTGGTGGCTGCCATCGGTCTTTTCCAGGCGCATCCAGAACGGCAGGTCGTCGCCGTAGTAGTCGCTGTCGTAGGCGAAGCGGCCGTCGTCGGCCACCAGGCGATGGCTGTTGGGGCTGTCGCGGCCGGTGTACCAGCCCAGGCCGTGGTCGCCATCGTGGCCGTAGAGGTCTTCGAAAATCTCCATGCACTGCGCCATGTGGGCGCGCTCGATCTCCTCGGGCACGTTCTGGTAGTGGATCCACTTCAGGCCGTGGCAGGCCACCTCGTGGCCCAGATCGGCAAAGGCCTGGGCCAGTTCGCGGTGCTTTTGCAGGGCCGTGGCCACCCCGAACACGGTCAGCGGCAGGCCGCGCTTCTCGAACTCGCGCAGGATGCGCCAGACACCGGCGCGCGAGCCGTACTCGTAGATGCCTTCCATGCTCATGTGGCGTTCGGGGTAGGCGGCCGGATTGAACATTTCGGACAGGAAC
>NZ_CADEPJ010000075.1 GCF_902829245.1 Comamonas jiangduensis | reverse complement strand
GCCATGTGCCGATCGCCCAGCTGTCTGGGCTGGGGCAAATACCTTGCGCCACGGCATCCAGTGGCATGTCGGCCTGCTCTTCGGGGGATGAGAAGAAGGCTGCGGGGTGTGCCTGCAGGGCTTGCAGGCGCAGCGTTTGAAAGGCGGCTGCATCGCTGGGTGCAAAGGTGCGCAGCACACAGGGCGGCGCGGGCTTAGCCGCCATCGCGCTGGCCTTCGGTCAAGGTGTCCAGCTGGAACTGCCCGGATTTGTCCCACAGCCAAGTGTCGGTATAGGTCACATAGCCCAGCTTGCTGGCAACCGGAAAGGGCGCGGCAGCGCGCACGGTGCGCTCAATTTCACGGATCACTTCAGGGGCATGGCGGGGTGCGCGCATCCAGTTAAAGCTGCGCACCTGGCCCTTGCGGTCCAGATTGACTTCCAGCGTCCCCACGGCATACAGCAAGGGGGGCAGTTTGCCTTTGTAAATGCGGTGGGCGTTTTGCCCGTACAGGTGGCGCGCGGCATCCTGGCGATAAGCGCGCGGGGTGCTGGCGCTGGAGTTGCTGCTGGGCACGACGGCATCGGGCGCATCCGGGCGCGGCGGCGGCTTGACACCACAGGCAGCCAGCAATGCCGCCATCGCAGTGGCCATGCCACCCCACAGCCAGTGGCGTTTGGGGAGGGAAGATGGGGATGCAGACTTTTCAGGCATGGTGCTAGCTTATCCTGATCTTGCCGCGCCATGCAGCGGCATGGTGTGCATCGGCAAAGTGGCAAGCCTTGTGCTTGTCACCGTGTTCGAGATGCGTGCTGTATGCCGGGGTGGCGCAGTGCGCCAAGCAATGCAAAGAAATGAGGTATGGGGTGAATGATGGGGAGCGCCTGCGGGCGTTGGCTGCGCAAGCACCGGTGTGTCTGGTAGAGGTCGTGGGCGTGCAAGGCTCTGCACCGCGCAGTGCGGGCGCTTGGATGGCGCTGCAAGGCACGGCGCTGGTGGGCACGATTGGTGGTGGTCATCTGGAATGGGAGGCCATGCGCATGGCCCGAGCGTGGCTGCAGCAAGGCATGCCGGGCGACAGCTTCAACCAGCGCTTGGCACTGGGGCCTTCGCTGGGACAGTGCTGCGGTGGTGCGGTGCAAATGCGCTGGTCTGCTGTGCATGCCCACAATGTTGAGGCCGTGCTGGCGCGGCTGCAGCCAGCGCGTGCGCCGGTTGCGCTGTTTGGGGCCGGGCATGTAGGGCACGCCCTGGTGCGTGTGCTGCAGCCGCTACCCTTTTGGGTGCATTGGGTTGATAGCAGGGACGACGTTTTCCCCGCGCAGCCCATGCCGCAGCTGCATTGCGAGCATTCCAGCCCGGTACACCATGCAGTGCGCGATCTGCCCGCCCAATCGCTGGTGTTGGTGATGAGTTTTAGCCACGCAGAAGATCTGGACATTGTCAGCGCCTGTCTGCGCCGCCAGCGTGAGCGCGGTGATCTGCCTTTTATCGGGCTGATTGGCAGCGCCACCAAATGGGCGGTGTTTCAAAAGCGGCTGGCCGAGCGTGGCTTTGGTGCCGACGAAATCGCCCACATCACCTGCCCGATCGGTCTGCCCGGCATTGCAGGCAAAGAGCCGGAGGTGATTGCCATCGCCGTAGCGGCACAGTTATTGCAACTGCGTGCACAGCAGCTTGCAGCTGTCTGACGGGGGAGCTGCTGGGATCTTGGTAGTTGCCCGAGGAGCGGCTGTTTTTTTTGCTTTTGGCAACAAAAATTGCATACACTTTGACGAAAGACAGGTCGCAGCGGTGCCCAAATTGATGCTTGCATCCCAGGTGCGTGACCCTTTCTTCTGCTCAGAGCGCCCGCAGTGGTGAGCAGGTTTGATCCTTGGTGGCCTTTGCGCTACCGGAGTTGAGTGCTATGGAAAGCTATATCCTCGACTGGGCCAACCTGCTGTTGCGGTGGCTCCACGTCATTACCGCCATCGCCTGGGTGGGCTCGTCGTTTTACTTTGTTTTCCTCGACAGCAGCCTGACCCCGCCGGTCGATGAAGATCTCAAAAAACAAGGTGTCAGCGGCGAGTTGTGGGCCTTGCACGGCGGCGGTTTTTACCACCCCGTAAAGTTTGCCGGCGCGCCGCCCAAGTTGCCTGAGCACACGCACTGGTTCTTTTGGGAAAGCTACACCACCTGGCTGTCTGGCTTTGCGCTGCTGACCGTGTCCTACCTGTGGAACGCCAACATCTATTTGGTGAACCCTGCCAACCCCGTCATGTCCAGCGGCATGGCGATTGCCGTGGCGTTGTCGTTCCTGGTGGTGTTTTGGTTGCTCTACAACGGCATCTGCCGCCTCTTTGGTGAAAAAGAGGGCGGCGACGGCATTGTGGGTGCCATGGTTTTGGTGCTGGTGTGTATGGCCTCGTACCTGGCTTGCAAACTGTTCCCCGGCCAGGCCGCGTTCTTGTTGATGGGTGCCATGCTGGCGACATCAATGAGTGCCAACGTGTTCTTCTGGATCATCCCCGGCCAAAAGAAAATGGTGGCCTCGATCAAGGCTGGTGAGCCAGTGGATCCGATCCACGGCAAGCGCGGCAAGCAGCGCAGCGTGCACAACACCTATTTCACGCTGCCGGTTCTCTTTGCCATGCTGTCCAACCACTATGGCTGGCTGTACTCGCACGAGCTGAACTGGCTGGTGCTGATTTTGATGATGTTTGCCGGTGCAGCCATTCGCCAGTTCTTTGTGATGCGCCATGGCTACAAGCTGGGTCGCAACCCGCACCCTTGGAAGTACGCAGCAGTGGGCGTGGTGGTGCTGTTGGGCGTGATCGTATGGCTCAAGCCTGTGCCACCCGCAGCAGTCGCTGCCAGCCCTGCTGTGATTGCGCCGGTCGGCCAGTCGGTGGTGCAAGGTGATGTGGAGAAAAAATCAGAAGAATCAGCCCCTCAGGCAGGTAGTGCAAGCGCTGGCAGCTATGAAAAAGTGCATGCCATCATGCGGCAGCACTGCATGGTCTGCCACAGCGCCGCCACGATTGCGCAGAAAAATGTGAAGTTTGATACACCGCAAGACATCAAATCGCACGCCCAGCAGATTTACCAGCAGGTGGTGCTGCTGCGCAAAATGCCGTTTGGCAACCCCGGTGCACTGAGCGACGACGAGCGTGCAGCTTTCCAGCAGTGGTTTGAAAGTGGTGCCCCTGCGCCTTGACGCTGGGTTAATGCGCCGACAGGCTGTGCGTGCACGGGATGCAGGCCAGGCAGCCCAAGACCCTGACCGCAGCCTGGTGTTGCGGTTTTTATGTCGGATAGATGTAAGAAGATTAAGAAAATATGAAGATGCAGGGGCGAGTGCTTTCGTTCAAAGGCTGATGCAGCAAGGCTTTGGGCCGTATGGCAGGAGGAAAAGATTGACATGGCTCAACACCTTCGGGTAGCGGCTGCGGCACAGTTCGTGACCATGTTCCTCATCCCTTCATTTGATCCCTTGGCCCAAGCAGAGGTGGTTTCCGCCGGTCAACTGCTGCGCCAACGCGGCTCGCGTGCTGACTCCGTCCTGTACCTCGACAGCGGCTGCGTAGTGTTGGGTGTGCGTGACGAAGGGCAGATGCGTCACCAGCTCGGCGTGGTCGAAGGCCCTGCGTGGCTGGATGCGGCGTTTGCACTCACAGGCAAGCCTTGCGGTGTCGATATGGTGACTGACTCCCGGGTGCGCCTGCGCCGCATCTCGCTGCAGGCATTTCAGCGCAGCTTGGACGGCCTGCCCGATACCGTAGCCACCTTGGTGCGCGACATGGCCCATGGCTATTGCCAGCAAACGGAAACCGCTGTCAGCCGCTTGGCCCAGGATGCTGAAACGCGTTGTGCCCAATGGCTGCTGCGTCATGCCCAGCATGCCGACAACGGCACCATGCGGGTAACGCTGAATCAGCGCAAACGCACGATTGCCGCGCAGCTTGGGATTGCGCCTGAGACGTTTTCACGCGTATTGCGCCACTTGCGTGAGCATGGCTTGATTGCCGGGACAGGCAATGTACTGAACCTGCCTCAACCCAGCGCTTTGCAAAGCGTGGCTGGTATGTAAGCACGCGCTAGCAATTGCTGGTGAGCACCAAAGAGGCCGAGAGGCCTCTTTTGCATTTCAGTGCTTCGCTTTTTGTGCTGTCGGTACTTGTCTGGCAAGGGTTCTACCCGTTTAAGTGCCTACAAGTGCGTGCCTATAGTGGGGTGTGAACCACATTCCCAGCACCCCGCCATCATTGCCAATGGCTCCTGCATCCCGCTGGAGAGGCTTTCGCATGACCCTGGTTGCGCAGGTGGTGCTGGTACTGGCTGCCATGCTGCTGTGCGCTTTGGGCCTGGTGCGGGTGCTGGATGCCCGCACGCAGGAGCGCCTGGCAGCGCATCAGACCCAGGATGCCGACTTGTGGGCGCGCATGCTCACTGCGCGCATGGAAACGCACCAGCGGCTGCTCACCGCAATTGCAGAGGGTATGCACACCAGCTTGCTGGACAACCCCGCAGTGCTGGATGCCTTGATGCAGCAAGACGGCTCCATGCTGCGGATTTTTGACAGTTTGCATGTGGCACTGCCCGCAGGGGGGCTGACGCACCATGGTGCCGTGGGGGCCGTGACAGAGATTGACTCGCAAGGACTGGATGGATTGCGGCGCACGATCTCCGAGGGCAAGCCCTTTATTACGCATGTACCAGTGCTGGACGACAGCCAGCATTTGCGGGTACTGCTGAGCGTGCCCATGCGGCGTGAGGATGGGCAAGTGTCCGGTGCCTTGGCAGCCATCGTGAAGCTGCCCCTGGCGGCGCTGATGCCGGATACCGCAGCACCGCTGCCGAATGTGCAGTACATGCTGATTGGTAGCGATGGCCTGGTGTTGGCCCATTCCGACGCCATGCAGCGCGGGAAAAACTTGAACGATTTGACGTTGGGCCATGAGAAGGCGTGGCTGGCCTTGTCCAACCCTTCGGCGGCCAATGCAGATACCCAGCAGTGGGGGCATTTTTTAGTGAGTCGCGTGGGACTGCCGCTGCCGCAGTGGCAGGTGGTGATATGGCGCGATACCTCCGCGGATTTGCTGGTCGACCAAGGTTTGCCAGTGCGTGTGTGGGCTGCCCTGGGCGCAGCAGCCGCGCTGCTGAGCTTGCTGGCAACGGCGTGGCTCTGGGGCTGGCTGGCCCCTTGGCCGGGGCGCGGTGGGGGGGCACAGCCTGCGGCCCATGGGCCAGAGGCTGCCGCGCAAGAAGTGCAAAAAACGCAAGCTGCACTGGACTATGCCCAGCGCCTGTCTTTGCAAGCCGGTGCCATGGCCATGTTTGAAGCCGTACGGTCCAATCCTGCGACAAACGCCGCCAAATTGCTGCGCACTTTTTGCGCAGCGTATTGGGCGGCACGGCCATTCAGGTCGGTGCCGCTGCTGGCGGCGGTGGCGCTGGCGTTGGGCACTTTGCTGGTGTCGCTGGCGGTGACTTGCACCTGCGCCAGCGGCACGCCCAGTTCATCGGCCACGATCTGCGCCACTTTGGTATTCAGGCCCTGGCCCATTTCGGTGCCACCGTGGTTTACCTGCACCGTGCCATCGGTGTACACATGCACCAGCGCGCCGGCCTGGTTGAACAGTGTGGCGGTAAAGCTGATGCCAAATTTGACCGGTGTAATGGCAATACCGCGCTGCAGAATGCTGTTTTTCGCATTCCAAGCCGAAATGGCCGCTAGCCTTTGCTGGTAGTGCGCTGAAAGCTCTAGTTTTTGCGTGATGGGGCGCAAGATATTGTCTTCCACCACCATTTGGTAGTGCGTGGTGGCGCGGCCTGATTGCACATCGGCGTCGTAGTAATTGCGCTGGCGCACGGCCAGTGCATCCAGCCCCAGCGTGCGCGCGATATCGCCCATGATGGTTTCAATCACGATCACGCCCTGCGGCCCGCCAAAGCCGCGAAACGCAGTGTGGCTTTGGGTGTTGAGCTTGCAGCGGTAGGAGGTGATGCTCACATCCGACAAAAAGTAGGCGTTGTCGGCGTGGAAGATGGCGCGGTCGGCCACGGGGCCGGACAAGTCGGCGCTAAAGCCGCAGTGGGCGGCCATTTGCAGCTTCAGCCCGGTGATCTGCCCTTGGTCATCAAAGCCCACATCCCACTCGTAGCTAAAGGGGTGGCGTTTGCCGGTGACCATGAAGTCGTCGTCGCGGTCCAGGCGCAGCTTGATGGGGCAGCCAAACTTGCGTGCCGCCAAGGCCGACCAGACGGCCAAATGCCCGGCTTGCGTCTCTTTGCCGCCAAAGCCCCCGCCCATGCGGCGGCATTGCACCGTGACGGCATGCGCACCAATGCCCAGTGCGTGGGCCACCCACTCTTGCACTTCGCCCGGTGCTGGGTGCTGGAGTGCACCAGCCACTGGTTTTGCTCTTGGGGAATGACGTAGGCAATTTGCCCTTCCAGGTAAAAGTGCTCTTGCCCGCCCACTTCCAGCGTGCCTTGCAGGCGGTGCGGGGCACGGGCCAGACCGGCATCGGCATCGCCGCGCCGCACATGCACGGGCGGCAGCACAAAGCTTTGCTGGGCAATGGCTGTGGCGGTGTCCAGCACCGCAGGCAGTGGGGTGATGTCCGCCTTGACTTTGCGTGCGGCACGGCGCGCGGCCATGACGCTGTTGGCCACCACCAGTCCCATGACCTGGCCGACGTGCCAGACCTTGTCGAGCGCAAAAATGGGCTCGTCATGGCCAAAGGCGGCGAGGATGGGGTCACCCGGAATATCGGCAGCCAGCACCACGCCGTGCACGCCGGGCATGGCCAGGGCATCGGTGCAATCCAGGCCGTGCAGTGTGCCGTGGGCCACGGTGGACAGAATGGGCGCGGCATACAGCGTGCCGCGCAGCTCGGCCAGATCGTCCAGGTAAGGGGCGGCGCCCAAGACTTGTGCCTTGGCGCTTTCATGGGCGTGGGATTGGCCCATGACGCCGGTGGTGTACATGGCAGCGGTGTTCATGCGGAGACCTCCACGCGAATGTCTTGCAGTGATACGCCGACTTGGCCCTGGCTTTCCAGCCAGAAGCGCTGCATCAAGCTGCCCAGCAGGTGCTTGCGATAGTCGCCACTGGCGCGCATG
>NZ_CADEPJ010000074.1 GCF_902829245.1 Comamonas jiangduensis | reverse complement strand
GCGCCTTGGCATGCACCAGCCGGCGGTTTCGACAGCCCTCAAACGCTTGCGCGATTTGTCGGGCGACCCGATTTTGGTGCGCTCGGGCAGCGGCATGCAGCCCACGGATGCGGCGTTGCGCATGCTGCAGCCTTCCGCAGAAATCCTGCAGGCCGCCGAGCACCTGTTTACCGAAGCGCGGGCCTTTGACCCGCGCAGCGCAGTACGCACTTTCCGTATTGCGGCCAGCGATTACCTGGACCCCCAGTTTCTGCCCAAACTGGTGGCCTACCTCAAAAAACACGCGCCGCTGTGCACCGTGGAAATCATGGCCTTGAGCCATGACGTGGACTACAGCGGCCAATTGGCCCATGGCGATGTTGACGTGGTGATCGGTAACTGGCCGCAGCCCCCTGCGGAGTTGCGCATGGCGCAGTTGTTTGCCGATGACACCGTCTGCCTGGTGAGCCAGAACCACCCGGCGGTGCGCCGTGGCTGGTCGGCGCAAGACTGGCTGGAGGCCGAGCACATTGCGCCCATGCCTACACACCCTGGTGCCAAGGGCGTGATTGATGACGCATTGAATGCCCAAGGGCTGCGGCGCAAGATTGCGGTGCGGTGCGCGCATTTTGGCTTGATGCCGCAGATGGTGGCATCGAGCTTGCTAGTGCTGACGACCGGGCGACAGTTTTGTGAGCGTTATGCCGCGCAACTGCCTCTGGCGATTTTGGCGCCCCCGGTGCCACTGCCGCAGATGCGTTACTACCAGTTGTGGCATGACCGCACGCACCATTCCAGTGCTGGAACGTGGTTGCGAGAAGCCGTAAAGAATGCCGCCATGCAGCTATAAGAAATATAGCTTTCAGCGTAAACCCAGTCTGCGTTAGAGCAGATTTTGTCTACAAGTTTTTTTGAAACAGAAACCATCCCGCGCATGAATTCCCCTGAAACCATCCCCACGCCCGGTGCTGTGCCACCGCGCCTGCAGCTGGTGGGCATCACCAAGCGATACCCGGCTGTTGTGGCCAATGATGGGGTGTCGCTGACGGTGCAACCCGGCGAAGTCCACGCTGTGCTGGGTGAGAACGGCGCTGGCAAATCCACGCTGATGAAAATCATCTACGGCACGGTCAAGCCCGATGAGGGCCAAGTGCTGTTTGATGGCAAGCCCGTCAATATCCGCAACCCCCAGGAAGCGCGCCAGTTCGGCATCGCCATGGTGTTCCAGCACTTCAGCCTGTTTGACACGCTGACGGTGGCAGAAAACGTCTGGCTGGGCCTGGACAAGCGCATTTCTTTGGCAGAGGTGACGGCGCGTATCGCCTCCAAGGGCGCAGAGTACGGCATGGATATCGATCCCACTCGGCCGGTACATACCTTGTCGGTGGGCGAGATGCAGCGTGTGGAAATCATCCGTGCACTGCTGACCGACCCGCGCGTTCTGATTTTGGATGAGCCCCCTTCGGTGCTCACGCCCCAAGCCGTGGAGAAGCTGTTTGTGGTGCTCAAGCAGCTGGCTGCGGAAGGTTGCTCGATTCACTACATCAGCCACAAGCTGCATGAAATCCGCGAACTGTGCACTGCCTGCACGGTGCTGCGCGGCGGCAAGGTAACTGGCTATTGCAACCCCCAAGAAGAGAGCAATGCCTCGCTCTCGCGCTTGATGATTGGTGCCGAGCCGCCTGCGCTGCAGTACCGTGAAGTGCAAACCGGCGAAACCGTGCTGCACGTCAATGGGCTGACGCTGAAGAAGCAAGACCAGTTTGGTGTCGATCTGATCGACATGCAGCTGGAGGTGCGTGCCGGTGAAGTGGTGGGCATTGCCGGGGTTTCGGGCAATGGCCAGCAAGAGCTGTTGTATGCCCTGTCGGGAGAAGACACGCGTGCGGATGCCGACATGATTCGTGTGGCAGGCAAGCCTGCGGGCCGCTTGAATCCCAGCCAGCGCCGCGCACTGGGGCTGCACTTTGTGCCGGAAGAGCGTTTGGGGCGGGGCGCTGTGCCCACCATGGGCTTGGCGCACAACATGCTGCTCACGCGCAGTGACGCGGTCGGCAAAGGCGGTTGGCTCAGCATCAAAAAGCTCGAGGAGCATGCGGCCGACATCATTCAGCGCTTTGGCGTGAAGGCCGGTGGCCCCAATGCCCCGGCCAAGTCATTGTCTGGCGGCAACTTGCAAAAGTTCATTGTGGGCCGAGAGATTGATGCCAACCCTGCTGCTCATCGTCTCGCAACCCACCTGGGGCGTAGACGTGGCGCGGCGGCGCAAATCCGTGGCGCAATTTTGGGCTGGCGACGCGGGCTGTGCGGTCTTGGTGCTCAGTGAAGAACTGGACGAATTGTTTGAAATTAGTGACCGTCTGCATGTCGTGGCCAAGGGGCAACTGAGCCCCTCGCTGCCACGTGCGGAAGCAACCCTGCAACTGGTAGGTGAGTGGATGAGTGGTTTGTGGAATGCTGATGTGCAACAGCACTTGGCCCAACTGGCAGCGAATACGCGAGGTGCACAGCATGTTTAAGCTCGAACCTCGTCCTCAGGTGTCCAAGTTCTGGACCTATGGCGCGCCCATCTTGGCTTTGCTGATCACCGTGGCGGTGGGCGTGGCCTTGTTTGTTGCACTGGGTAAAGACCCCGTCAAAGGGCTGCAAGCTTTCTTCTGGGAGCCCATCAAGTCGCCCTATGCACTGGGCGAGTTGGTGATGAAGGCCACGCCTTTGCTGTTGATTGCCTTGGGGCTGGCGGTGTGCTTTCGCTCCAACATCTGGAATATTGGTGCTGAAGGTCAGTTTGTGATTGGTGCTGTCACTGCGGGCGGTGTGGCGCTCTTGGCAGACAAAACCACGGGCCCCTGGATCGTGCCAGCCATCTTGCTGGCGGGAGTGCTGGGGGGCATGTTCTGGGCAGGCATTGTGGCGTTTTTGCGTGACAAGTTCAACGCCAATGAAATTCTGGTCAGTCTGATGCTGGTTTATGTGGGCACGCTGGTGCTGGGCTACCTGGTCTACGGGCCCTGGAAGGACCCCATGGGTTACAACTTCCCGCAATCGAAGACCTTTGAAAGCGTGACCCAGATTCCGAAGCTGATTGCCGGCACGCGGGTGCACATCGGTACGCTGCTGGCTTTGGGGGCCGCCGCTGCTTTGTGGATTTTCCTGTTCCGCACCAAGGCGGGCTTTGCCCAGCAGGTGGGTGGCATGGCTCCTGCCGCAGCGCGTTATGCAGGCTTTTCGTCGCGCCGCGCACTGTGGACTGCGTTGCTAATTTCCGGGGGGGCTGCGGGTCTGGCCGGTGCATTGGAAGTGGCCGGCCCGATTGGGCAGCTGACGCCTTATGTGCCTGCTGGCTATGGCTTTGCGGCCATCATCGTGGCCTTTGTCGGCCGTTTGCACCCTGTGGGCATGATTTTTTCAGCCGTGTTGATGAGTATGTTTTATATCGGTGGTGAGTTGGCGCAATCGCGTCTGGGTTTGCCCAAATCTTTGACCGGGGTGTTCCAAGGTCTGTTGCTGTTCACTTTGCTGGCTTGCGACACCTTGATTGCCTACCGTGTACGCTGGGTAGCCGCTAAGCCTGCCGCGAAGGGAGCCCAGTAATGGACGCGTATGCATTGCTGTTTGCTTCGACGCTGAGCGCGGGCACGGTACTGGCTTTGGCTGCCTTGGGGCTGCTGATCAATGAAAAAGCCGGGGTGATCAATCTGGGTGCCGAAGGCATGATGCTGTGCGCCGCCCTGGCAGGCTTTGCGGCCGTGGTCCACACCGGCAGCACATGGCTGGGTTTTTTGGCGGGCATGGGCGCGGGCGCCTTGTTGGCGGCCATCTTTGGTGTGCTGGTGATCTGGCTTAACACCAACCAATCGGCAACAGGTTTGGCACTGAGCTTGTTTGGCGCTGGTTTTTCTGCATTTGCAGGTTTGAGCTATGTACAAGCCAAGATGCCTGAGTCGCCCAAGTTTGAAATTCCGTTCTTGACGGATATCCCTGTGCTGGGCCCTGCGCTGTTTCGCCACCATCCCTTGGTGTACGGCGCCATCATCATTGCTGCGCTCTTGGTGTACTTCCTGTACCGCACGCGTGCAGGCTTGGTGCTGCGCTCGGTGGGTGAGTCGCCAGAGTCTGCCCACGCCCTGGGCTACAACGTGCGCATGATTCGCTTGGCCGCCGTCATGGCAGGTGGTGCGCTGTGCGGCTTGGCCGGTGCGTATGTCTCTACGGTCTATACGCCTTTGTGGGTGGAAGGCATGGTGGCGGGCCGCGGCTGGATTGCGCTGGCGTTAACGACTTTTGCCACTTGGCGGCCGACGCGAATTTTGCTGGGCGCCTACCTGTTCGGTGGTGTGACGATGTTGCAGTTCCACTTGCAAGCCTCGGGCGTGCACATTGCCAGCCAGCTGCTTAGCATGCTGCCGTACATAGCGACGATCATCGTTTTGGTGCTGATTTCTCGCAATCCCGCGTGGATTCGTGCGAATATGCCTGCATCTCTGGGAAAGCCCTTCTACCCAGGCTCCTAAAAGCGCCATACCCACAAGACACCGTGCATCCGGGGGCCGGGTGCACGCCGTGCAAGGCAGGCTTTTCGAGGCTGCCTTTTTTTTACATCCATGTCGAGGAAAAACACATGTCTCAACTGCACAAACGCACTGTGCTGAAGATGGTGGCCCTGTCGGCCATCACCGTTGCCACTCTCGCTGCTTGCGGTAAGAAGGAAGAAGCTGCTCCTGTGGCTGCACCCGCAGCACAAGCGCCCGCCAACGCTGAGCCTTTGAAGGTCGGTTTTGTGTACGTCAGCCCCATCGGTGATGGCGGCTGGACTTACCAGCATGAGCTGGGCCGCAAGGCGGTGCAAGAGAAGTTTGGTGACAAGATTGAGACATCTTTTGTCGAGAGTGTGGCCGAAGGCCCAGACTCCGAGCGCGTGATGCGAGATATGGCTGCGCAAGGCAGCAAGCTGATTTTCGCCACCAGCTTCGGCTACCAAGAGTATGTGCAAAAGGTCGCGCCTGAGCTGCCCGCAGTGAACTTCCAGCATGCGACAGGCTACAAGCAAGCTGCGAACAGCGCGACCTACGATGCCAAAACCTTCGAAGGTGCCTATATGGCAGGTATCGTGGCTGGCGGCATGACCAAAACCAAGACCATCGGGGTCGTGGCTTCGGTGCCAATCCCCGAAGTGGTGCGCAACATCAACTCCTTTGTGCTGGGCGCACAAAGCGTGGATCCTTCGATCAAGGCCAAGGTGGTGTGGGTGAACTCGTGGTTCAGCCCTCCCCAAGAAGCAGAAGCTGCGACCAGCCTGATCAATGGTGGTGTGGACGTGATGTACCAAAACACCAACTCGCCTGCCGTGCTCAAGACAGCGGAAGAGCGTGGTGTTTACGCCTTTGGTAAAGACGGCGATATGAGTGCTTATGCACCCAAGGCCCACCTGGGCTCGGCCGTGATCGACTGGTCGCCTTACTACACCAAGGTGGTGCAGGATGCGCTGGACGGCAAGGTAGAAAACGGCCAAAACTTCTGGTGGGGCGTGAAGGAAGGTGCGATGGATCTGGTCAAGATCTCGGACGAAGTGCCTCAGGACATCAAAGACAAGGTGGCGCAAGTGCGCCAAGGTCTGAAGGACGGTACTTTCCAAATCTGGAAGGGCCCCATCAAGGACAACGCTGGCAAGGAATTGCTGGCGGACGGCCAAGTGGCGGATATGCCTTTCATCACCAGCATCAAGTTCTATGTGAACGGCATCGAAGGCAATGTGCCCGGTGCGAACAAGTAATTGGGCCTAGCCTTTGACAGGGGCTGGGTAAGCCCTTGTTGTTGAAACGCCTCCTCACGGTGGGGGGCTTTTCTTATCTACCCATCGCAGAGTATGCGTACAGCGTGTGCGCTATGGCATACATCTTGCGATTGGGCATGAATGCAACGCAGCACGCGGCAGGGGTGGAAGAAATTTTCGCTGGCTGAAATAGCTTCGTTAGGATGCGTGGGTTTTGTCAAAAGTGCGGTGCTATGCGCGCCAGCGCCTGTTTGCAAAATCTGAGTGCAGGCGTTGCTGCAGTGGTTTGCTTATTTCCCGATCCATAAGGACGATCCATGACTGATCTGAACAAACGTTCCATGTTCAAACTGGCTGCCGTTTCGGCACTGGCCATCACTGCCTTGGCAGCATGTGGCAAGAAGGAAGAACCCGTTGCCGCTGCCCCCGCACCAGCGGCGGAAGCACCTGCCAAAGCAGAACCTTTGAAGGTGGCTTTCGCCTATGTGGGCCCTGTGGGTGATGGCGGCTGGTCGTTTGCACACGACACTGCGCGCAAGAAAGTGCAAGAAGAGTATGGCGACAAGATTGTCACTACCTTTGTAGAAAGCGTGCCAGAAGGTGCAGATGCTGAACGCGTGCTGCGTGACTTGGCCAGCCAAGGCAACAAGCTGATTTTTGGCACCACCTTTGGCTACATGGATACGCTGCAAAAGATTGCACCTGATTTCAAGGACGTCAAGTTTGAGCACGCTACGGGCTACAAGACATCGGAAACCGTACGCACCTACGACAGCCGTACGTATGAAGGTGCTTACCTGGCAGGTGTGATCGCTGGTGGCATGACCAAGAGCAACACCTTGGGTATTGTGGGTTCGGTGCCAATTCCTGAAGTGATCCGCAACATCAACTCGTTCACCCTGGGTGCGCAGTCGGTGAACCCCAAGATCACGACCAAGGTGGTGTGGGTGAACGAGTGGTTCAGCCCCCCCAAGGAAACTGAAGCCGCCACCAGCCTGATCAACGGCGGTGCAGACATCCTGTTCCAAAACACCGACTCTCCTGCCGTGCTCAAGACGGCGGAAGAAAAGGGCGCGCGTGCTTTTGGCTGGGATTCGGACATGACCGCTTACGGCCCCAAGGCACACTTGGGTTCGTCCATCATCAACTGGCAGCCTTATTACTCCAAGGCCATCAAGGATGTGCTGGAAGGCACATGGACCACTGGCAGCAGCTGGTGGGGCGTGAAGGAAGGTGCGATCGATTTGGTGTCGATTGCTGACGATGTGCCCGCAGAGCTGAAAACCAAGGTAGAAGAGGTCAAGGCTGGCCTGAAGGCCGGTACTTTCCAGATCTGGAAGGGCCCGATTGCGACCAACGATGGCAAGGAAATCCTGGCGGCAGGCGCCCAGGCAGATGACGCCTTCTTGGCTGGCATTAACTTCTACGTCAAGGGCGTAGAGGGCAAGGTACCTGGCCAGTAAGCCAGTACCAACGAGCCTGTAGATGGCTCGGATATTGCAAGGGCTGCCTATGGGCAGCCCTTTTCTTTGGAAAGATAGCGCCTTATGAATACAACTGTGACAGTGACTCCCATGATGGAAAAAAACCAGTGGCACCCCGTAGCCCTGATTTCGGATGTAACCAATGGCCCTGTGGGCGTGCGTTTGCTGGGGCAGGACGTGGTGCTATGGCGTGATGCGCAAGGCGTGGCCAAGGCCTTTGTGGATCGCTGTCCCCATCGCGGCGCACGTTTTTCCTTGGGGCGCGTGAATGAAGGCAACCTGGAGTGCCCTTACCATGGCTGGCAGTTCTCCACCACGGGGCAGTGCGTGAAAGTGCCTGCGGTGCCCGGCTTTACGCCACCCCCCCAGCACTGCGTGAAATCGTTTGGTGTGCAAGAAGCCTACGGTCTGATCTGGGTGCAGTTGGAAAAGCCAGAAGGCGTTGACGTGCCGCTGCCCGTGTTTGAAGCTGAAGGGGATGAGCGCCTGCGTAAAGTGAACTGCGGCCCCTACGACGTGCAGGCGAGCGCGCCGCGCATCATTGAAACTTCCTGGACATGTCGCACTTTGGTTTTGTGCACGAGGCTGGCTGGGCAGCCGCGACACCACCGAAATGTCTCCCTACAACGTCGAAACCACGCCCACCGGCGTGAAGGCCACCAACTGCAAGGCCGTGCAGCCGATCTCCAACCTGCACTCGACCAAGCCTGCAGAAGTGCACTACACCTATGAAGTCACGGCGCCCTATACCGCGCTGCTGACCAAGATTCCCGAAGACGGCACGACCAAGGATGGCTGGCGCGAAGCCATTGGTCTGTTTATCTGCCCCATGACACCGACCACCAGCCGTGTGTGGTTCCGCCTGGCAGTGGCAGACTTTGAATCTTCGGACGACAAGCTGCAAGCCTTCCAGCACACGATCTTCACGCAAGACCAGCCCGTGCTGGAGTCGCAACTGCCCAAGGAGTTGCCCCTGGACCCTCGGGCCGAGTTGCATTCGTCGGCCGACCGCATGTCGTCCGCCTACCGCCGCTACCTCAAGGGCTGCGGCGTCACTTTCGGAGTGTGTTGACCCCATGACCTATGCCCTGCCTGCCGCCATTGAGCGCATCCCCGCCGCGCAACTGCCCCAGCTGCTGCGCACCATGCCCAAGGCTGAGTTGCACATGCACATCGAAGGCTCGCTGGAGCCTGAGCTGATCTTCGCTTTGGCCCAGCGCAACGGGGTGACGCTGCCCTACGACAGCGTGCAGGCATTGCGCAGTGCCTATGCGTTCACGGATCTGCAAAGCTTTCTGGACATCTACTACGCCGGTGCCAGCGTGCTGCTGCATGAGCAAGACTTCTACGACATGGCCATGGCTTACCTGGAGCGCGCCGCTGCCGACCATGTGGTGCGTGCAGAGCTCTTTTTTGATCCGCAAACGCACACCGAGCGTGGCGTGCCCATCGAGGCCGTCATTCTGGGTCTGTCACGTGCCTGCCACGACGCGCAAGCGCGCTGGGGCATCAGCGCGGCGCTGATCCTGAGCTTTTTGCGCCACCTGAGCGAAGAAGCCGCCTTCGAGACGCTGCAGGCCGCGCTGCCGTACCGCGCGCATTTCATCGGCATTGGTCTGGATAGCTCGGAGCTGGGCAACCCGCCCGAGAAGTTTGAGCGCGTGTTTGCCCGGTGCAAGGCGTTGGGCTTTCATCTGGTGGCCCATGCCGGCGAAGAGGGGCCGCCCGCCTATGTGTGGAGTGCGCTGAATGCCCTGCAGGTAGAGCGCATCGATCACGGCGTGCAGTCTGAAAAAGATGTGGAATTGATGCAGCGGCTGGCACAAACCCGCATGCCGCTGACGGTGTGCCCACTGTCTAACCAGAAGCTGTGTGTCTTCCCCGACCTGCGCGAGCACAACCTGCCGCGCTTGCTGGCCGCAGGCTTGAACGTGACCGTCAACTCCGACGACCCTGCGTATTTTGGCGGCTATGTGAACGACAACTACCTGCAAGTGTTTGCCGCCACCGGCATGGGTGCTGCACAGGCCTACCAGCTGGCGCGCAACAGTTTGGAGGCGTCGTTTGCCAGCCCTGCACAGCAAGCAGCGTGGGTGCAGCAACTGGATGACTGCTTTGCGCGGTTTGCCCAGTCTGCATAAAAAAACATAGCTGCTAGCGCTTATCTACAAAAGGGTTGAGATAAATAACTATCTCAACCCTTTGTTTTTCATGTGCTGCAAGCTCTTATTTTTAAGGCTGAGCGGGGACTGCAGCGCGGTGTGAAGCTGCTGGGCATACTGTTGCAGCAATGGCATGGCGGGCTCTTTGCGCGGCCAGGTCAGCGCCATGCCGTCGCCCTCATGGCGTGGCAGCACATGCATGTGAAAGTGAAAAACGGTTTGCCCACCCGCTGCACCATTCGCTTGGAAGAGGGTGATGCCATCGGGCGCAAAAGCCTGCTGCGCCGCGTGCGCGATCCGCTGCGCGGTTTGCATGACGGCGGCGGCCTCTTCGGCGGTCAAATCCAGCACGGTGACGGCATGGCGCTTGCTGGCCACCAGTACATGGCCGGGGTTGACCTGGCCAATGTCCATGAACGCCACAGTGAGGTCATCTTCATAGACCTTGGCGGCAGGAATTTCACCCGCCACGATTTTGCAGAAGATGCAGTGGCCGGGCGGGGAGGTGTCAACAAACATGGGCATAGGGCGTGATGGCCGCTGCCCAAGAGCGCGGCAAGATGGCCATCGCCTTTCACTCCGACATGCGCAAAGACGGCCCCGATGCACAGTTGATGGCCGTAACCCACCACTGGGGCAACTATTACGCTGCGCGCGCCAAGGCGGTGCAAAACGGCAGCTGGAAGTCGGGTGACTTCTGGGGCGGCGTCAAAGATGGCATGGTGCGTGTGGAACACTTTGGACCCAAGCTGCCACAGGCGGTGCGCAATGAGGTGCTGGCACGCCAAAAAGACATGGCCGCAGGTAAATTGCAGCCGTTTCAGGCCAGCCGCGCGGACATCCGCGACAACCAGGGCCAGTTGCGCATTCGCCAGGGGCAAACGCTGGGCGATGCGCAATTGCTGCAAATGGACTGGTTGGTCGAAGACGTGATTGGCAGTACAAAGTAGGGCCGTGGTGGCAAGTTGGGTGCTGCCTGCCACCATATTGAAAATGAGGAGCGCTTGACGCATGTCGATATTGCTTTGGCATGATTTGTGCGTGAAAGCAAGGCTTGGTAAGCGCAAGCTGCTCCTCAATATTTTTTCCATAGACCTACTACCACGCCGATGAAGATCTACCGCAGTGCCTTGCTCGCTTTGCCGACGACGGCATGCCGCTCTACGACAGCGATGGTTTGCTGGCCGTTGACCCTGATGCCCAAGGCCAAGAGCGCGTGGTGGCTGCAGGGAGCTGGCAGGCGCTGCAAGCCGAATATGCAGCCCAAGCGAACGCGCACATCCTGCACCTTCCCGGCAAGCTGCTGGCGCCGGGCTTTGTGGACATGCACATCCACTACCCGCAAACCGATGTGATTGGTGCGCCGGCTGACGGGCTGCTGCCTTGGCTGGAGCACTACACCTTTCCCCATGAAGCACGTTTTCATGACCGCAGCTATGCCGACGGTGTGGCGGAATTTTTTCTGGATGAGCTGCTGCGCAATGGCGTGACTACATCGCTCACCTTTGCCACTTCACACCCGGCGTCGGTGGATGCCATCATGGCCGCAGCGCAGGCGCGCGGCATGCGCATGCTGGCGGGCAAGGTGCTGCAAGACCGCCACAGCCCCGACGGGGTGCGTGACCACACCGAGCAGGGCCTGATCGACACCGAAACCTTGATCCAGCGCTGGCACGGCGTGGATCGCCTGGGCTACGCCATCACGCCGCGCTTTGCACCCACCAGCACACCCGAGCAACTCAAGGGCGCAGGTGCGCTGGCGGCCAAATATCCTGATGCGTGGGTGCACTCCCATGTGTCGGAAAACCTCGATGAGATCCGCTGGGTGCGCGAGCTGTACCCGCAAGCGCGCAGCTATCTGGAGGTGTACCAGCGCTTTGGTTTGATGCGCGAGCGCGCGGTGTATGCGCACTGTATTTGGCTGGATGACGTTGACCGGGCGCTGATGCGCGAAACCCGGACGGCAGCAGCCATCAGCCCCACCAGCAACTTGTTTTTGTCCAGCGGTTACTTTGATTACTTGAAGGCCGATGCCGCAGGTTTAAGGTATGGGCTGGCCAGCGATGTGGGCGGCGGCATGAGCTTTTCACCGTTTCGCACCATGCAGGCCGCTTACGTAGTGGGGCGGGAGCAGCACAGCAAACAGGGTTTGAGTTTGAAGCCGGGGCATCTGTGGTGGCAGCACACGGCAGGGGCGGCCAAGGCCCTGGGCCTGGGGTGATCGGTAATTTGCAGCCGGGCTGCGAGGCGGATATGGTGGTGATCAACCCCGCGTGTACCCCGCTGCTGGCGCGCAAAACGGCGCAAGCGCAGACGCTGGATGAGCTGCTTTTTGCGATGATCGTGCTCGGGGATGACCGTTTGATTGAGCAAACCATCATCTCTCAAGCAAAATACGCCATGGCGCGCATTCAATCAGCGCGCTCAGCTATAAAAAATTCAGCGAAATAGGACACCTCCATGAGCATCATGAGCGACAAGTGGATCCGCACCATGGCGGAGCAGCACGGCATGATCGAGCCGTTTGAGCCCGGTCAGATCCGCGAGGCCGATGGCAAAAAAATCATCAGCTACGGCACCTCCAGCTACGGCTATGACATCCGCTGCGCGCGCGAATTCAAGGTGTTCACCAACATCCACAGCACCGTGGTTGACCCCAAGAACTTCGATGAAAAAAGCTTTGTCGACTTCGAAGGTGACTACTGCATCATTCCGCCCAACAGCTTTGCGCTGGCCCGTACGGTGGAGTACTTCCGCATTCCCCGCGATGTGCTGACTGTATGCCTGGGCAAGAGCACCTATGCGCGCTGCGGCATCATCGTGAACGTGACGCCGTTTGAGCCCGAGTGGGAAGGCTATGTGACGCTGGAATTCTCCAACACCACACCGCTGCCCGCCAAGATTTACGCGGGCGAAGGCTGTGCGCAAGTGCTGTTCCTGCAAGGCAACGAGCCTTGCGAGACCAGCTACAAAGACCGTGGCGGCAAGTACCAGGGCCAGCACGGTGTGACGCTGCCGCGCACCTGAAGCCTGTCGGTACGGTTCGAAAAAGCCACCCTTGGGTTGGCTTTTTTGTGGCTGTTCAGAGCGTTCCGCGCAAGCGGTGGGTGCCGCTTGCGCGGAAGGTGGCGCTGATAGCGCAGCGACGAACGGTTCTCCTACACGGAATTGGCGTGTCACCAGCTTCGCTGCCGCAAGCCGCTTGCCTAGGATGGGGCAAGGCAATCAAGGGGCTTGCTATTTATGCGTCTATCGAATTTCCATGCTTCATCCCGGTGGCAGCTGTTTGATGGCGCAGCGGTCTTGCTGGGCTTGCTGGTCGCACTTTGGCAATTTTTCACATTTGTCGAGGTGGTACAGGTGCACACTGCGCAGGCACACAAAATCAGTCAGTCTGCAGGCTGGGACGGAAAAGCGGTGGGCGTTATGCCGCAGCCAGAGGGGGATTCCAGCTGGCTGGAGGTGGGCCATCAGGCAACGGCGGATACAGGCAGGGTGCTTGGAAATTGGCCCTAGTGAGATCAGGAGCGCGTTATGAAATGGGAAGGCAACCGCCAGTCCAGCAATGTGGAAGATCGGCGCAGCGCAGGAGGTGGTGCTCCGATGCTGGGTGGGCGCAATATTGGGATCGGCACCATCGTGGTCGCTTTGATCGGGGGCTGGGTGCTAGGCATCAACCCCTTAACTATTCTGGGTGTGCTCAGTGGCGGCAGTGGTGCACCTGTGGTGCAGCAGAACACGCCTGCACAAGGTGTACCAGCCAACGACACCATGGGGCAGTTTGTGTCCACTGTTCTGGCGGATACCGAAGATGTCTGGGGGCAAATTTTTCAGCAAGGCGGTGCCAGTTACCAAGAGCCCAAACTGGTGCTGTTTCGGGGCGCTGTAGGCACCGCGTGTGGCACGGGCCAGTCTGCGATGGGGCCGTTTTATTGCCCAGGAGATCACAAGGTCTACATTGATCTGTCTTTTTACGACCAGTTAAAAAATCAGCTGGGTGCTCCCGGCGACTTTGCACAGGCTTACGTGATTGCCCACGAAGTAGGGCACCATGTGCAGAATTTGCTGGGCATTTCAGGGCAGGTGGATCAGATGCGCGGCCGTGTCAGCAAAGTGGAATACAACCAGCTTTCTGTGAAGCTGGAGTTACAGGCTGACTGTTTGGCAGGGGTTTGGGCGCACCATGCGCAAAACCAGCGTCAAATCCTCGAGCAAGGCGATGTGCAAGAAGCCATGAACGCGGCAGCCAAAATTGGTGATGATGCGTTGCAAAAAGCGCAAACGGGACAGGTAGTGCCCGACAGCTTTACCCATGGCAGCATGCGCAGCGTCAGCGGTGGTTTCAAACAGGGTTGCAAAATGGCAGCATCAAATCTTGCGATACTTTTTCGGCCACCAATTTGTAATAAGCCTTGGTTGTGAGTGCGGTTTTATTTCCACGAATCCGCGAGGAAACACTGGATTTATTGAACCTCACACAGGGCTTTGCGCGCACGGTGCGACAATAGCGGTCTAAATGACAAGTCCTTTTTCCTCTTTACTCTTGGCGGAGCCTCTGGCACGCGCCGTGGCCGAAATGGGCTACGAGTCCATGACCCCCATCCAGGCCCAGGCGATTCCGGTGGTTTAACCGGCAAGGATGTGATGGGAGCCGCGCAAACCGGTACAGGTAAAACTGCTGCCTTTTCGCTGCCGTTGCTGCAACGCTTGATGCGGCATGAAAACAGCTCTGCCTCACCTGCACGCCATCCTGTGCGTGCCCTGGTGCTTTTGCCCACCCGCGAGCTGGCAGACCAGGTTGCACAGCAAATCGCCTTGTATGCCAAGCACACCAAGCTGCGCAGCATGGTGGTTTTTGGCGGCATGGACATGAAGCCCCAGACCCTCGAGCTGAAAAAAGGTGTGGAAGTATTGGTGGCGACACCGGGCCGCCTGCTTGACCATATTGAAGCCAAGAACGTGGCGCTCAATCAAGTGGAATATGTGGTGCTGGATGAGGCAGACCGTATGCTGGACATCGGTTTCCTGCCCGATTTGCAGCGCATCTTGAGCCACTTGCCCAAGACCCGTACCACACTGCTGTTCAGTGCTACTTTCTCCCCAGAAATCAAGCGCTTGGCCGGCAGTTACTTGCAAGACCCCGTCACGATTGAAGTTGCGCGTCCCAATGAGACGGCATCTTTGGTGGAGCAGCGCTTTTACAGCGCCAATGACGATGACAAGCGCCGCGCGATCCAGCAGGTCCTGCGTGAAAAAGGCATTCGCCAAGCGTTCATTTTCTCCAACAGCAAGCTCGGCTGTGCCCGTTTGACACGTGCTCTGGAGCGTGATGGCTATCGTGCAGCAGCCATGCATGGTGACAAGAGCCAAGATGAGCGTCTGAAAGCGCTGGAAGCCTTTAAGCAAGGTGAAGTTGATTTGCTGGTGTGTACCGATGTGGCCGCGCGCGGTTTGGACATCAAGGATGTGCCCGCCGTATTTAACTACGACGTACCGTTCAACGCCGAAGACTATGTGCACCGGATTGGCCGTACAGGCCGCGCGGGTGCCACCGGTTTGGCGGTGACCCTGGTGGGCAACTCGGATAGCAAGTTGGTGTCTGAGATTGAGAAGTTGATCAAGAAAAAGATCAACGTTGAAACACTGCAACTGCCTGAATCGCGTCGTTTCCGTGAGCGGGAGCCGCAGCGTGATGCGCCAGGGCGCGAAGAGGTGCAACGCAGTGCATCTGCCTATGGCACGCGCCCAGTGCGTGGTGCGCGCCCAGTGCGCAGCGCACATGCAGATCCTTTCTTTGACAAACCTTATGAGGCCAGTGAAACCCACGTACCCGCATGGGATGCGGTAAAGGCTGCGGCAAAGCAGCGCTGGGCACCAAGCCCAAGCGCAAGGTTGCTGCACTGTTTAAGCCCATGGGCAGCGTCTAGCTTTCAGGATTCATAAAAAACCACGGCATGCCGTGGTTTTTTATGGCAACGCCTAACCTGGTTTTTGTGCTTGCTCGCAATGAATCTGGTGGAGCTGGCGTTCGCGGAAGTCAGCTCAATTCCATCGCGCTGAGGCAGCCACCCAGACGCAGCCTGTATCCAAGGCCATCAGGTTAGGCTGGTTCACCAAGCCCAGTGTTGACCAATGGCCGAAAGCCACGATGTCTTGGGCGGTTTTGCGATCGGGGCAGTCAAACCAGGGCATCAGACCTGTTGGCGCTGCATCTGCAGCCTCAGAGCTTTCAAAGTCCATTGCCCCTTGCGCCGTGCAAAATCGAATGCGCGTGAGTGCATTCACAATGACGCGGTTTCTGTCGCTGCCGGTGAAACTGTTATCCCAGTGGTTGGGCAGATTGCCATACATGTGCATCAGAAACTGGGGCAGTGCTTCTCCCTTGATTTGTTGGTGGACTTCATCGGCCAGTTGTAATGTCTCTTCCAAGCTCCATTGCGGTAATACGCCTGCATGCACCATCAATAATCGTTGCCCCTGCGGATTTTGAATTGATCTGGCTAATGGCTGCTGGGAAATCCAGTGCAGCAAAGCGGCGCGATCGGGTGCATTCAAAATACTTTGCAAAGTATCTCGTTTACCGGGTTTGCGCACGCCATAGGCACTGGCAAGTAAATGCAGATCATGGTTTCCAAGCAGAGGCTTAATCGCATCTCCCAATTCCATGCAATAGCGCAAGACTTCTACGGATTCAGGGCCGCGGTTGATCAGGTCGCCGAGCAAATAGACGGTATCTCGGCTGGGGGAGAAGGAGATGTGGTTGAGAAGCCTGGTGAGAGCCCCATGACAGCCTTGAACATCACCGATTAAGTAAGTGGACACTCTTTGTATTTCCTTGCTGTGTATTGGCAGTGTAGTGCCAATACATTAAATGCTTGTGCGAGATTTTAGGCCCAGTGCGAATCGCTTCAAGCGCCGTGCATTCAAGCTAAAAATGTTTTCGCAGGAATGATGGTCTGTCTTTGGAATATCAAAACATTTGGAATAATTTTTTCCTTAACGGTTTATGCAAAAATTTTCTATCTCTATAATCAAGAACTTACAGAAAGGAATTCCTCCATGAGCTCTTATAAAGAACTTTTGAAACAGCGCGAAGAACTCGAAAAGCAAATTCAAGATGCACGTAAGCGTGAATTGGCGGAAGCCGTGAGCAAGGTGCGTGCTTTGGTGGATGAGTATGAATTGACGGCAGCAGACATATTCAGCCCTGCGCGTGCGGTTCGCGCAGGTGGTGCCGGAAGCAAGGTACCACCTAAGTACAAAAATCCTGCAACCGGTGAAACATGGACGGGGCGTGGCAAAGCACCCAAGTGGATTCAAGACCAAGATCGCAGCAAGTTTGAAATTTAATCACCAGCTTGCGCATCTCATCCAAGCCTGCGAAAGCAGGCTTTTTTGATGGTGGACTGATGGTGATGGGTAAGCGGTGCTTTGCGGCGCAGATATATGCCTCATGTGACGCCAAGGAAGTGGCACGCATTTCCTAAAGCTTGGGGTGTTGCTTCATTTGTGGGCAGTGTTTGCTGCGCATCAGCGTTCTTTTGCTTTGGAGGCTTCTGGGCACCCTGTTTCAGCGCCACAATTTGCGCCATGAAAAAACAAGTATTGATCGCAGGTGGTGGCATTGCCGGCATGGCTGCAGCGTTGGGCGCATCGCACGCTGGCTGGGATGCACGCTTGTTTGAACGGACGGCCGTGTTTTCTGAAGTGGGTGCCGGTGTTCAGCTGGGGCCGAATGTGGTGCGTCGTTTGCAGGCCTGGGGCTTGCAAAAAGCCCTGCAACAGGTCGCTGCAGTGCCGCAGCAATTGGTGGCACGCAGTGCACTGAGCGGGCGTGTGCTGGCCAGTGCGCCGCTGGGGCAATCCATGGTGGAGCGTTACGGAGCCGCCTATGTCACGATTCACCGCGCAGACTTGCATGCGGTCTTGCACAGCGCAGCCCAAGAACGGGCTGATATTTATATCAATCCCGGGCAAGAAGTCACCGAGCTGCTGGGCACGGAGCGCGTGACCACCATACGCACTTCCGCCAACAAGGTGGTGGAGGGCGATGCCCTCATGCTGGCCGATGGGGTGTGGAGCAAGTTGCGCGCAGCAGTGCTCGGCGATCCCAGCCGTCCCCGGGTCTCGGGTCATTTGGCCTACCGGGCCTTGCTGCCCATGGCAGACATTCCGGTGGGGTGGCGCAGCAATGAAGTGACGGTGTGGCTGGGCCCTCGCATGCATGCCGTGCATTACCCGGTACGGCGTGGCGAAATGATGAACATCGTGGTCATTGTTGAAGGCCCTGTACCCCAGGATTTGGAGCAGTGGGACCATGCGGCCAATGCGCAGGTGCTGGAGCAAGCGCTGGCAGATTGCAGCAGCAATCTGCAAGATTTGATCCGCAGTGTGCCTGCCGCAGGTGCCCAGTGGCGCTTGTGGCCGCTGTCTGACCGTGCGCCCATTCAAGGCCCTGATGCCATGGCCCAGGGTTTGGTCGGCTTGATTGGTGATGCTGCGCACCCCATGCGCCCTTATTTGGCGCAAGGCGCGGGTATGGCGATTGAAGATGCGGCAGAGTTGCAGCGTGCTTTGGCGATGGATGACTTGGACATCGGCTTGCGCTTGCGCCGCTATGCCCTCAATCGTTGGGAGCGCAATGCCCGTGTGCAAGCGCGCTCTATTCGCAACGGCAACATTTTCCACGCCACCGGCCCGGTACGCTGGGGACGCGATCTGGCCATGGGCATGTTGGGCAGCCGGTTGATGGATGTGCCCTGGCTCTACAGCGGCGAAGGCTCTAGCGCCAGCATCTTGTAAGTTCTCAGACCTTGCTGCGAAGCAGCAAGGGCGAGGCGGGCAGCCAGCGATAGGCGGTCGATGCGATCATCAGCCAGATCGCAATCGTCAGGGCGACGGCCGTGTAGCTTTCCCAGCCGTGTTGGGCGGCCCATGCGGCGACCACCCCGGTAAACCACTGCATCAGGGCCACGCCCAAAAACATGGACATGGTAAACAGCGACAGCGCACGCCCGGTCATGTGGTCGGGGTAGGAGGCGCGCACATCGGCGTATTGCAGCAAGCCGTAGCCCGACAGCATGGCCATGGCAATCACGATGGCGATGTTGCCGATGGTGCTGTGCCACAGGCCCAGCATCACAAACAGGGCAGCCATGCACAGCGAAAAATTCGCCAGCCACTGGCGCCGCGCCAGGGTGCCCGGGTCGAGACGTCCAAAAATCGCCGGGGTGAACAGCGAGATCAAGGACATAACAAACGCAACGTGCCCGCTGTGCACCAAGCTCAAGCCATGGCGATCCATCATCAAGGGGCCAATCCACAGCCCGCGCAACGACAAGAAGGCTGCGTAGCACGACATGCCCAGCACCAGCGTGCCCCAGGTGTGGGGCAGTGTCAGCAACTCTGCCATGCGCATAAAGGCGGAGCCCCATGTTTCAGGGGTGCCAGCCTTGGTACTGGGGAGCGCAGGCTCATGCACTTTGCAAAAATGAGCACCCAGGACAGCGCGCACATGATGCTCAGCAGCCAAAACCACTGCGCCAGCCGCCTGCTTCCACCACCCACGCCAGGGGACTGCCGGTGAACAGCAAACCCAGTCCGCCCACGCCCATCGACAGGCCCGAGAAAAACGCAAACCGCTCTGCCGGGAAGTGACGGGCAATAAAAATGGTGCAAGCGAGAAAAGCTGGGGAGCAGCCCACGCCAATCATCAACTGGCCCAGCATCAGCCAACCGTAGCTGGGGGCTGCGGCGGAGACCATGGCGCCCAGCGTGGCGAACGGAAAGGCACACAGCACGGTACGGCGCAGGCCGTACAAATCCATGCCAATGCCCATCAGCAGTTGGGCGATGCCGAACGACAGGCCAAACAGCCCGGCAAACGCGCCCAATGAGCTGGCGCTGATACCAAAGTCCTGCTGCAGGCCCTGGGCCAAGATGGCGGTGATGGTGCGAAAAGCTTGGCTCAGTGCAAAGCCGCTGAGCAATGCCAGCAGCATGATCCAGAGTTGGCGTTGCAAAACGCTGCGGTGTGAGGTGGTGGATGGGGTCTCGGGCACAGTGGCATCTCCTGGCGGCAAGCGTAGCGCTGAGCGGCTGCGGCAACTGTCACCACGGTGTAGGGATTTGCCCTTGGCGAGCCGGTGCCGCAGGCATAAAGTGGTGGTTATGAGCACACGCACTTCCACACCCGCTACACCTTTAGTTTTGCATTACACCGTGCGTGTGTGCCCGCTCGGGCAGGTTTTGGTGGCGGCTACGTCCAAAGGGATTGCAGCGGTGTTGCTGGGCGACGATAAAACCCAGTTGATTAGTGACTTGCAGCAGCGCTATCCGCAGGCGCAGCTGGACACCGGCGGCCCTGTGCTGCAGCGCTGGAGCGATACCGTCCTGGAAATTTTGGCGCACCCCAGCTTGCAGCATGTGGTGCCGCTGGATGTGCTGGGCGGCACGGAATTTCAGCGCAAAGTGTGGAAGGCCTTGCGCGGCATTCCGGCGGGGCAAACCCGCAGCTATACCGAGCTGGCCCAGGCCATAGGCCAGCCGCAGGCCGTGCGTGCCGTGGCCGGTGCCTGCGCGGCCAACCCGCTGGCGGTACTGGTGCCCTGCCACCGCGTGCTGCGCAGCGATGGCGGCTGGGGTGGCTACCGCTGGGGCATTGCGCGCAAGCAACAGCTGTTGCAGCAAGAAGGCGCGATTGCTTGAGAGCCATTCTTAAAAAAGATAGCTGCTAGCGCTTGTATTTATTGGATTTCAGTATTCAATGCATCGGAAGTGCTTGATGTGCAAGCGCTGCAAGCTATGCAATAAGAAATTGCCGCATCTGCCTTGGTACGTCTTGGCATGGCCTGATCGCCATCGAAATCGCGATCGCAATCTCAACCGCACCTCGAAGACGGGCTGGGTGGTGTGAATTTCCCTCAGGCGCGCTGCACGCTTTCAGGCATCCAGCATGCCCGGCAGCTGGGGCTGGGTTTGCAGTTCACTGGTGCGCTGCAGCAAGGCGGGCACGTGCTGGCGCTGGCAGCTTTGAATGTGCTGCAGCAGGCGGTGTGCTGGCTGCGGAATGTGCCAGCGGGTTTGCAGATCTTGCTGCATGCGCAGCAGCAGGTGGGCCGTCATTTGCGCATCGGCCAAGGCACGGTGGGCCTTGTCGGCGGGTGGTAAATCCAAAAAGCGCACGATGCGCCCCAGCGCATGGCTGGGCGCTTGCGGGTACAGGCGGCGCGACAGCAGCACCGTGCAGGCAAAGGGCTGAGGGGCTGCGCACCCGGCGCGCTGCAGCTCATCCACCCAGAACTTGCTGTCAAACGAAGCGTTGTGCGCCACCATGGGCATGGTGCCCACAAAGGCGGCGGCCTCGCGCATCACTGCCTCCGCGGGTGGCGCGGCCTGCAGCATGGCCGTGTTGATGCCGGTGAGCTGGGTGATGTTCCACGGTATGGGC